>NZ_DATGTI010000157.1:0-79068 GCF_035301925.1 Lentibacillus sp. | reverse complement strand
TAGTTGTTGATACCGACGAAGCGCCGCGCAAGGATACGAGCATTGGTGCCCTGTCAAAATTGCGTCCAGCGTTTGACCGTGACGGTACGATTACAGCTGGTAATGCCCCAGGCGTCAATGACGGTGCTGGTGCATTCGTCGTGATGGCCGATGAAACGGCTGAAAAACTTGGCAAAACGCCAATGGCCACGATTCACGGCCATGCGGAAGTCGCCGTGGAATCCAAAGATTTTCCGAAAACGCCGGGACTCGTCATCAACAAATTATTGAAAAAAACTGGTTATACCAAAGATGACATTGACCTGTTTGAAATTAACGAAGCCTTTGCAGCCGTATCACTTGCCAGCGGGAAAATTGCCGGCATTGATCCGGAAAAAATCAACGTCAATGGTGGTGCCATTGCTCTGGGCCATCCAATTGGCGCGAGCGGTGCACGGATTATTTTGACGTTGGTACATGAGTTGAAACGACGTGGCGGTGGACTCGGCATTGCAGCCATCTGCAGTGGCGGCGGCCAGGGTGACGCCATGCTCGTTGAAGTACCGAAGCAATCATGAATGGTTCGGCAGTCGTGATATTTTCTGATTAAATTTGTGGCGTTTTTCGCCAAAGATTATGGCAAAACACCAGAATTCTGGGTGTAACCGCGAAAATTCAAAGCTGAATCGCCAGAGTTCGGGTCAAAACCCCAAAGAACGCCAGAATTCAAAGCGAAATCGACAAAGTTCACAAAATACACCAACGTTCACACATTCAATCAAAAGGAGGTAACAAAACAATGGCTAGCAAAAAAGTCATGGTGATCGGCGCCGGTCAGATGGGTTCAGGTATCGCCCAGGTTTGCGCGCAGTCCGGATATGAGGTTTTATTGAATGACGTCAATGAGGAAGCACTTGAAAAAGGCCTTGGCAACATCGAAAAACGGTTGTCCAGGTCTGTCGACAAGGAACGCATCAGTGAGCAGGAAAAAAACGACACACTTTCACGACTAAAATCGACAACAGATATTCAGGACGTCAAACATTGTGATATGGTCATTGAAGCGATTGTCGAAAATATGGATGTTAAAACAAAAGTATTTGGCGACCTTGATGCCAACGCACCGGACCACGCGATTCTGGCGACCAACACATCCTCACTTCCGATCACGGAAATCGCAGCGGCCACAAACCGGCCGGAACAGGTGATTGGCATGCATTTCATGAATCCGGTGCCGGTGATGAAACTGGTTGAAGTCATACGCGGGCTGCAGACAAGTGATGAAACATACCAGGCGGTGGCGGATATGGCCAAAAAACTTTCCAAAACAGCCGTTGAAGTGAATGACTACCCCGGGTTTGCCGCCAACCGGATTTTGATGCCGATGATTAACGAAGCCATTTTCGCATTGCACGAAGGTGTGGCATCCGTGGAAGACATTGACACGGTCATGAAGCTCGGTATGAACCATCCGATGGGCCCGCTGACATTGGCAGATTTCATCGGGCTTGATACATGCCTGTACATCATGGAAGTGTTACATGAAGGTTTTGGCGACAGTAAGTATCGCCCATGCCCACTACTAAGGAAATATGTCAACGCCGGCTGGTACGGCAAAAAATCAGGCAGAGGCTTTTATCAGTACGATTAATTGAAACATTTTAATCTCACAACTCTGACTTAGCAAAAGGAGGGCATTGCCAATGAACCTTCAATTGACCGAAGAACAGACCATGATGCGCAAAATGGTTCGGGACTTTGCCGAGAGGGAAGTGCAGCCGGAAGTGGAACGGATGGAAAAGGAAGACAGGTTCCCCGTAGAAATCATTCAAAAAATGGGTGAACTCGGGCTGATGGGGATTCCGATTCCTGAAAAATATGGCGGGAGTGCCATGGATTATACATCATATATTATTGCCATCAACGAGCTGGCCAAAGTAAGTTCAACACTGGGGGTTATCCTATCGGTCCACACATCGGTCGGCACTAATCCGATTATGTATTTCGGCAATGACGAGCAGAAAAACAAATACCTTCCGAAGCTGGCAGCAGGTGAATTCTTAGGGGCATTTGCTTTAACCGAACCAGGTGCCGGATCAGATGCCGCCAATATTAAAACAAAAGCGGTGAAGAACGGTGATGACTACGTTCTGAATGGCTCTAAAATATTCATTACCAATGGCGGGCAGGCAGATACCTATATCACGTTTGCCCGGACGAGTGATGAATCGGGATCGAAGGGCATCAGTGCATTTATTGTTGAAAAAGATACACCGGGACTGGTTATTGGAAAACCGGAAAAAAAGATGGGACTGCACGGATCAAGCACCGTTCAGCTAAACTTTGATAATTGTACCGTATCAAAAGAGCAGCTTCTCGGCGAAGAAGGCAATGGATTCAAGATTGCAATGGCCAATTTGAACGTCGGGCGCATTGGGATTGCTGCCCAGGCTCTGGGAATTGGTGAAGCGGCACTGGAACATGCCACGGCCTATGCCAAAGAGCGTGAGCAGTTCGGCAAGACCATCGCTGCCAACCAGGGAGTCGCGTTCAAACTTGCGGATATGGCAACCGAAGTCGAAGCCGCCAGACTATTGGTTTTTCAAGCGGCAGCTTTGGTTGAACGAGGTGCCCCGAGCAGCAAGGAAGCATCGATGGCCAAAATGTATGCTTCCAAAACAGCACGGAAAGCAGCCATTGAAGCGGTTCAGATATTCGGAGGCTATGGCTATACGGAAGATTATCCGGTTGAGCGATTTTTCCGCGACGCCAAGGTAACAGAAATATATGAAGGCACAAATGAAATCCAGCACAAAGTCATCGCAAAAAATCTGCTTGGGTGACCACGAGGAAGGAGCTTCTTGTGTTGAAGTCATATAATGATTGCTTAATGTGGTATTCATTCTGAAAGGGGACAACGTACAATGAATTTTCAATTAACCGAAGAACAGGAAATGCTGCGCAAGATGGTTCGAGATTTTTCCAAAAACGATGTGGAACCAACCGCAGCCGAACGTGATGAAGAAGAACGCTTTGACCGTGATATTTTTGACAAAATGGCTGAGCTGGGGCTTACTGGCATCCCTTGGCCGGAAGAATATGGCGGGATCGGAGCGGATTTCGTCAGTTATGTGATTGCGGTAGAGGAACTGTCACGCGTTTGCGCATCAACAGGGGTTACCTTGTCAGCACACCTGTCACTGGCAAGTTGGCCAATTTACAAATATGGCAACGAAGAACAGAAGAAAACATTCCTGCACCGCTTGGCAACAGGGGAAGCCCTTGGTGCCTATGCTTTGTCCGAACCGGGATCCGGCAGTGATGCAGCCGGTATGAAAACTGTTGCCAAAAAAGATGGCGATGATTACATCCTGAACGGCAATAAAGTATGGATCACCAATGGCGGTGTGGCGGATATCTATATTGTTTTTGCTCTCACTGATCCGGAAGCCAAACACAAAGGCATCAGCGCATTCATTGTTGAAAAAGGAATGGAAGGATTCACCACAGGCAAGAAGGAAAAGAAACTTGGCATCCGGTCATCCCCGACGACTGAACTGATTTTTGAGAATTGCCGTGTACCAAAAGAAAACCTGCTTGGCGAAGAAGGGCAAGGCTTTAAAATTGCCATGTCAACACTCGATGGCGGGCGCAATGGTATCGCTGCCCAGGCACTTGGTATTGCACAGGGCGCGCTGGATGCTGCTGTCGATTATGCCAAAGAGCGCGAGCAATTCGGCAAACCGATCGCAGCCAACCAAGGGATTTCATTTAAATTGGCTGATATGGCAACAGAAGTGGAAGCATCCCGTCTGCTAACCTATCAGGCAGCCTGGCTTGAGTCTGAAGGCGAGCCTTACGGAAAAGCTTCCGCCATGTCGAAGCTATTTGCCGGAGATGCCGCTATGCGGATAACCACCGAAGCTGTACAGGTATTCGGCGGCTATGGTTACACGAAAGATTACCCTGTCGAGCGCTACATGCGCGACGCCAAAATCACGCAAATTTATGAAGGCACCAACGAAATCCAGCGCCTCGTAATTGGTCGAATGCTGACGAAGTAGTGGGACTTGGCGTCTGCCCCCGTGTCCGACAATGACCAATTCGCGCGACGACAGGAAGAAATCGCGCAACAAGGCGCCTAATTCGCGCGACGACGGCATGAAATCGCGCGACAGGCCGCCTAATTCGCGCGACGATAGAACAACATCAGCGCAGAATTCGAGTCAAATGCAACAAAACACCGACGAAATGCACATTAACGAATCATCGAAAGGAAGTCGACCTTATGCACCACCTCGTTGAACAGATGAAGCAAAAAGATATACGTGCACTGGCCAGGGCGATCACAATGGTTGAAAATGACCATCCCGATAAGCTGGATATGCTCAGTGATGTGTTTGCCAGCCAAAAAAATGCCCGCTATATCGGGATTACCGGATCACCGGGTGCCGGAAAAAGCTCGCTTGTAAACCGGCTGATCAGCCATATCCGCAATGAAGATAAGACAGTGGCGGTGATTGCGGTTGATCCGACAAGCCCGTTCAGCGGTGGTGCCTTGCTCGGTGACCGCGTGCGCATGAATGAGCATTTTACCGATAATGGTGTGTATATCCGCAGTATGGCTACACGCGGCAGTTTGGGGGGGCTGGCTCGTGCGACCAAAGACGCCGTCCGGATTTGTGATGCGTACGGATTTGATGTTGTCATTGTGGAAACGGTCGGTGTCGGCCAGTCCGAGCTTGATATTATGAAAATCGTTGATACAACCGCACTTGTACTGACACCAAACAGTGGTGATGTGCTGCAGATTTTTAAAGCCGGGATTATGGAGATTGCTGATCTGTTTGTGATTAACAAGGCCGACCTTGATGGTGTCGGCAAGCTGAAGGGACTCCTGAAAGAGCTCGTCATGATGACGTCCAAAGAAGCTCAAAAAACGCCCATCGTCAAAACGATCACAACGGAAAACAAAGGCATCGATACGCTTTGGGAAAAAATCAATGAACATTATGATTACCTGTATAGAACAGAAGAAGGGCGTAAACGTCGGAAACAGCAGCAGGAGCTGGAAGTTTATGAGCTGATTCGCGAAGAAATCTGGCGTGAAGTCAAAACATATGCAGAAAATGAAAGACTCACGATAAAAGCGGACGATGATCCATACAAACAAGCGCAAGCTATTTATCAACAATGGAAACAGGAAAGGGGGCGGCTGAATGACGCATAACCAAGTCGTTTCATCGGTAAAAGACAGCCATCTGGTTGAAAAGCGGCGGAACCAGATGATTAAAGCAGCTATTACCTTATTTAAGGAAAAGGGCTTTTACCGTACAACAACGCGAGAAATCGCAAGGGAATCAGGCTTCAGCATCGGTACCCTGTATGAATATATCCGGACGAAGGAAGATGTGCTGTTTCTTGTATGTGATGCGATTTATGACCAGGTAAGACAGCGTCTGGAAGCGGCCATTGACTGGAAAAATCCGTCTGTTGCCAATTTGGAAAAAGTCGTTGAATCGTATTTTTATCTGATGGATGACATGCAGGAGGAAATTGTCATCATGTATCAGGAAGTGAAGTCACTTAAAAAAGAGACGAAAGAATATGTCCTGCAGAAGGAACGGGACATGGTTGCGATGCTTGAAAAAATGATTGTGGCATGTCTGCCGGAAACCATTTCTGAAAAGGATGCGGCACTGATCGCCAATAATATTTTTGTCCAGGGGCAAATGTGGGGCTTCAGACGGTGGATGCTGCAGAAACAATTTACGCTGAAGGAGTATATCAGCAGGCAAATTCATTTTCTGATGCAATCCCTGTCAATTGACGGGATGCAACGTGACAAAACAAACTGAGGAATTTAAACAGGAGGGGTTACATGGAACAAGTTCAAATTTACAAACCGGTTAACCCTGTCCGGTTTGTAACGGCATCAAGTCTGTATGATGGGCACGATGCATCAATCAATATTATGCGCCGGATACTCCAGTCGAGCGGGGCTGAAGTTGTTCACCTCGGGCACAATCGTTCAGTGGAAGAAGTCGTTTATGCGGCTATTCAGGAAGATGCTCAGGGGATTGCTGTATCATCCTATCAGGGCGGACATGTCGAGTATTTCAAATATATGATCGACCTTCTCAATGAATTGGGTGCCAGTCACATTAAAGTATATGGCGGTGGCGGCGGTGTCATCATCCCACGTGAAATCAAAGAACTCGAGGATTATGGTGTGTCGCGCATTTTTTCACCGGACAATGGCCGGGAAATGGGGCTGCAGGGCATGATTAACAGCATGCTTGAGGAATGTGACGTTATGCCGCCGACAGACTTGCAGGAAGCTAAGGAAAAACTGGCTACAAGCGATCGGCAGGCAGTTGCGCGCTTGATCACCTATATCGAAAACCACGATGACGATGATGATGACAAGCAAGCCATCATGAAAAAGCTGCGGTCACAATCGAACAATGCACCAGCTCTTGGCATTACCGGAACCGGGGGTGCGGGAAAAAGTTCATTGACCGATGAACTAATCCGCCGCTTCATCAACGAAATACCGGATAAGAAAATCGCCATCATCTCCATTGATCCGACGAAAAAGAAAACCGGCGGAGCGCTGCTGGGTGACCGAATCAGGATGAATGCCATTTTTACGGATCGTGTTTATATGCGGTCGCTGGCGACACGTGGGTCGAGAACAGAGCTGTCCCAGTCACTCCATGACGTGCTTGATGTGCTCCGTGCCTCGGGTTTCGACTTCATTATCGTCGAAACGAGCGGGATCGGCCAGGGTGATGCGGCGATCACCGATGTCACCGATTTGTCCATGTATGTGATGACGTCTGAATTTGGGGCACCATCACAGCTTGAGAAAATCGACATGATTGATTTTGCTGATTTTGTTGTCATTAATAAATTTGAACAAAAAGGGTCAGAAGATGCGCTGAACCAAGTGCGGAAACAGTACCAGCGCAGTCATATGCTGTTTGGTGAGGATAAAGAGACATTCCCTGTTTTCGGTACGATTGCCAGTCAGTTCAATGATGCGGGGACAAATGCGCTGTTTGCGTCGATGATTGATACGTTGAATGAAAAATACGGGTGGGATGAGACTGTTGATTTTGAGCGGCATAAGATTGCTGAAAAGCAAAACATGATCATCACAAATGAACGCCGTCATTATTTGCGGGAAATTGCCCAGCATGTCCGCAGCTATCATGACAATACTAAAAGGCAAAGCGACATTGCACGGAAGCTTTATCAACTTGAAGGTGTTAAAAACATCCTGGATGACGCCGAAAGCATAGAGACAATCGATCAAAAAATCCAAACATACGAAGAAAAATTGGATCCCGAGGCGAAAAAACAGCTTGATGGCTGGGATGAGCTGAAAGACAAATACAGTCAGGATACAATGACATTCAAAATCCGCAATAAAGACATCGAAATGGATCTAACGACTGAATCTATTTCCGGGCTGCAAATCCCGAAAGTTCTTTTGCCGACATATATGGACTGGGGTGACCGGCTGCGTTGGCTCATGAAGGAAAATGTTCCGGGGTCTTTCCCGTTCACGGCAGGTGTTTTTCCGTTTAAACGTAAAGGCGAGGATCCGACACGTCAATTTGCCGGTGAAGGCACACCGGAGCGAACCAATCGCCGTTTTCATTATTTATCGGAAGGCAGTGAAGCAAAACGACTTTCAACCGCATTTGACTCGGTAACTCTGTACGGAGAGGATCCGGCAGAGCGTCCGGATGTTTACGGAAAAGTCGGCGAAAGTGGTGTGAGCATTTGTACACTTGATGATATGAAAAAATTGTATGACGGTTTCGATCTGACCGATCCGAAGACGTCTGTTTCCATGACCATCAATGGACCGGCCCCGATCATCCTGGCGATGTTTTTCAACACGGCGATCGATCAGCAGGTGGCCAAATTCAAAGATGAAAACGACCGTGAACCAAGTCCGGAAGAATATGAGACAATTAAGGATGAGACGATTTCGGTCGTACGCGGCACGGTCCAGGCCGATATTTTGAAGGAAGATCAAGGACAAAACACGTGCATTTTCTCAACCGAATTTGCACTTAGAATGATGGGTGACATCCAGCAGTATTTTATCGATAAAAATGTGCGCAACTATTACTCGGTATCGATTTCCGGCTATCATATTGCCGAGGCCGGTGCGAACCCGATCACCCAGCTGGCTTTTACACTGGCAAACGGGTTCACATATGTCGAATATTATTTAAGCCGCGGCATGGATGTGAATAAATTTGCGCAAAATCTATCATTCTTCTTTTCCAATGGACTCGACCCGGAATATACGGTGATCGGCCGTGTTGCCCGGCGGATCTGGGCGATTGCGATGCGCGACAAATACGGAGCGGATGAACGGAGTCAGAAGCTGAAATATCACATCCAGACGTCCGGACGTTCCCTGCATGCACAGGAAATTGATTTTAACGATATCCGCACGACACTGCAGGCCTTACTCGCGATTCAGGACAATACGAATTCGCTGCATACAAATGCCTATGATGAAGCCATCACAACGCCGACAGAGGAGTCTGTCCGCCGTGCAATGGCCATCCAGATGATCATCAATAAAGAATTTGGCCTGACTAAAAATGAGAATTCACTGCAAGGGTCATTCATCGTGGAAGAATTGACTGATCTTGTGGAGGAAGCGGTTTTTCAGGAATTCGAAAAAATGAATGACCGCGGCGGTGTGCTCGGAGCGATGGAACGCCAATATCAGCGTGGCAAAATCCAGGAAGAGTCACTGTACTATGAAGGGAAAAAACATTCCGGCGAGCTGCCGATTGTCGGCGTAAATACGTATGTCAACCCGAACCCGCCATCTGAGGATCAGATCAATTCAATGGAACTTGCAAGGGCATCCAAGGAGGAAAAGGAACATCAGATCAGCGAACTGCGTAAGTTCCAGGATGCGCATAAAGAGCATACGGAAGCGGCCCTTGAACAACTGAAAAAGACAGCAGCATCAGGCGGCAATATTTTTGCCGAATTGATGGAAACTGTCAAAGTGGCCAGTCTCGGTCAAATCACGAACGCACTCTATGAAGTCGGCGGCCAGTATCGACGGAATATGTAATACGAGAGCCATGTTTATGAGGACAAATAAAAAGGAATCGGTCATACCCGGTTCCTTTATTATGTCATGGGATTCCTGATAAAAAAATATCCGAAAAGAACCTGCAGGCGCATTATTTTCAATTAATTATTGTTTCCGCTGGCATATTCCGCTTATTTTTGTTTATAATGTGTTGTATGATTTGAGCAAAACTGTAATGAATGAATAATAAAGGCGTAAATGCCTTGACTATGAAATATATGAAAAAGGGAGTGCGGTATCGTGAGCTTGGAGAATTACAGCCGCGAGGAACTTGAAGTAACGTCAATGGTTGAACTGGCTAATGACATTTTACAAGAAGAACAAAAAGCACAGGATTTTAATGAACTTTACAGTAAAGTAGCCGAAATGAAAGGTTTTACCGAAGAACAGAAACGGGAATTTATAGCACAGTTTTACACGGATTTGACAATCGACGGGCGATTTCTGACAATTGAATCCGGCGTTTGGGGTCTGAAGCGGTGGTATCCGGTCGAGCAGATGAATGAATTTGTAACGACAACAGTACCGAAGAAAAAGAAAAAGGCAAAAAAGAAAAAAGAAGACATTCCGCGTCAGGAGCCTGAAGAAGAGGACTTGGACAGTGTTGATGACCATGTTGAGTTTCTGACAAATGACTTTGAAAAGGCTCGTGCTGAAAGTGATGAACTTGATGAGCGTGAAGGCTTTGACGATGAACTCGATGACGATGAATTTGATGATGAAGATTTTGATGACGAAGATGAAGTCGCTGAGAGTGATGACGAAGAAAATAATCATTAAATAGGGACAGTGAATCATTGCTTGTGCTCATGTATTTATAGGCATGCATTGCTGCTCGAAACGACGCCGCTTCGAACTTTCGACGCGCAGGACGTGCCAGTGCAGGCGCCCGTGATTGTCGTCGCGAACTTAGCCGGTCGGTTCTTGTTATCCTCTTTTTTGAACACGACCTTAAAACAGCTGCTTGACTTTTTAGATATCGATGCGTACAATTTTTATTGGGCTCGCTAAATTCGTGCATATATTGCGCTTCCCCTGTGGATGAAGGGGGGAGCGCTTTTTATTTTAGTACAGAAAGCCTAATTTGGTGTCATTTTAATGTCGAAATCGGAAGACTCGCCGATTCTTCAATTCTGATTTCCGCTTCTGCTCTCTGAGAGGCGGAGGCGGCAGCCGTGTTTTTTTTCAGCCCGGCGTTTAACTTTTAACAAAGGTTATAACCTAATCACAAATTGAGCTCATACAACAATTCAGTAAGAAAGAGGGATGACCATTGACGAAGTATATTTTTGTGACCGGTGGGGTTGTGTCATCACTGGGGAAAGGAATTACCGCTGCATCACTTGGCCGGCTTTTGAAAAATCGGGGGCTGAAAGTGACGATCCAAAAGTTCGATCCATATATAAACGTTGATCCCGGAACAATGAGCCCGTATCAGCATGGCGAGGTGTTTGTTACCGAGGATGGGGCGGAAACAGATCTTGACCTTGGACATTACGAGCGGTTCATCGATATTAATTTGAATAAATACAGCAATATTACAACAGGAAAAGTGTACTCAAGCGTCATCAAGAAGGAACGCCGTGGAGATTACCTTGGCGGAACGGTGCAAGTGATTCCGCATATTACCAACGAAATCAAGGAGCAGGTTTTTCGCGCGGGACAAGCGACGAAAGCGGATGTCGTCATTACGGAAATCGGTGGTACTGTCGGGGATATTGAGTCATTGCCGTTCTTGGAGGCCATACGGCAGATCAAGAGTGATATCGGGCGCGAACATGTCATGTATATCCATTGCACGCTTGTGCCTTATATTAAAGCTGCCGGTGAAGTCAAGACCAAGCCGACTCAGCACAGTGTGAAAGAATTGCGTTCCCTTGGGATCCAGCCTGACGTCATTGTATTGCGTTCGGAATTACCCATCAGTGAAAATATGAAAGAAAAAATTGCGTTATTTTGTGATACGGATAAGCAAGCCGTTATCGAGATGCTTGATGCCGAAACATTGTACCAGGTTCCGATTGCACTACAAAAACAAGAGCTTGACCAGCTGGCCTGTGATCACTTGGGGCTCAAATGTAACGAAGCAGACATGAGTGAGTGGGAACAGCTGATTGAAAGCGTCCGGAATTTATCCAATACGACGGTCATCGGGCTTGTCGGGAAATATGTGGAGCTTCCGGATGCATACTTGTCGGTTGCCGAAGCATTGAAGCATGCAGGATTTGCTTATGATACTGATATTAAAATTAAATGGATCAACTCGGAGAAACTGGATAATAACTCAATCGTAAATGAATTGGAAGACGTGGATGGGGTATTGATTCCGGGCGGTTTCGGCGATCGCGGCATTGATGGAAAAATCGAGGCCATCCGCTATGCCCGTGAAAATAAAAAGCCGTTTTTGGGTATTTGCCTTGGGATGCAGCTGGCAACGGTCGAGTTTGCCCGGAATGTGCTCGGCCTAGAAAATGCACATTCGGCAGAAATTGATCCCGATACCCCATATCCGATTATCGACTTATTGCCTGAGCAGAAAAATATTTCCGACTTAGGCGGGACATTACGGCTTGGCAGCTATCCGTGCAAACTGATGGAAGGCACGAAAACGAAACAGGCTTACGGTGAAGACGATCTGGTTTATGAACGTCATCGCCATCGCTATGAATTCAACAATAACTACCGGGATCAGCTGCGTGATAACGGTATGATTCTATCCGGAACAAGTCCTGACGACAGACTCGTTGAAATAATCGAAATTCCTGATCATCCGTGGTTTGTGGCATGTCAGTTCCATCCTGAATTCAAATCACGTCCAAACCGTCCGCAAGCACTGTTTCATGGATTTGTCGGAGCCGCCAGCCAAACACGTACCAATTGAACGTTATGAATCCCGAAAAAACCAAGTAACGCCCTTTGTTCCTCCACTTCCCTTCAAAAACCGGAAGTGGAGTATATTCTGGCATGCTGGATAGCGAAACTTCATTCAGTGGTGGCGCTTTTCCCCACTGAATGTTAGTTGAGCAGAATCGGACATTTACGGGTAGCTGATTTATCACTTATGCTTCCAAGTATTATTTCATATCTTGAAGTAGGGAGTCTCGCTTCTCATTTTAAAAAATAAATTTGTTTTTTATACAATATACCCCATAATATACCATATTTTAACATTAACGAATCGTCCAGATCGATTTCGTTCTTTAAAAAGAAGGATTTTGGAGAATTTTGTAGAATAGTAATAGTGCGTGTTCAAAAAGGAGGATAAAGTAAAACTTCATTCAGCGGAATGATTTTCTCCGCTGACTTTTTGAACAACCTCTAATAAGTGGCAAGCACATAGGAAATTATCTAATGGGGGTGGCCAAGCGTATGAGTAAAGAAATATTGGTGGTAGACGATCAGCCGGGAATTCGTTTGTTGCTGCAGGAAATTTTCATCGCCGAGGGATACAGTGTGACAACAGCGGAAACCGGAAAAGAAGCACTCGAATGGCTATATGCCCGTTCATTTGACTTGGTTATGCTTGATTATAAGTTACCGATTGTAGATGGTTCGGAGGTGTTAAGACAGCTGGAGCGCGATCAGGTTCTTGTCCCGGCAATTGTTATGAGTGGCATGGGGGATGATATCAGAAATGAGCTGAAACAATACAGCATTGTCAGGGAAGTGTTTGCCAAACCGTTTAATATCAAGGAAGTCAGCCGCTTTGTCAAAAGTATTTTGGATTGAATTTATCATATCATCATAGGAGAACAGTGCAGCTACAATATTTGCCTTGCTGATTTTTGGGCGTTGGGTGAGAGCAGGCCACCTGATTATTCAGCTTGCGACATGACGTTCTTGTTGGTATTCTTATACTGTAGTTATTTTTGTTGTGTTCGGGAAGGACATGAAGGTTTCTGTTGCCAGGCAATGGCCTGGTACTGATTCATGAATATAAAAAGTGAGGGGTTGGCGTATGAAGTTTTTCCTGGATTCTGCTAGTATTGATGAGATTCGTTCGGCAAATGAACTTGGTATTCTGGCAGGTGTCACAACGAATCCGAGCCTTGTTTCAAAAGAAGGCGTTTCGTTTCACGATCGGTTGAAGGAAATTACGGATGAAGTATCCGGATCTGTCAGTGCAGAAGTCATATCCGAAGATGCAGATGGTATGGTGAAAGAAGGAAAAGAACTGGCGGCCATTGCGCCGAATATTACGGTCAAAGTTCCCATGACGCTGGAAGGTCTGAAAGCCGTTAAAACCTTCAGTGATTTGAACATCAAAACAAACGTGACATTGATTTTCAATGCAAACCAGGCAATGCTGGCAGCTCGTGCCGGTGCTTCCTTTGTGTCACCGTTCCTTGGACGTCTGGACGACATCGGTCATGATGGCATGGACTTGATTGCCACGATTTCTGAAATTTTTGACCGTCATCATATTGGGACGGAGATCATTGCTGCGTCCATCAGACATCCATTGCATGTAACAGATGCCGCCATGAATGGTGCACATATTGCGACACTTCCATATAAAGTGCTCGGTCAGCTGGTGAAACACCCGCTGACTGATCAAGGGATTGAAAAATTCCTTGCTGATTGGAACAAGCAAACGTAAAACACGGAAAACGGAATAAATGCATAAAACTGGAAAAAATGTGTAAGATAAGAAAGAAAAGCGCAGGCAACTGATTAGTGATAGAACTGTACGACGTCTGGAAGCGGGGTGCTGCATTTGCAAAAGATATTGATTGAAGGCGGTCATTCATTAAAGGGCAAAGTACGGATTAACGGCGCAAAAAACAGCGCTGTTGCATTACTGCCTGCCGCACTTTTGGCTGATTCACACGTCACCATTGAAGGGCTGCCGAACATATCAGATGTTTATACACTTGGCGATTTGCTGGAGGAAATTGGCGGAAAAGTGAGCTGGGACGGGCAGACGGTACATATTGATCCCGAAAATATGGTATCAATGCCGCTTCCAAATGGAAAAGTCAAAAAGCTCAGGGCATCTTATTATTTCATGGGTGCCATGCTCGGCAAATTTAATCAGGCGGTTATCGGACTGCCGGGCGGCTGCCACTTGGGACCGCGGCCGATCGACCAGCATATTAAAGGTTTTGAAGCACTGGGAGCGGAAGTGACTAATGAACAAGGTGCTATCTATATTCGCGCCAAACAGCTCCATGGTGCCAGGATTTACCTTGATGTTGTCAGTGTTGGTGCAACAATCAATATTATGCTTGCTGCGGTTAAGGCAAAAGGGAAAACAATCATCGAAAATGCCGCAAAAGAGCCTGAAATCATTGATGTTGCAACACTTCTGACCAACATGGGGGCCAACATTAAGGGCGTCGGTACTGATGTGATACGGATAGAAGGTGTGCCTTCATTACACGGGTGCCAGCATACAATCATACCTGACCGTATTGAAGCCGGAACCTATGCCATTGCTTCTGCAGCACAAGGCAGCGAAGTGATCATTGACAATGTAATCCCGCAGCATTTGGAATCCGTACTGGCTAAACTGGAGGAAATGGATGTTACGGTTGAACAGAGCGATGAGCAATTGTATATCGCGCCGAAGCATCCGCTGAAAAGTGTGGATGTTAAGACACTGGTTTATCCAGGGTTCCCAACCGATCTGCAGCAGCCGTTTACAGCGTTATTAACCAAAGCTGTGAATACAGGCGTTGTAACGGACACGATCTATTCAGCCCGCCTAAAGCATATTGACGAATTAAGGCGGATGAATGCCATCATAAAAGTTGAAGGCGGATCAGTGATTGTTAACGGCCCTGTCCAGCTGGAAGGTGCCCGCGTGAAAGCCAGTGATTTACGTGCCGGTGCATCACTGATTATCGCCGGTCTGATGGCCAATGGCATTACCGAAATTACTGGAGTGGAACATATTGACCGGGGCTACGAAAAAATTACCGAAAAATTGAATAACCTCGGCGCTAATATATGGCGGGAAGAAATGAATGAAGAAGAGATAAAACAAATTCAGGATATGTAACAAAAGCGGAAATGACCGTTCACAAGGAGGACCGGCTTAATACGATACGTCTTGTGCCAACGTCGGAATGATTTACATCCTGCAGGCCTGAGGAGACTTCCGAAAACTTATACCCCTTCATATGTAAATCCTTTTGGGATGAGGATATTTTTTAAAAAAAGGAGAGGGGAAAATGGAAAGAAGTTTAACGATGGAAATCGTCCGCGTAACAGAGGCTGCAGCACAATCATCTGCACGCTGGATGGGGCGCGGTAAAAAGAACGAGGCAGATGACGCCGCAACATCAGCCATGCGTGCTGTTTTTGATACGATTCCGATGCAAGGGACAGTTGTCATCGGTGAAGGCGAAATAGATGAAGCGCCGATGCTTTACATTGGTGAAAAACTCGGTACAGGATCCGGGCCTGAAGTGGACGTGGCTGTCGATCCGCTCGAAGGCACCAATATCGTTGCACAAGGTACATGGAATGCACTGTCGGTGATTGCGATAGCTGATGGTGGTACATTGCTGCATGCGCCGGATATGTATATGAAAAAAATTGCAGTAGGCCCTGAAGCAGTCGGCAAGATTGATATCAATGCTTCAACACTTGAAAATTTAAAAGCGGTTGCTGAAGCTAAAAATAAAGCTGTTGAAGACCTGGTGGCGATTGTTCTGGATCGCCCGCGTCATGCATCGTTAATTGAAGAAATCCGCGCTGCCGGAGCTCGCATCAAATTAATCTCGGATGGGGATGTCGCTGCAGCCATGAACACGGCCTTCGACGACACAGGCGTAGATATTTTGCTGGGAATCGGCGGGGCGCCCGAGGGTGTCCTCAGTGCGGCTGCATTAAAATGCCTTGGCGGGGAAATCCAGGGTAAGCTTGTCCCATCCAATGATACTGAAGTTGAGCGCTGTCAGAGAATGGGTATAGATGATATGGAAAAAGTCTACTATATGGACGATTTTTGCAGTGGCGATGATGCGATCTTTGCCGCAACCGGTGTAACGGATGGCGAATTGCTGAGAGGTGTCCAATTCAAGGGTGTAAAAGCAACCACACAAACAGTCGTCATGCGTGCCAAAAGCGGCACCGTCCGGTTTATTGACGGTGACCACAGCCTAAAGAAAAAACCAAACCTTGTGATAAAGTGAAACTTCATTCAGTGGAGCGCTTTTCTCCACTGAATGTTAGTTGAACAGAATCGGACATTTAGGGACAGTTAGCCGCCGTTCTTTGGCGGATTACTGACCGTTAAACCGGGCCTTAATGAAAAAATCTTACAGGAAGCCAACTGTTTGATTGGCTTCCTGTAATTGTTTATAGATATCCATTCCGCAGCCAATCCATCCTTCAGACAAAAATGTTCAGGAATAGTATTGAATAATAAGCCATAAAAAGGTATGATGAAGATGTTTATGAATAGGAATACTTGGTAATGATGAATATTAACCGGAAAAACTTCCATTCTAGCTTCCTGAAAACTCTTCTATAGTTTCGTGCTAACCAAATAGAAAGAGAAAAATTCACTTTTTCATAATACAAAAATAAAAATGTGCGTCCAAAAAGGAGAATTAAAAGAACGGCCGGCTAAGTTCGGGAAGTCCCCGAAAAATGCACTTTTTCTTGATGTGATGTAACACTGCCGCAGTTTTCCTTGTTCTGCATTGGCGCCGGTACCAGCAGTCCTGTGAGTCAAAGTCCAGGGTGGCGCGAGTTCCCAATTAGCGGGATTCCACAGGATGTGGTGACGTCAATCATTCGCGATTGAGTGTCGGTATTTAGTCAAAGGTCCACGAATCAACATGTCATATTGCTGGACTTTTTAAACAACCTTTTAAAATGAATAGGTGTGGTGATTTAATGGCATCATTAACAATTTCCCATCTGGAGACATTAACGTTAAAAGAGATTTATGCTCTGGCCAGGGAATACAAAGTATCATATTATGCGAAACTGACAAAAAAAGAACTCATATTTGCTATATTAAAAGCACAAGCTGAAAAAGACGGCTTTTTATTCATGGATGGCATTTTGGAAATTATCCCATCGGAAGGATTCGGTTTTCTTCGTCCAATCAATTATTCCCCAAGTGCAGAAGACATCTACATTTCCGCATCACAAATCCGCCGTTTTGATTTGAGGAATGGTGACAAAGTATCCGGTAAAGTGCGTCCGCCGAAAGAAAACGAACGCTACTATGGTCTTTTGCATGTTGACGCGGTGAACGGGGAAGACCCGGAAACATCAAAAGAGCGCGTACACTTCCCGGCACTCACAGCACTGCATCCAGATCGTCTCATGCAACTTGAGACAGAGACCAAAAATTTGTCCACCCGGATTATTGACTTGATGACACCTGTCGGCTTTGGCCAGCGCGGCTTGATTGTTTCACCGCCAAAAGCAGGTAAAACCGTACTTTTGAAAGAAATTGCCAATAGCATATCAGTCAATCACCCGAATGCGAAACTAATCATTTTATTGGTGGACGAGCGTCCGGAAGAAGTTACCGACATTGAACGCTCAGTACATGAGGATGTGGATGTTGTGAGTTCAACATTTGATGAAGTTCCGGAAAACCATATCAAGGTATCGGAGCTTGTCCTGGAACGTGCGATGCGGTTGGTCGAACACAAACGTGATGTGATTGTCCTGATGGATAGCATCACCCGATTGACACGTGCCTATAACCTGGTCATCCCGCCAAGCGGCCGGACACTTTCCGGTGGTATCGATCCAGCTGCGTTTCACCGGCCAAAACGCTTTTTCGGTGCAGCCAGGAATATTGAAGAAGGCGGTAGTTTCACTGTCTTGGCGACATCGCTTGTGGATACAGGTTCGCGGATGGACGATGTTATTTATGAAGAATTTAAAGGGACAGGCAATATGGAATTGCAACTTGACCGCAGTCTTGCCGAACGCCGCATTTTCCCTTCTATCGACATTCTCAAATCCGGAACACGGAAAGAAGAATTGCTTGTTTCGAAAGGCCATCTGGATAAAATCTGGGCGATCCGCAAAACCATGCAGGACAACCATAATTTCCTTGACCGCTTCCTGAGACGGTTGCGTGCAACGAAAAATAACGACGAATTTTTCCAGCAAATGGACGACGAAATGAAGCGTAAAGGGACAAAATAATCACGCAATACGAAGGTAATGATTGACTATTGCAATCATAACGTGACGCTGTTATAATCTTTTTATGTGAGTTTAGATAAGGTTGAGACCTATAACGGCTCTTACAGTGCGTGTTCAAAAGGAAGGATAAATCGGACTTTTTGAACAACCACTTACAATAACTCTGTTTCCAAAGGACTCAGGGCAAAAAGGAGTGGAAAGACATGAAAAAAGACATTCATCCGGAATATAGAAAAGTGGTTTTCCTGGACACAAGCTCAGATTATAAATTCCTGAGTGGCTCAACACAAACATCCGAAGAAACAATTGAATGGGAAGATGGCAACACGTATCCGCTGATTCGTGTTGAAATCAGCTCGGCATCACACCCGTTCTACACAGGAAAACAAAAAGCCGATAAAGCCGGCGGCCGTGTAGACCGATTCAAGCGGAAATATAATATGAAGTAAAAACAGGGGCAACCATACCTCGTTTTATATGAAAAACAGGCAATCTGTCTATACGTTGCCTGTTTTTTCACTTTATCCCGCATGTAACGGTCAGTAAGCCGCCAAAGCACGGCGTCTGACTGTCCGTAAATGCCCGATTCGGTTCGGGCCTTTACAATGCAGGTCAAAAAGGCGTTGCAACACGACGTTTTGCTTTTAGTCTTTGTTCCCCTTCTTCATCGGGGAAAAAGCGCCCCGCTGAATGAAGTTTCACTTTATCAATATTTTGTCTGAAATAATGTCATACGGATAGTTACATAATAGAAATACAACCTTGAAGGGAGTCCCTGCACATGTACGTGATGAACCAAAGCGGATGGCTGGAAGTAATCTGCGGCAGCATGTTTTCTGGAAAATCTGAGGAGCTGATACGCCGTGTTCGCCGTGCAACATACGGCAATCTGTCGGTTCGTGTTTTTAAGCCGATAATTGATGACAGATATTCCGATGAGACTGTTGTTTCCCATAATGGCACGTCAATTATTGCACGCCCGGTCAAAAATTCAGCTGAAATCCTTAACAATCTCGATGAACATAAAATAGATGTTGTCGGGATTGATGAAGCTCAATTCTTTGATGACAACATTGTTTCAGTGGCCAATGAGCTTGCAGACAGAGGGATGCATGTCATCGCCGCGGGGCTTGATACTGACTTTCGCGGAGAACCATTCGGACCAATGCCGGATTTGATGGCACAAAGCGAATCCATTTCGAAATTAAACGCCATTTGCCCGATCTGCGGCTCACCTGCAAGCCGTACCCAACGTCTGATTGATGGCAGGCCTGCATCGTATGACGACCCGATCATCATGGTGGGCGCTTCCGAATCGTATGAGCCAAGATGCCGTCATCATCATGAAGTACCGACTGAACTACCCGCCACTTAACTGATTGGACATGCTCCAAATGCGACATCCACCATGACAGGGATGTGAACGCAGCCAGGAATATCAGAAAAAAATGATCAAACAAACCGCCGGGACAGTCGGAACAAAGCTGGAAAGAAGGACAGGTTTTCGATACGGTCACAACTTGTTTGCCGTACCATTCAGCTTTGCAGGTCAGCATTTCCTTGAATGTCGACCAGAAGACGTCACTGATTGCTTGCGCTAAACGATGATTTTAAGCATATGCCAACAGGACGTTGGTCATGCAGGCGTTGCCACAGGCCGTGGTGTTCTTAACCAGTGTACCTTATCATGATGAAACGGCCAAACTTGCTGATGCAGCGAGCCCCGAAGCCATGCCTAAAACCGAACGATTAATAAACGGTTCTTCCAGCATAACTTTGACCTCACATTCCGAGTATACTATAATTAGACTGTTAATCGAAAAGAGGTGACCGTTGTGTTAGAGCGATTGCAATCATTGGAAGACCGATATGATAAACTGAATGAACTGCTCAGCGATCCTGAGGTTATAAGTGATACAACTAAACTGCGCGAGTATTCCAAGGAGCAGTCTGATCTTGAAGAGGTCGTGCAGACTTACCGGACATATAAAGATGTGGAACAGCAATTAAAAGATACGAAGGAAATGCTTGAAGAAGAATCCGATGATGACATGCAGGAAATGGCAAAAGCTGAAATCGAGGAGCTTTCCGAAAAGGAGCAAGAGCTTGAGGAAAACTTAAAAATATTGCTTCTGCCAAAAGATCCGAACGATGATAAAAACGTGTTCATCGAAATCCGCGGTGCAGCGGGCGGTGACGAAGCAGCTTTATTTGCGGGTGATCTTTATCGTATGTACAGCAAATTTGCCGAAGCACAGGGTTGGAAAACCGATGTCATCGAGGCAACGTCAACCGGTGTTGGCGGGTATAAGGAAATAGTCTTCATGGTGAACGGTACCGGTGCTTACTCCAAATTGAAATACGAAAATGGCGCACACCGTGTACAGCGTGTCCCGGAGACGGAATCCGGCGGCCGTATCCATACGTCTACTGCGACAGTGGCAGTTTTGCCTGAAGCGGAAGAAGTGGAAGTCGATATCAATGAAAAAGACATCCGTGTGGACACATTCGCATCAAGCGGTCCCGGCGGTCAAAGTGTTAACACAACGATGTCCGCTGTAAGGCTGACACATGAGCCAACCGGAATTGTTGTGTCCTGTCAGGATGAAAAATCGCAAATCAAAAATAAGGAAAAAGCGATGAAAGTGCTGCGTGCGCGTATTTATGATAAATACCAGCAGGAAGCACAGGCGGCGTATGATGAAAACCGCAAATCCGCTGTGGGAACCGGTGACCGCTCGGAACGCATCCGCACCTACAATTTTCCGCAGAGCCGTGTAACCGACCACCGGATTGGCTTGACCATTCAAAAGCTTGACCAGGTGATGGAAGGAAAATTGGATGAATTCATCGATGCACTATTGCTGGAAGAACAAGCGAAGAAACTCGAACAAATTGGTGAGTAAAATGGAACACGAACCGAAACAACACGAAGTCCTGCGCCGGGCTTCGCTTTTTTTAGAAGAAAATAATCGTGAGCCAAAGGTGGCAGAATGGCTCCTGCAGCATTATCTTGGCGTTTCACGGTCAACATTATTCATGATGATGCGCGATTCCGTGCCTGAAAAGGTCTTAACGTCATTTTGGCAGGCGATTGAGCGACATGCGGAAACCGGTGTGCCGGTTGAGCACATTACCGGCTATGCCTCATTTTACGGCAGGGATTTTTATGTTAATGCACATACACTTATACCACGTCCTGAAACAGAGGAACTTGTTCAGCATATCATCCGGACAGTGCCACATGGGCCGATCACAATGGCGGATATCGGTACCGGGAGCGGGATTATCGCGATAACGCTGGCACTGGCAATTCCAGAGGCTCATGTTTACGCAACCGATATTTCGTCGGAAGCGCTTGACGTTGCCCGTGAAAATGCAGATCGATTCGGTGCAAACGTTACTTTTCTGGAGGGTGATTATTTGCAGCCGCTGATTGAGCAAAATATTCACGTTGATATGATTGTGTCCAACCCGCCGTATATCGCTCCTGAAGAAAAAACGCTGCTCTCTGATACGGTCAAAAATTTTGATCCAGAACGCGCACTTTTCGCGGACGACCAGGGCCTGGGCGCATATAAAGAAATCATCCACAACCTGCCGAACGTGATGAAACAAGAAGGTTATGTTTTTTTCGAAATCGGGCATCAGCAGGGACAGGCCATCAAATCCCTGCTGGAAAGTGCACCCGGGAAATGCGACGTAACCATTATCCAGGATATTAACGGAAAAGACCGCATTATCAGCGCGGCATGGGGCCAGGTTTTATGTCCCAAAAAATGACCTGGTTTAAAACGGGACGGAGCCTGATTCCATGTCCCAATAAATTAATAGATTAATAGTATGAAAAATACACCCCTCGTCCATAATGTTGGATAACAGATTGGAGAGGGGTTTTTTAGATGCGAAAGGTTACGATTTCAGCCATTATATTCATGATGATGATATTAATAATGTCAGTTCAAATAATGATTGGTGAAGCTGGATCAGGCAGCACCAAGTCCGATATCAAAGTGATTCCAGATGAAGCGATTCGTCTGCGCATTCTGGCTAACAGTGATAAGCAGGACGATCAGGCGCTGAAACGGAAGGTCCGTGATGAGGTGAATGCTGCCATCACTGAATGGGTTGAAGATTTGACCGACATTAATGATGCAAGAAAATTAATAGAGGCAAAGATCCCGGAAATCCATGATATTGCCGCAAGTGTTCTGGAAGCGGAGAATGAGCAGCAGGCCCTTGATGTTGAATATGGGAAAAAAGTCACTTTCCCAGCCAAGCTATACGGTTCATATCTGTACCCACCGGGTGAATATGAAGCCGTGCTGATCACCCTTGGGGATGGCCAGGGTGCCAATTGGTGGTGTGTCCTTTTCCCGCCGTTGTGTTTTCTGGATTTTTCAAACGGTACCAGTGTTGCTGAAGCGGAAGAAGGCCAATCAGATGAAGACCCCGATGAAGAACCCGAGGACGAAAAAGAAGAAGCCGAGGTAAAATTTTTCCTCTTTGAATGGTTTGATTAGGTCATAGATTTTCTAGTTTCTGCATAACGTACTAGAAAGGTTCATCAAGAGCAGCTTTTTGGACACGTATTGGGAAAAGCCTAAAATCATTGAGGTGAAAAAAATGGAACTAATCGCGGCGAATTATGCTTCAGAAGAAAAGCTGGAACGTTTTTTGGAAAACAACAAGGATGTCAAACGAGATATATTGCTGGAAAAGGGTTATGTTGTTGAGTTAAAAGGTCAGATCGAGGGATGTTTTGTCATCGATACGGTAGATGACGATATTTACTGGCTGAAACAGCTTTATGTGACAAAGAACGCAGCTGCGTCATTGCCGATTTTATTGGAATCAATACTCGCATTAGCCAAAGAAAAACAGGCAAAGCAACTATTTGTCCACAGCCATCAGCCAATGGTTGATGTTTTGCTTGAAGCACTGCAATTTTCCCCACAAAAGGAAAATGCGTTAGTGTCGGATTACCCTGACAATAACGGCAGTTGGTGGACCTATAACGTCTCATAACGCGTTTCAAAAGTTACGCACAGCGACTGTTGATAACTTGTTGAAAACAGTTGGATAACAGCAAAAATTATACACATCACTGTGGAAAACGTGCATTAGGATATAAATCGGCTGATAGACAGTTGTTGCCATCATAACAGGGCTGAAATGCTGTTGAAGCCCGTGTTTAATAGAAAAAGAAAAATATTATTGAAGCCGGGCGCTGGCCCCGTTTTCACCCTGTGGATAGCCTGTGGAAAACTTCCATCAGGCTTATTTTTTTGCGTAAAAAAACCTGTTCAGCTAGAATAAAGTGAAACTACATTCAACAGGGCGTTTTATCCCTGTTGAATGTTAGTTGAACCGAATCGGGCATTTATGGACAGTTATCCCCCCGTTTTTTTTGGGGGGTTACTGTCCATTACATGCGGGGAAAAGTGAAACTACATTCAGCGGAGCGGTTTTCTCCGCTGAAAAAGAGGAACAAAGGCTAAGTACTCGGGCGTCCTCGAAAAAGGAAAGACACTTTTCTTCGTGCGATGTATCGCTGTCGAAGCTTTCCTTGTCCTGTTGCAACGCCTTTGTGACCTGCCTCGTGCAGGCCCGAACTGAATCGTGCATTTAGGGTCAGTTAGCCGCCGTATATTGGCGGGTTATTGACCATTATATGCGGCGAAACGATAGAAATGAGGGACAGAGTGTGCAGACGAAACGATGGAACATGCAAAAGGAACAGCCCAATCATCAAGCGATTCAGGAAGCGGCTGAACTTCTGAAAAATGGCGAGACGGTGGCATTTCCGACTGAAACAGTTTACGGATTGGGGGCGAATGCAGCCGACAGTCGTGCAGTTTCAAAGATTTTCAAGGCAAAAGGCAGACCGGAAGACAATCCACTGATTGCCCATGTTGCAACAAAAGAGCAGCTGAGCAAACTGGTCAGCATATTGCCGGACATTGCCAAAACATTACTGGACACATTCACCCCAGGTCCGCTGACGGTTGTTTTGCCAAGTAACGGTGTATGTGCCAGTAATGTCACGGCGGGGTTATCCACAATTGGTGTACGAATTCCCGAACATCCGGTAGCCCAGGA
Source organism: Lentibacillus sp. (assembly GCF_035301925.1). Taxonomy (GTDB): domain Bacteria; phylum Bacillota; class Bacilli; order Bacillales; family Amphibacillaceae; genus Lentibacillus. Next base: position 54,716 of record NZ_DATGTI010000157.1, on the reverse strand, counting down.
ATTGCTTAAAACATGCGAACTGCCGATTGCGGCCCCTAGTGCGAATATTTCCGGAAAGCCAAGTCCGACCACTGCTGATCATGTTTGGGCGGATTTGCAGGGAAAAATTGCCGGGCTTGTGGATGGCGGACCGACCGGTGTTGGGGTGGAATCAACGGTTGTTGATTGTTCACAGGATATACCGGTCGTTCTCAGACCGGGCGGCATCACGAAAGAACAGCTTGAGGAGGCAGTGGGCACTGTTATGGTTGATCCGGCGCTGGCGAACACGTCTGATAACCCAAAATCACCGGGTATGAAATATACACATTACGCGCCCGAAGTTCCTATGTGGCTGGTGGCGGGCATGCCCAAAAACATCCAGGTAATCATTGACAGGGAACGCGACAGCCAGAAACGGATTGGGGTTATGGCCAGCACGGAAACGGCCGATCAACTGCAGGCAGACCGTATTATTCCGCTCGGATCGGATCTGCGTGAAATTGCATCCAGGCTGTATGATGCATTGCGTATTTTTAAAAATGGTGATGTCGATTTGATTTTGTGTGAAACGTTTCCACAAACAGACATCGGACTGGCCGTCATGAATCGGCTTGAAAAAGCGGCCACTGCATATGTGGATCATTAATTTGGACTTGTGGATAACATGACCCTCTAACACGCGGGTGGATTGCTTGCATATTTCCCCCCGGACAGGCATATAATCTATTAGCATGTCCGAGGGGGGATTGCGGATGTCGGTTTATCACATAGGCGAAATTGTATCACTTGTGTTTATGGCAATTGCATTGGGAATGGATGCCTTTTCAGTCAGCCTTGGCCTGGGAATGCAGAAGATAAGGTTGAAACGGATTGCGTTTGTTGGCGCTGTTGTTGGTTTATTTCATATGATCATGCCGTTTATCGGTATTTTACTGGGACAAGCAATCTCCGCACAAATCGGGCAATATGCAATACTCACAGGAGGCTTGCTGCTTGTGGGAATTGGCGCACAAATGATCTTTTCTGCGTTTAACCATGAATTAAAACGTCTGGCCCAGCCGATCGGCGTTGGATTAATTTTTTTCGCGCTGAGTGTCAGCCTCGACAGCTTTTCAGTTGGCCTCAGTCTTGGGCTGTCACAAGTAAAAACAGCCATCGCCTTAATACTGTTTGGGGCAGCCAGCATGATGCTAACTTGGACAGGTATGATTTTAGCTCGCAAAATGCATGGCCTGCTCGGTGTTTACAGTGAAATTTTAGGCGGCAGCATCCTTTGCGGGTTTGGACTGAATATATTGTTTGGCTGATCAATGAAAGGAAACTCTCTGCGAATGGCGGAGGGTTTTTATCTGTCTGATAGCGGGTGGATATGCTTATCACCCACAAGCTGACTTCTGGAAAGAACCAAGAATTCAGCGTTTATCCACTTCTTTTTCCCCGATTTTTTTCTGACAACAATACCATTCTATGATATAGTTTGGATAGGATTTATCTTACAGGTAGTAGACGACCCACTGAAGAAGTTTCACTTTATCGGAGGTTCATCCAATGAAGATATTGTTTGTTTGTACTGGAAATACGTGTCGAAGCCCGATGGCGGAAGCATTATTAAAACATAAAGTACCTGAGGCTGAAGTGCAGTCGGCGGGAATTTATGCTGCCAAGGGTCAGCGGCCGAACGATTATGCGATTGAAGCGTTGCAACAACAGAGCGTTACCCTGGATTCAAGATCCCAGCCGGTGACGAGCAGGCTGCTGCAGTGGGCGGATTTGGTCCTGACGATGACAACACAGCACAAACAGTCGTTGATCCTCGAATATCCTGATTTTCAGGAAAAGTACTTCACACTAAAAGAATATGTTTCACATGCAGATAAAAAGATATGGCATGAACTGAAGCAGCAATATGCCGATTATGAAGAAAAACGGTCACAGTTCATTCACCGCAATAAGCACAAAATGAAACAACATCAGCTTGAAAAGGCACTCAGGCAATATTTGCAAGATGATTGGGAAAAGATCCAAAAACTTGAATCCAGTCTGATTAATTACGATATTTCGGATCCGTTTGGCGGTGACAGGGAAATATATCAGAAAACTTTAGGCGAATTGGAAAAACATATTAATGAATTGGCCAAAAAGCTGTATGACAAGTGATTGGTGTTATGTACCAAGATTGCGAAAATAATCGTCTTGAATGAAAAAGTGACAGCTTATGAAATGAATCAATCAAAGCAAGGGGAAGGTGAGCTGTGATGGGTTTGAAGCAGCGGGTCAGACATGATATGGAGGCTATTTCCAATGAATGGGTGGAAAGCGGACACTTGAATCCGGGAGACATATTTGTGGTCGGCTGCTCGACCAGCGAAGTCGCCGGGGAACGAATTGGTACGTCCGGCAGCGAAGAGATTGCCGCTGTCATATTTGAAGCATTATCAGCATTGCCATCAAAGTTAGGAATTGCGATCGCTTTTCAGTGCTGTGAACATCTGAACCGCGCGCTGGTTGTGGAAAAGGAAACGATGCTGCGGCACAGTCTTGAAGACGTTTCAGCCATCCCGGTACCTCGTGCAGGCGGCTCGATGGCGTCTTATGCCTATAAACATATGAAAAATCCTGTTGTAGTTGAAACAATCCGGGCAGACAGTGGCATCGATATCGGCGAAACGATGATTGGTATGCATTTGAAACCGGTTGCCGTACCATTGAGGTTTGAACAGCGGATGATCGGAAATGCACGGGTCACTGCCGCACGCACCCGCCCGAAATTAATCGGCGGAAAACGCGCTGTATATGATCGTCGAGATGCGGGTTACGATGCATATTAAAGAGTGCTGCAGGATGCTGGGCTAAGGCTCGTGCGGCTTTGGTTGATATCGTAAAAAATTGGTTGATAAAGCGGATAATTGGTTGATATCTCGGAATTTTGGTTGATAAAACGAATACTCGGTTGATATTTAAAAAATTCGGTTGATAAATCGTATATTTGGTTGATATCGCACAAAATTTGGTTGATAAATCATATTTTCGGTTGATATCACAAAATCCAATCAATCATGGCAAAATCTATAACAAACTCAAGGGGGAACAACATATGGATCATGTAAAGCAAACGGATCATGAAGTGTATGAAGCAATGCAGGCAGAAAAAACACGCCAGCAGGAAAAAATTGAACTGATTGCATCTGAAAATTTTGTATCCGAAGCAGTTATGGAAGCAATGGGATCGGTACTGACGAACAAATACGCAGAAGGTTACCCGGGCAAACGCTACTACGGGGGCTGTGAGCATGTGGATGTTGTGGAAAATCTGGCACGTGACCGGGCGAAGGAACTGTTCGGTGCAGATCATGCCAACGTTCAGCCGCATTCCGGAGCACAGGCGAACATGGCGGTGTATTTTTCCATACTGGAACAGGGTGATACCATTCTTGGCATGAATCTCAACCATGGCGGCCATTTGACACACGGCAGCCCTGTGAATTTCAGCGGGAAAATGTATCATGTTGTTGATTACGGTGTCGACGAGGAAACTGAGAAGCTTGACTATGATGCCGTACTCGAACGAGCAAAGGAAGTTCAGCCAAAATTGATTGTTGCCGGTGCGAGCGCATACTCACGTAAAATTGATTTTGCCAAATTTCGTGAAATTGCCGATCAGGTCGGTGCGTATTTGCTCGTGGACATGGCGCACATTGCCGGGCTAGTTGCAGCCGGACTCCATCAGAATCCGGTGGAATATGCTGATTTCGTAACGACCACAACGCATAAAACACTGCGCGGACCACGCGGCGGTATGATTTTATGCAAAGAGGAATATGCGAAAAAGATTGATAAAAACGTGTTTCCTGGCATGCAAGGCGGACCGCTCATGCACATCATTGCTGCCAAAGCCGTTTCCTTCAAGGAAGCCCTGTCTGATGATTTCAAGACCTACGCAAAACAAATCATCCAAAACGCAAAAGCACTGAGTGATGCTTTGATTCAAGAAGGTGTTCGTGTCGTATCAGACGGGACCGATAATCATTTGCTGCTTTTAGATGTAACGCCACTCAATCTTACCGGAAAAGTGGGTGAAAAAGCGCTCGATGATATCGGGATCACCGCAAATAAAAATACAATCCCGTTTGATAACGAGAGCCCGTTTGTGACGAGCGGCATCCGCATGGGCACAGCAGCCGTGACAACGCGTGGTTTTAAGGAAGCGGAGATGAAAGAAATCGCTTCAATCATAGCATCCGTTTTGAAAAATCATGAAGACGAAAACGTTTTGCGTGAAGCCGAAGCCCGTGTTAAAACGTTGACCGGCAAATTTCCATTATACGTATAAGTTGAAGGATGTTCCTTTGGGGAGCGTCCTTTTTTCTGTGGATTTGTGTGAGAAGGGGCGGGATTCAAAATATCGCGCGGAACCTGGTGAAATTCGCGCGATGGCGGACCGAATTCGCGCGACAAAGAGCTAAAATCGTGCGAGTCCTACGTTATTTCGCGCGGCGCAGTCCTGAATTCGCGCGACAGTACCAAAATATCGCGCGGTTCCCGGTAAAATTCGCCGACAGCAAAGCGGATACTGCGTTCAATGGATTTAATTTTTGGTGCACCAAAAATTACCACTATAAAAAATAATTACGCTGATCAATTCTTTACAGGAGGGGACAAACCCTGACCCTTTGTCCCGAAACGCTATAAAAGCTTCACTTGAAAGCCAGGCCATTTTTCAGTACAATTTTAAAGATGCCACTAATGAGAAGGAGTGATCAGTCAAAATGGGAAAAGTGCACGTGCTTGATCATCCGTTAATTCAACACAAATTGACGTACATACGCGATAAACATACGGGTACAAAGGAATTTCGCGAACTTGTTGACGAGGTTGCGATGCTGATGGCCTTTGAAATTACCCGTAACCTGCCTGTAAAGGAAAAAACAATTGAAACACCGGTAATGGAGGCAGAAGCCCAAGTTCTTGCAGGCAAAAAGATCGGGCTGATTCCAATTCTTCGTGCCGGACTTGGCATGGTTGACGGTATGCTGAAACTGATTCCCGCAGCTCGTGTCGGACATGTCGGTTTATACCGTGATCCGGAAACATTAAAGCCGCATGAGTATTACATCAAGCTTCCTTCTGACATAGAAGAACGTGAACTGATCGTCATCGACCCCATGCTGGCAACAGGCGGTTCCGCCAATGATGCGATCCATTCCCTGAAAAAACGCGGGGCAAAACAAATTCGGCTGATGTGTCTTGTCGCCGCTCCAGAGGGTGTTGAGGTCATTCAGAACGAACACCCTGATGTCGATATTTTCCTGGCCGCACTCGATGAGAAATTAAATGACCACGGCTATATCATACCAGGACTCGGTGATGCCGGTGATCGGTTGTATGGCACGAAATAATGCTTGGGGTGAGCGGTAATGAATAACCCCATTAAAGTCATGACCATATTCGGAACAAGACCTGAAGCAATCAAAATGGCGCCGCTCGTTCTCGAGTTGAAAAAACGACCTGAAGAATTTGAGCCGATTGTAACGGTAACAGCACAGCATCGTGAAATGCTTGATCAGGTGCTGGAAATTTTCGGTATCACACCTGATTTTGATTTGAACATCATGAAAAAGAAGCAATCATTGGCGCAAATTACGACACGAGCGCTGGAAGGCCTTGATGAGGTCATGAAAGAGACAAAACCGGATATTGTGCTGGTGCATGGTGATACGACAACAACGTTCGCAGCGTCACTGGCTGCCTACTACAATCAGATTGCGGTGGGTCATGTAGAGGCAGGCCTGCGCACATGGGACAAATACTCACCATACCCAGAAGAAATGAATCGCCAATTGACAGGTGTTATGGCTGATTTGCATTTTGCGCCAACTGATAAATCAAAACAGAACCTGCTCGATGAAAACAAGCCGTCCGACCGTATTGTAGTGACTGGAAATACAGCGATTGACGCATTGAAAACAACTGTTGATGCTGCTTATGCCAGTCCGATTATGAATGAAATGGGTGACAGACGGCTGGTACTTGTGACAGCACATCGACGGGAAAACCTTGGCAGCAATATGAAGCAAATGTTCCGCGCCATTAAACGGCTTGTCGATACCCACCATGATATCCAGGTTCTTTACCCGGTGCACTTGAATCCAGTTGTCCAGCAGACCGCCAACGACATTTTAGGTGATGACGACCGCATCAAATTGATTGAGCCGCTTGGTGTTGTTGACTTCCATAACTTCGCAGCCAAATCGCACTTGATTATGACTGACTCAGGCGGTGTACAGGAAGAAGCACCATCTCTGGGTGTGCCGGTTCTTGTTCTGCGTGATACGACCGAGCGCCCGGAAGGTATCGAAGCAGGCACCTTGAAATTAGCCGGTACAGATGAAGACAATATTTTTAATCTAGCCGACGAATTGTTGAGCGACGATGCAGCCCATGAAAAAATGGCAAAAGCATCCAATCCGTATGGTGATGGCGAGGCTTCGGGCAGAATTGCCGATGCGATTGTGGCATATTTTAATAAGCAGGAACAAGAAGGATCCGGTGGATGACCCACTGTATCCTTCTTGTTTGGTTGGATAGCCCTGTTAATAATATAAGATCGAAACATGGACATGAGGGGTTGCATCATGGGCGGGAGAATCGAAACATGAGCGCGAGAGCCGCAACATGGGCACAAGGAACCGAACCATGGGCGCGAAATCCAAAACATGGGGCGAAAACCGATACATGGGTGCAAGGACCGTCACGGACTCGAGCACGGTAAACATGAGAGCACGAACCCAGCACACTGAAACATCACACCAGTAACCAAATCTTCCCCCGAACAGTTCAATGCTACTGGAGATAATTTTTTACCACATTCCCGGTCCGCTTAAATGTATGTTTTTCCATCTCTTTTCAAATCCTAATAAATAATATACCAACTGCAAAAAAGGAGAACCCGCCATGTTCCGATTCCTCTTCATTTTCATATTTACTTTCACTGTTTTGTCTCCCACTGCCAGTGCGATGGACGACCAGACGAAAGAATCGGTCATCATTGAAGTCGACGGTAATCCCGACGAGCATAAGACATTCCTTAACACGTACTATCCTTATATCGAAGTGGTTCATATATATGACACGTTATTCAATGGTTTGGCACTTAAAGCAGAACCGGATCGCTTTGACAAGATAGAATCACTCGAGTTCATTAAAGCAGTTCACCCGGTTTCAACATATGAAACGCAGTCCCAGTCACTGAAACAAACTGACAATAGCGTTATCCCCTCAGCGCTCAATAAGACGTCCTATACAGGTAAAGGCGTTCAGGTTGCAGTGATTGATACGGGGATCGACTATGAGCACCCTGATCTTGCCAAAAATTACGCAGGCGGCTATGATCTGGTTGACTTGGATGATGATCCGATGGAGACCACTGCCTCAGAAGGGATTCCGACACAGCATGGCACACATGTTGCGGGCATTATTGCAGCGGACGGCGAACTGAAAGGGGTTGCACCTGATGCATCCATTTATGCTTATCGTGCCCTTGGTCCCGGTGGCATGGGGACATCTGTCCAGGTGATTGCAGCATTGGAGCAGGCAGTTGATGACGGGGCGGATATCATCAATCTTTCCCTTGGGAACACAGTCAATGGGCCGGATTTTCCGACAAGTGCTGCCGTGAACCGCGCGACGGGCCTTGGTGTGCCTGTCGTCATCGCAAATGGCAATGACGGACCGGAAAACTGGACAATCGGGTCCCCGGCGACGGCCGCAAATGCGCTTTCCGTTGGCGCGGTATCCGATCCGCAATCCGTCCCATATTTATTGGAACCGTTAAGTGACAAAAAAATTCCGCTGACCGGGATGAATGGATCTGTACCGTGGGACCTGGGAAAAAGCTATGACGTGGCTGTTTTTAACGGGCAGAATGTTCGGGGAAAAATCGCCCTGATGGAGCGTGGTGAAACGCCTTTTACCGAGCTGGCCAAACAGGCACAGGATGCTGGTGCGGTCGCTGCAGTCATTTATAACAATGAACCGGGGAAGTTCCAGGGGATGATTTCGGATGCTGACGCCAATATACAGATTCCTGTTGCATCGATTTCGAAACAGGATGGTGAATGGCTTATCCAAAACATCGGCAGCAAAACGCGCTACATGGATACAAAGGATGAAACAACGAAACAAACCATAGCCGATTTCAGTTCACGCGGCCCGGTTACCGTGAACTGGGATTTGAAGCCTGAAGTGAGTGCACCAGGCACCAATATTTTGAGTACTGTCCCAGACGGCTATCAGGAACTTCAAGGCACGAGCATGGCCGCACCACATGTCACCGGCGTGATGGCACTTCTCATGGAAGCGCATCCCAACTGGACGACTGAACAGCTTGAAGGTGCGTTAAAAACAACAGCAAAACGTGTCAGAAACGAACAGGGTGAACCGTTTGCCCCGATCATTCAGGGGATGGGAGAAATTCGGCCGGAAAAAGCGATCAGCACCGGGACGATTATTGATTACCCACTGTTGGCATTTGGTAAAATCGATGCGAATAACGAGACGAAAACAGTTGACATCACCATCGAAAACCAATCAGAAGGGCAGCAGACTTATAATTTTTCAGTCCCGGCCAAACAAAAAGGATTGACCTGGGATTTACCGTTGACCTTTACGTTGGATGAAGGGGAAACAAAAAAGCTTCCAATCAAATTGACGATCAACAGCTCACAAGTTACCGAAGGGCTGCATCAGGGATGGCTGACATTGAACCAGGATGAGGAGCAGTACCAGCTGCCGTATCTTTTTGTCAATAAAACGGCAGACTACCCGAAAGCAATGGGATTTGACTTTTCGTTGAAGCCATTTTCCGATGATGTGTACGCTTATCAGCTTTACTTAGCCGAGCCAGCAGAACGTGTTGAGATAATGTTGTACAACCCGGATACACTTGTTTTTGAACGGACACTCGTGCAAATGGAGGACGTTCAGGTTGGCTTAAATGAAGGTCAGCTGGAACAATCAGATCTCGGCAAATCAGGCCAATATCTGGCTGTCATCAACGTCAAACTTGCTAACGGGGAAATGGCCAGCTATCAGACAAGTGTTCATATCCCCTGAATGGAAAAACCTCATCCAACGGAACGATTGTCTCCACTGAAGGAGGGGAACAAAGGCCAAGAACCAAGACGTCGTGTTATCAAGAATGTCCGTCCTATATCGAGCAGAATCGGCATTTGCAGAAAGTTAGCCGCTGTTTTTAAGGAATTTTACAGCCCGTTAAGGTGGGAAAAATCATCGGGGCATATCGACAAACAATTTGTTCACAAAATCTTCATAGAATTGGGAGGGTATCTTCCTATATAATAAGAAATCAGGAGGCTGAAATACGCGTCGAACGGTACGTATGATGCAGTGAGATACTGGCAGCCATTGGTATTTTATTTCATTATCATACTGATTGACATTGGGATATGGCTAATGTAAACTAGCTTAGTGTGGAATGGTAAGGGTTTCATGTCCTCGCGGTGTCGGGACGTAACCTTACATAATTATAGGATGTTAATTCCGCATCAGCTGTGATTTGCCTCACTTCTGTTACAAAGGCTCATTCCCGCAAAGTGAGCTGATACAGGGGACGATTATCATGCTCGGAGTTTGGGAGAAGAGTCATATCATGTCGTATTATGGAAAGATGGTTAATAGACAACGCAAGTGGATGTTCTACATTCTCGCTGTATTCGTCCTTGGAGCAGGTTTTACACCATACCCAAGAGTTTTCCTCGGACTGCTTTTGGGCAGTGCTGCAAGCTTTTACAACCTTTGGCTGTTGCAGCACAAAATTAATGCGTTTGCTGAATCAGCGGAAAAGAATCAGCGGGCAAGGGGCCTCGGAACGCTTTCCAGGATGGCAGCAGCCGTTTTGGTCGTTCTGATTGCACTCCGCTATGATGATTATTTCGACATGATTTTTGTTATCATTGGATTAATGACATCCTATCTGGTCATTATGATAGATTTTTTTATGTCTAAATCTAAAGAATAGTGCTAGGAAGAGGGGTGAAGCAAAGTGGATCATGAAGCACCGATTGTGCATGACGTGTTCGGGATATCATGGCTTGATTTCAACTTATCGAATGTGTTAATGATAGCCGTTGCATCATTAATTGTATTTATCATTGGTGTTGTTGGAAGTCGTCGATTACAAATGAAACCGACAGGGATGCAAAATTTCATGGAGTGGCTAATTGACTTTGTAAAAGGTATGATTAACGACACGATGGACTGGAAAACAGGAAAGGTGTTTCTGCCTCTGGGACTGACATTGATTACTTACATATTTGTGAGTAACATCCTCGGTGTCGCAACCATTGGGGTTGTTGGACATGACTTGTGGTGGAAATCACCAACTGCTGATGCCGGTCTTACATTAACACTTGCCGCGATGGTTATTATTTTAACCCATTTTTACAGTATAAAAGTAAAAGGGGTTAAAGAATATGGTAAGGATTATTTCCGTCCATTGCCGTTTCTATTCCCATTAAATATCATCGAGGAGTTCACCAATACGTTGACATTAGGTTTGCGTCTATTTGGAAACATCTATGCTGGTGAAATCTTACTGGGCTTAATCGTATCGATGGCAACATCTGGCTCTGCTTTTGCCTTTATTTTCTCAGGCATACCACTGATGGCATGGCAAGCATTCAGTTTATTCATTGGAGCCATACAAGCCTTTATCTTCACTATTTTAACAATGGTATATCTGTCTCAAAAAGTGAGCACAGACCATTAATGAAATAATAGAACAGCTTTATTTATAAAAGGAGGAAATTACAATGGGAGCTTTAGCAGCAGCAATTGCAATTGGATTAGCCGCTTTAGGAGCGGGTTTGGGTAACGGTATGATTGTCAGCCGTACAGTAGAAGGAATTGCACGTCAACCGGAGTTGCGTGGTGCACTTCAAACGACAATGTTTATCGGTGTAGCGTTGGTTGAGGCGATTCCGATTTTCGCAGTTGTTATCGCATTTATGGTTGTGTAATGAAGCATTAACATATCGCGTTATGGCGAGGTTCGGTATGCCCGGATTATCGCCATTCCTTTATGTTCCGGCTCAACATTAAAAAGTAGATATAGCGTGAATTTTAATATGATTGAATGATTTGATTCGTATATAACCAACCCGACGTTTTGCGAAAGGAGTGAATACTGTGCATTCAGCTACTGGTGTTCCAATCATTGCAGCGAGTGTTGGAGGACTGCAGGTTGGGGATATGCTCACCCAATTGGTTTTTTTCCTATTACTGCTATGGTTATTGAAAAAATTTGCTTGGGGCCCGCTCATGAATGTGATGCAAAAACGTGAAGCGTATGTCGCCAGTGAAATTGAATCTGCTGAACAGGACCGTGCAGAGGCTGAAAAGGCACGGGCCGAAGCAGCCGAACAATTAAAACAGACCAAACAGGAAGCACAAAAGATTATAGAAGATGCGAAAAGCGCTGGCACAAAACAAGAGCAGGATATTATCGAATCCGCCCGTCGTGAGGCAGATCGCATCAAAGAATCAGCACAGGAAGAAATCGAAAGTGAAAAAGAAAAAGCGATACTGACACTTCAGGACAAAGTCGCTTCATTATCCGTTCTCATTGCCAGCAAAGTGATTGAAAAAGAAATCAGTGCACAGGATCAGGAAGAGCTGATTAATCAATACATTAAAGAGGCAGGAGAAGAGCGATGAGTGAAGTTGTTACCAGCCGCTATGCCGAAGCTCTTTTTCAGCTTGGGAATGAAAAAGGAACGTTGGATCAGCTTGTGGAAGAATGTCATGTCCTGAAATCAATTTTTAATGAAAACAAAAAGCTTGTGCCATTCCTGGAACATCCGCGCGTTGATAATGATAAGAAAAATCAATTTATGAACGATGTGTTTCAAGGATTTTCAGACGATGTGCTAAACACATTGAAATTATTGACCGAGCGGCACCGTGTTGCAATTGTGCCCGCCATTATTGACCATTTTACCCAGCTGGTAAACGATGTGAAAGGAATTGCAGAAGCCAAAGTGTATTCTGTCCGGGAATTGTCGGAAGATGAAAAGGAACAGCTTGAAACCGTGTTTGCGAAACGTTTTAATAAACAGGCGATAAAGCTTGAAACAATCGTGGATCCGTCAGTCATCGGCGGGATTAAACTGCAGATCGGCAATACAATCTATGATGGCACGATTCAAGGCAAATTAAAACGGATCGAGCGAAATATTGTAACAGCAGACTAAAGAAGATAGGGGTGAAATGGTATGAGCATAAAAGCTGAAGAAATCAGTTCACTGATAAAACAGCAAATCGAAAATTTTGATTCGGATATTGAAGTTAGCGATGTTGGCACTGTCATTGAAGTCGGTGATGGGATTGCACGTGCACACGGCCTTGATGATGCCATGGCCGGTGAGCTTCTTGAATTTTCCAACGGCGTTATGGGGATGGCCCAGAACCTTGAAGAAGGAAACGTCGGTATCGTCATCTTAGGTCCGTTTTCAGATATTCATGAAGGTGATGAAGTCCGCCGCACAGGCAGAGTTATGCAAGTACCTGTAGGGGAGGAATTGCTTGGACGCGTTGTTAACCCGCTGGGCCAGCCGATTGATGGCAAAGGACCGGTGGAAACGACCAAAAGCCGTCCAATCGAATCACCTGCACCATCCATTATGGATCGGCAGGAAGTTAATGAGCCACTGCAGACGGGTATTAAGGCGATTGACGCGCTTGTTCCGATCGGACGCGGACAGCGTGAATTGATCATCGGTGATCGTCAGACCGGTAAAACGACGATTGCGGTTGATACAATCCTGAACCAAAAAGATCAGGATATGATTTGTATTTATGTGGCGATCGGTCAGAAGGAATCAACCGTCAGAAGTACGGTCGAAACATTCCGCCGTTATGGTGCACTGGACAACACTATTGTCGTGTCTGCGAGTGCATCAGAGCCGGCACCACTGTTATACATGGCGCCGTATGCAGGTGTATCAATGGGTGAAGAATTCATGCACCAAGGCAAGCACGTACTTGTTGTGTATGATGACTTAACCAAGCAGGCTGCCGCATACCGTGAACTTTCCTTACTGCTTCGTCGCCCGCCAGGCCGTGAAGCATTCCCTGGGGACGTATTCTATTTGCACTCCCGTCTGTTGGAACGCGCGGCTAAATTGAGTGATGACAAAGGCGGCGGTTCACTGACAGCACTGCCATTTGTTGAAACACAGGCAGGCGACATTGGTGCCTATATCCCGACAAACGTCATCTCTATTACCGACGGGCAAATTTTCCTGCAGTCAGACTTGTTCTTCTCAGGTGTACGTCCGGCGATCAACGCAGGTTTATCCGTATCCCGTGTTGGTGGTTCAGCACAGCTGAAAGCGATGAAGAAAGTTGCCGGTACATTGCGTCTTGACCTGGCTTCGTATCGTGAACTGGAATCATTCGCACAGTTTGGTTCAGATTTGGATAAATCAACCAAGGCAAAGCTTGACCGTGGTGCACGGACAGTGGAAATCCTGAAACAAGGATTGCATGAACCGCTGGCGGTTGAAAAGCAGGTCATGATTATTTACGCCTTAACGAAAGGGTTCCTTGATGACGTTCCGGTTGAGGATATCACCCGTTTTGAGGCTGAGTTCCATACATGGCTCGACCAAAATCGGAAAGAATTGCTTTCAACGATCCGTGAAACCGGCAAACTGGCTGAAGATGAAGAGATGAGTGAAGCAGTTGAATCGTTCAAAAAGACATTTTTACCAAGTGACCAATAAATGATCAGACGAAGACATGAGTTTGGATAAAGGGGCTTTGGCTGCATGCCGGGCTCTGACGTCTAACCTCCAGCCTGTGAAGGAAGGGTGGTGAAATGCTTGGCATCACTTAGAGATATTCAAAAACGAATTGACTCGACATCAAAGACCAAACAGATTACAAAGGCAATGGAAATGGTTTCGGCTTCTAAAATGAACAAAGCTGAAGAAAACGCCAAATCGTTCGTTCCGTACAGTGAAAAAATTCAGGAAGTGGTCGCCAGCATCGCGAGCAGTAATATGGATGCCGCTCATCCGATGCTTGAGGCGCGTGATGTGAAAAAATCCGGCTATTTTGTGATCACATCTGACCGCGGTTTGGCAGGTGCCTATAACAGCGGTGTTCTGAAGAAGATTCATGAAACCATTCAAAAACGCCATCAGTCAACCGATGAATATACGATAATCGTTGTTGGGCGTGTCGGATACGAATTTTTCCAAAAACGGGGAATGCCGATTGCCAAAAGTATACTTGGGATGGCAGACCAGCCGAATTTCAATGATATAAAAGAGCTTGCTTCTGAAACGGTACAAATGTTTATTGATGAGGAAATCGATGAACTGACGATGTATTATAACCATTATAAAAGTGCCATTTCGCAAGTCGTGACATCAAAACAGCTGCTGCCATTGACAAATATTGAAGAACAAGCAAATACTGGATCCAGTCAGTATGAGTACGAGCCAAATCAGGAGCAGATTCTCGAAGTGCTATTGCCGCAATATGCGGAAAGTTTAATTTATGGTGCATTACTGGATGGAAAAGCGAGTGAGCACGCAGCGCGGATGACAGCAATGCGTAATGCAACCGATAATGCCAACGAGCTTATCGATGACTTGACATTGTCGTATAACCGTGCACGCCAGGCAGCAATCACACAGGAGATCAATGAAATCATCGGCGGTGTAGCAGCACTTGAGTAGCACTTGGAATGCGTGTTCAAAAAGGAGGATAACAAGGACCGGCAGGCTAAGTTCGCGATGACAATCACGGGCGCTTGCACTAGCACGTCTCGTGCGTTGAAAGTTCAAGACGCCGTCGTTTCGAGCAGCGGGCTTCTCTTGTTTGTGGTGAGTTCTGCGCCCGCCACAGGACGTGGGCGGTTTTAGCAGAAGGTCCCCTGTTTGATGTGCCATTGTTACCGGACTTTTTGAACATCTTCTCGGAATGGTCGATAGAAGGATAGGAGGGAAATCAATGAGCAAAGGACACATTACACAAGTCATGGGACCTGTTGTCGACGTTAAATTTGACGAAGGCCAGCTCCCTGATATCAATAATGCATTAGTTGTCCGCCCCGGTGAAGATGATGTGGACATTGATCTGACATTGGAAGTCGCACTTCACCTTGGGGATAATGCAGTTCGTACGATTGCGATGGACTCAACAGATGGCTTGAAACGCAATATGACAATTGAAGATACAGGCGGCCCGATTTCCGTACCGGTAGGTGAAGCGACTCTTGGCCGTGTTTTCAACGTCCTTGGTGATAACATTGACCTTGATGAGCCGGTACCGGAAGACAACCGACGAGATCCGATTCATCGTCAGCCGCCGGAATTTGAAGACCTGACCACTGATACAGAAATTTTGGAAACTGGCATCAAAGTTGTTGACCTGCTGGCACCCTATACAAAAGGTGGGAAAATCGGCCTGTTCGGTGGTGCAGGTGTTGGTAAAACAGTTCTGATACAGGAATTGATCAACAACGTTGCCCAGGAGCATGGTGGTATTTCCGTGTTTGCTGGTGTTGGTGAGCGGACACGTGAAGGGAACGACCTTTACTATGAAATGAAGGATTCCGGCGTTATTAACAAAACAGCCATGGTGTTCGGTCAGATGAACGAGCCGCCCGGTGCACGTATGCGCGTTGCCCTGACCGGTTTGACCATGGCAGAATACTTCCGTGATGAACAAGGACAGGACGTGCTGTTATTTATCGATAATATTTTCCGTTTCACCCAGGCAGGTATGGAAGTTTCCGCGCTGCTTGGCCGTATGCCATCGGCTGTTGGTTATCAGCCAACGCTTGCAACCGAAATGGGGCAGCTGCAGGAGCGTATTACAACGACGGATAAAGGGTCGGTAACATCGATCCAGGCCATTTATGTGCCTGCTGACGACTATACAGACCCTGCACCGGCAACGACATTTGCCCACTTGGACGCAACAACCAACCTTGACCGTGGCTTGTCTGAGCAAGGTATCTATCCGGCAGTTGATCCACTGGCGTCAACGTCCCGTGCCCTGGACCCTGAAGTGGTCGGTGAAGAGCATTATAAAGTGGCGCGTGAAGTGCAGCAAACACTGCAGAAATACAAAGAATTGCAGGATATTATCGCCATCCTTGGTATGGATGAACTTTCTGATGATGATAAATTGACGGTTGCCCGCGCACGCCGTATCCAATTCTTCCTGTCTCAGAACTTCCATGTGGCTGAACAGTTTACCGGGCAGCCTGGTTCATATGTGCCGGTAGAAGAAACAGTTAAAGGGTTCAGAGAAATTCTGGACGGCAAATATGATGACCTGCCTGAGGATGCATTCCGTCTGGTGGGCCGTATTGAGGAAGTCGTGGAAAAAGCAAAAGACATGGATTAATAATGCAGGCGAAATACTGGGTGAAAGCAAAACAATCCCAATGATATCAGCGAATTGATAACATGAGATTGTCCCGTGTGATTTCACCCAGCTATTCACCTGTCTCTAGGAGGGGTTACATTGAAAACACTGACTGTGAGTGTTGTTACTCCTGATGGTCCGGTATTAGAAGACAGTTTTGACATGGTCAGCTGTAAAGCCGAAAATGGGGAGCTCGGTGTATTGCCGGGGCACATCCCGATGGTTGCGCCATTGACAATCAGCTCAGTACGTTTAAAACAAGAGAAAGATACAAAACATTTGGCTGTTAGTGGCGGATTTTTAGAAGTGCGGCCTGATAAAGTAACGATTCTTGCTCAATCAGCGGAAAAACCCAGTGATATCGATGTGCAGCGGGCAGAAGAGGCCAAACAGCGGGCTGAACGCCGCCTCCAATCCAAACAGGATGACATTGATTTCAAACGAGCAGAATTGGCACTCAAACGCGCAATAAACCGATTGGACGTTGCACGATAAAGCGAAACTTCATTCAGCGGGGTGGTTTTCCCCGATGAATGTTAGTTGAGCCGAATCGGGCATTTAAGGTCAGTTGCCCGCCGTATTTTGGCGGGTTACTGACCTTTACATGCGGGGAAAAGCGAAACTTCATTCAGCGGGGTGGTTTGCCCCGCTGAATGAGGGGAACAAAGGCTAAGTACGCAACGTCGTGTTGCAACGCCTTTGTGACCAACATCGTGTTGGCCCGAGCCGAATCGGACATTTACGGACAGTTATCCCCCGTTTTATGGGTGATTAATGTCCGTTATATGCGGGATAAAGCGAAAATCTCTTGTAACAATGTGTTATAAGAGATTTTCGCTTTTGATCTATGAAAATTTGACAAAAAATTTGCGGAAAAACGGTGATATCTGCAGAAGGGATGAGTTATTTTCAAAAGAGCAGCGGCATCTACAGAAGAAACAAAATATCTGCAGAAGAGCTGAAATATCAACAGAATCTCTTATCCAGCATTTGCACCGGCATCTTACACATCACAAAGGGACACCATTCTGTCGATATTTCCCGGGAAATAATAACAGTAATTGACATGACTGACTGACAATATATGTGTTATGTTTTTTAAGAAATTGAGTGGGCAGTGTGCCTGACCTCTTGGCCCAAGACACCAACGTTTGACAAAAACCTTGATACATGGCAAAGTAACAATTGATGTGAGGCAAATGTTTGATTGAACAATCGAAAAGGTGTGGAAATATGTTTTCTTCAATTGGTGTAATGGCAATCATCAGTATGATATCACATTTGATTTTTATTTATATAACCTGGCGGGTGATCACGACCATTAACTTTGATCCGCTTATCAGAAAAGGACGGGAAACAGAAGCGAGAGTGCTGATTGTGTTCATCACAATTGCCATCGGCACGGGTGTCAGCAGCTTTTTCCTTGAATTCATTCAATGGTCACAGGATTTGATGTACCTTTTCTGATCATTGGGTGCATCAGCTCATTCTATAAAACTATTAATTCGAACGTATGGGAGAACCCCCCCTTGTTCATACTGATAAATAGTATGATAAGGGGGGATTTTTTATGCGAAAGCTTGCACTGATAATAAGTGTTTTTTTATTAATAACCATGAACACAGCGGCGTTTGCGAAACAGACAGATGAACTGACGGACCTGGCTTCACTGGTAACTGGCAGCGACTTGCCGGTTGACAGCTGGCAGGTGACGATTAAGGAAAAAATGAACAAAGATGCAATCAGGCGTATTCTGGAAAAAATGAAGCATAAAAATGGTTATAAGGTCACTGGCACAGAAGACGAAAAATCAGTAAAATACTTCATTGAGCGCATACAAAAAGATGGACTTTTTTCTGAAACTTATCATGTTGTCATTCCAAAAGACC
The DNA here is from genome assembly GCF_035301925.1 of Lentibacillus sp. Taxonomy (GTDB): domain Bacteria; phylum Bacillota; class Bacilli; order Bacillales; family Amphibacillaceae; genus Lentibacillus. The sequence goes on along the minus strand of NZ_DATGTI010000157.1, from coordinate 36,381 downwards.
CAATGTATCAAGCTGAACTTGCTATAGTATTAAAAGGGAAAGATTGGAATGATTCAATTGCAATCGCCTATATAAATCGAGTTGACGCCATCAAATCGACATATTTCACAAATAAGTCGACAAAGTTTGCTTGTCTAACAACAACGATTGATGCTAAAATAGAAAGTGTTTATTTTTTTGATCAAATGAAAAGCGATTTGCAATTGACGAACATCCGGAAACAAACTGACAATGTGACTAATACGTCGGTTAAAAAAATCGTGTACGGGTATACACCACTATGGGAGCAAGAGATTAAGATGAAACAGCCGATGAATTTGCAAATGGTGGTACAAAACAGTACACAAAACAGCAAGCGTTTAACGATAGGCACACCTATCCTGATCAATGAATATTAATATAGTGAAATTGGATTATAAGGAGAATAAAATATGGAAACAATCATCGTAAGAGGCGGAGAACGACTGAAAGGCTCCGTGAAAGTGGAGGGAGCCAAAAATGCTGTGCTGCCGGCCATAACCGCCAGCATCCTGGCCAGCGAAGGGAAAAGTGTCATTTCTGATGTTCCCATTCTGGCTGATGTATATACAATCAATGAAGTATTGCGAAACATGAATGCAAATGTACAATTTGAAAATAACACTGTTTATGTTGATGCGTCAAATCAATTATTGACCGAAGCTCCATTTGAATATGTGCGGAAAATGCGTGCGTCAGTATTAGTTCTCGGACCACTATTGGCGCGCTATGGTCATGCACAGGTAGCAATGCCCGGCGGCTGTGCAATCGGATCACGGCCGATTGATTTGCATTTAAAAGGATTCGAAGCGATGGGAGCTCGTGTGCACGTTGGGAACGGATACGTGGAACTGGAAACTGATGGACGTCTTCATGGTGCAAAGATTTATCTGGATATGCCAAGTGTGGGCGCAACCGAAAATATTATGATGGCAGCAACACTAGCAGAAGGCAAAACCGTTATTGAAAATTGTGCTAAAGAACCTGAAATTGTGGACCTGGCAAACTTCCTGAATAAAATGGGAGCGAAAGTAGTCGGTGCAGGAACAGAGACAATCCGCATCGAGGGTGTGGAAAAACTGCACGGTGCCAAACATACGATTATTCCGGACCGTGTGGAAGCCGGTACATTTATGGTTGCAGGAGCCATTACCGGCGGGGATATCCTGATTAGAAATGCGGAGAGTGAACATTTACGTTCCGTTATCTCCAAGCTGGAAGAAATGGGTGTTACCATCTTTGAAGAGGAAGATGGCATCCGTGTGATTGGTCCTGATAAATTATTTGCTACCGATATAAAAACATTACCGCATCCAGGATTTCCTACCGATATGCAATCGCAAATGATGGCTCTGATGCTGAATGCTAATGGCACAAGTGTCATTACGGAAACGGTGTTTGAGAACCGGTTCATGCACGTGGAGGAATTCCGCCGTATGAATGCCAAAATGAAAATAGAAGGCCGCAGTGTGATCATCGAAGGTCCTGCTGATCTGCAGGCAGCTGAGGTTGCAGCAACTGATTTGCGTGCAGCAGCCGCGCTCATATTAGCAGGTTTAGTCGCTGATGGCCATACACGAGTGACCGAATTAAGGCATCTTGATCGCGGCTATGTGGATTTTGCCGGAAAATTGGCCACGCTGGGAGCTGATATTGAACGGGTGGATGAAAATGGAAATGCCGTTAACCCGTTTACTCAAGCTGAAAATATGGCTGATGAAGCAGTCGTGGAAGTTTCCAAATCGTAAAAAGAAGAAGGCACCATTTACTGTGCAGCAAATGCTATAATCGCTGGATTTAATTTTTACCTGACAAAATAGCAGATGGGAACAACGAAAGCAGATGGGGGATCCATCTGTTTTTTTGCTGCCTGCTATAACCATATTTTAACAGCACCTTGATCCTGAATAATTCAATAACGCCTGGCATATGCCTAAATTCCCATTTATTATCTATTCTTGGATAAATTTCATCTTGCATTTTATTGATAATATGATAAACTTTAAGAAAATTAAAACAGTGACTGAAAACGTTGATATTCAGCAATAAAAAGTTATATTCAGATGGAAAATATGAAATCGCTTACAACGGTGGCGTATTACATAGGAGTGGACTGCATGCTGCGTTATATTTTGAAACGGTTTGCCATTATGCTGGTGACCCTTTGGATTATTGTCACACTGACATTTGTCCTGATGGTGACACTGCCCGGATCGCCGCTTAATGAAGAACGGACGACCAATGAGACGGTTCAGGCCAATCTTGAGGCACATTATAATTTGGATGAACCTTATTACATACAATATTTGCTTTACATAAAATCAATTGCCACATTTGACTTCGGCCCATCCATTAAACAGCCGAATGAAACGGTGAATGATTTGCTCGGACGGGGATTCCCGATTTCATTTGAGCTTGGGATTGTCACCATTGCGGTGGCGGTCGTCCCCGGCATTATTCTTGGTATTTTTGCAGCCTTGAAGCACAACGGGATCATCGACTATATGGCCATGACGATTGCCGTTTTGGGCATATCGATTCCAAACTTTGTGCTGGCAACGCTGCTCATTCAAGTACTGGCGGTTAATTTCGGCATTCTTCCGGCAGCAACATGGTCCAGTCCGATGCATATGATCATGCCGACCATCGCGCTGGCAACAGGCCCGATGGCGATAATCGCCCGCCTGACACGGTCGACGATGCTTGAGGTGCTGACACAGGATTATATCAAAATGGCCCGGGCAAAAGGATTGAAACCGTGGAAAGTCATTATCAAGCATGCGCTGAAAAATGCGCTCATGCCGGTAGTGACGATCATGGGGACACTACTTGCCGGAATTTTGACGGGTACGTTTGTCATTGAGCAAATTTTCGGCATTCCGGGCATGGGAAAATATTTTGTGGAGAGCATCAACCAGCGGGATTATCCGGTCATTATGGGGACGACCGTTTTTTACAGTGCATTTCTGATTTTGATGCTGTTCTTGGTGGATGTCGCTTACGGGTTCCTTGACCCGAGAATCAAACTGCATAAGAAGGGAGGAGAATAAGATGAACCCAAAAGAAGTCAAAACCATTCATTCTCCTGCCGACATACCGGATGATTGGTTCAGATGGAAAGAAAAAGATTTAGAAGCCGCTGAAACCGTCTCGCGGCCGTCGCTTTCATATTGGCGGGATGCATGGAGGCGTCTCAAGAAGAATAAGCTGGCCATGACAGGCTTGGTATTCCTGGTCATTTTAGGAATCATGGCTATTATTGGGCCGATGCTGTCACCCTATTCTGTGGCGGATCAGAATCGCCCGAACCAGTTCCTGCCGCCATCAGCTGACCACTGGTTTGGTACCGACGCACTCGGACGCGATGTCGTCACCCGGACGTGGTATGGTGCCAGGATTTCATTGTTTGTCGGGTTAATGGCGGCACTGATTGACTTTTTTGTCGGCGTGATTTACGGCGGTATTGCCGGCTATAAAGGCGGACGCACCGACAGTATTATGATGCGTATCATCGAGATTTTGTACGGCCTGCCGTACCTATTAGTTGTCATTTTGCTGCTGGTTGTGATGGGTCCGAGCTTGACAACAATCATTATTGCGCTCTCAGTCACCGGCTGGGTCGGGATGGCCAGGATTGTCAGGGGGCAGGTCCTGCAGATCAAAAACTTTGAATTTGTCATGGCATCGAAATCATTTGGAACCAAGACACCAAGAATTATCCGGAAAAACTTGCTCCCGAACACGATGGGGCCGATCATTGTCCAGATGACGCTGACTGTGCCGAATGCCATTTTTGCTGAAGCGTTTCTAAGCTTCCTGGGGCTGGGCATCCAGTCGCCATATGCCAGTTGGGGTGTGATGTCAAATGATGCGCTGGGAGCGATTTTATCCGGCTATTGGTGGACATTATTTTTCCCGGCTTTCTTTATTTCGTTTACGATGTTTGCATTTAACGTACTGGGTGATGGGCTTCAGGATGCACTTGATCCGAAGTTGAAGGAGTAGGTGAGCAGATGGAAAAAATACTTGATGTCAAAGACCTGCATGTAACCTTTTCAACATTTGGCGGGACGGTCAAAGCCGTACGCGGTGTCAGTTTTGATTTACATAAGGGTGAGACGCTTGCCATTGTCGGGGAGTCCGGCTGTGGGAAAAGCGTCACCTCAAATGCGATTATGCGGCTGATTCCCGATCCGCCCGGAAAAATATCAAACGGGACGATTACGTTTAAAGGGAAAGAACTTACAACAGTTCCTGAAAAAGATATGCGTTCGATACGCGGTGTCGACATTTCAATGATTTTCCAGGATCCGATGACAGCATTGAATCCGACATTAACGATTGGCACTCAGCTGGTTGAAGGTTTGATGGAACACCGGAAAACGTCAAGTGCTGAAGCGAAAGAAAAGGCACTCGAGATGATGCATCTGGTCGGGATTCCAAATCCGGAAGAGCGGTTTAAACAATATCCTCACCAGTTCAGCGGCGGTATGCGGCAGCGGATCGTGATTGCCATTGCATTGATTTGTGAACCGGAGCTATTGATTGCCGACGAGCCGACGACCGCACTTGATGTGACCATCCAGGCACAGATATTGGAACTGTTTGAACGTATACAGGAGCAGACAGGTGTTTCGATCATCTTAATCACGCATGACCTTGGCGTTGTTGCAAAAATAGCTGACCGCATTGTCGTCATGTACGCCGGAAAAATCATCGAGGAAGGAACAAGAAAGGAAATTTTTTACGAACCGGAACATCCGTATACAAAGGGGTTATTAAAATCAGTGCCAAGACTCGATGTTAAAGGTAAGAAACTGATCCCGATTGACGGGACACCACCGGATTTATTCTCACCTCCACAGGGATGTCCGTTCACAGCGCGGTGTCCTATGGCGATGGAGGTGTGTGATAAAGTTTACCCGCTCCAGTCGGAACTGAGTGAGACACACAAAGTGGATTGCTGGCTCCAGGATGAGCGGGCGAAACAGCTTCTGGCTTTAACAGCCGATAAAACATAACAAGGGGGAGAACAAAGGCATGAAGAAAAAGGGGTTTTTGTTTCTTATGTTTGCCGCATTCATTTTAGTGCTGGCGGCATGTACGACGTCAACAGGGGATGATGGCGGCAATGAAGCGGCTGATGCCGGCTCAGATTCAGATGCCGATGCAGCAGAAGAAAGTGACAGCGGCGGTGAAAAAGTATTGCGCATGAATAATGGCGAAGAACCGACATCATTGAATCCGCCGATTGGTTTTGACAGCGTTTCATGGAATGTCTTGAACAACCTGATGGAAGGTTTGACGAGACTGGGGCAGGATGATATGCCACAGCCGGCGATAGCAGAGGATTGGGACATTTCCGATGACGGAAAAACGTATACCTTTTACCTGCGCGAGGATGCGAACTGGTCAAATGGCGACCCGGTGACAGCGGAAGATTTTGTTTATGCATGGAAACAGCTTTTGAATCCGGAAACAGGTTCGTCTGCAGCATTTCTCGGCTATTTCATTGAGGGCGGAGAAGCATACAACGCCGGCGACGGATCGGCTGATGATGTAGCGGTTGAAGCCGTTGACGAAAAGACGTTTGAAGTGACATTGACGGCACCGACAGGGTTCTTCCTGCATGTAGTGACCAACCCGGCATTCTTCCCGGTTAATAAAGAAGTTGCCGAGGAAAATCCGGAATGGCATGCAGAAGCAGAGTCTTTCGTTTCCAATGGACCATTCGAGCTTGAATCATGGTCACATGATCAGGAAATGGTGTTCGTGAAGAACGCGGAATACTGGGACAGCGACACGGTCAACCTTGATAAGGTTAACTGGGTAATGGTTCCCGATGTCAACACGGAGTACCAGATGTTTGAAAGTGATGAACTCGATGTGACCGAAATCCCGTCAGATATGGCAGATCAGCTGATTGACGGGGACAATGTGGTCATTGAAGATCAGGCGGGGCTTTATTTCTACCGTTTTAATGTGACAGAAGAGCCGTTCCAGAACGAAAAAATCCGAAAAGCATTCGCACTGGCCATCAATCAGGATGACATTGTTGACTATGTCACTAAAAACAATGAGCAAGCTGCCAAAGCTTTTGTTTCACCAGGCTTCACCACGCCATCCGGCGAGGATTTCCGTGATGTGAATGGGGAGATGGTAAGCTTTGATCCGGAACAGGCAAAACAATTACTGGAAGAAGGTATGGAAGAGGAAGGCTATGATGAGCTGCCGCCGGTGACACTGACATATAATACGGATGAACAGCATAAAGCCATCGCCGAAACGATGCAAAATATGTTCAGTGAAAACCTTGGCGTTGATGTTGAATTGGCCAATACCGAATGGAACGTCTTCCTGGAAGATCAAAAGTCTCTGAACCATCAGCTGTCACGGAGTTCGTTCCTCTTTGATTACGGTGATCCGGTCAACTTCCTGGAAAGTTTTATCACGGATTCTTCAATGAACCGCACCGGCTGGTCAAATGAGGAATATGATGAGCTTATTGCCCAGGCCAAGCAGGAAACGGATGAGGAAAAGCGCTGGGAGCTGATGTATGAGGCAGAACAAATGCTGGCAGGAGAAATGCCGATTTTCCCAATCCATTATTATAACCAGGTCTATATTTACAAGGACAACGTGAAAGATGTCGTGCGCCATCCAGTCGGTTATCTGGAGTTGAAATGGGCTGATATTGAACAGTAGATGGATGCCGAAATCTTCCATTGATGGGGTTCGTATAATTGATATTCTGATGAAGTGTGATGTGGTGGGCCGCATGGGGACAGTAGTGGAATTCCGCGCGACAGGAGCATCAAATCGCGCGACGATCCCGGGAATTCGCGCGGCAGGCACTCGAGAACGCGCGGCGACGCCACAATCTCGCGCGACAAGCATTCAATTTCGCGCGACGATACCGGAAATTCGCGCGGCGACAGCAAAAATTCGCGCGACAGGCACTCGAGATCGCGCGGCGACAGCAGAAATTCGCGCGGCGATACCACAATTTCGCGCAGCCGAAGCCCGGCGACAACACCCGACTTGTGCAGCCACAGTACGCATCATCTGAAGTGTGGAAGGAATGGCTATCCAGCCACTCCTTCTTCCGCTTCTAATACATATATCTGAAAAAACGCTGATGCGTCTTTTCAGATGCCGGATTGAAGGAAATCGGCGAATTGGCCGATTTCGGTATCGAAAACGTTATCCAAAATTTTATGCTTTCTTATCTCATAAAAAGGACTGGATCCGATGAAACCACAGCGATTGGCAAAAGGCGATACAATTGGCATTACCGCACCGGCGAGCCCTGCTGATTTGAAACGTGTTAAGCGGACGATTCCGTTTTTTGAAAAGATGGGGCTGCATGTCAAACTTGGTAAGACGCTCAATTTAAAGTATGGCTATTTGGCTGGGACTGATGCTGAGCGGCTGGCTGATTTTCATCAAATGGCTGTCGATGATTCAATCAAAGCGGTTATATTTGCCCGGGGCGGCTATGGAACACCAAGGATTTCCAGCCGGATTGATTATCAGTTAATCAGCCAAAATCCAAAAATTTATTGGGGCTATAGCGATATCACTTATTTACATACGGCCATCCGCCAGCAAACCGGCCTGACAACATTTCATGGACCGATGCCTGCATCTGATGTGGCTGAACAGGATTTTGATGAACTGTCTGCAAGTATGTTTCGGCAGCTGTTCGCCCCTGTAACACTGCACTATTCAGAAGACATTTCCCCGCTGAATGTGATTGTACCGGGAAAAGCGACCGCAGAACTTACTGGTGGAAATCTGTCGCTTATCATCAGCACACTCGGTACACCATTCGAAATCAATACAAACGGAAAACTGCTTTTGCTTGAAGATATCGGGGAAGAGCCGTACAGGATTGATTCTATGCTCAATCAGCTGAAACTTGCGGGAAAATTGAATACGGCAGCCGGGATTGTTCTCGGGGATTTTGCTGAAGCAAGACCACCCGAAGGAAAACCATCCCTTTCCCTGGAACAGGTCTTTGATGACTATTTTGCTGGTCTGGCATGTCCGGTTATGTCCGGCTTTAAAATCGGTCATTGCTTCCCGCATTTTTCACTGCCATTGGGGGAAGCAGCCACCTTAAATACATTGGATAAAACACTGACGGTTGAAGCGGGCGTTTGCTAGGAAGAAAAGGGAAAATGCGTATTTGGATAAACAGACGCGGGTAGCAGCATCGATCAGCATTGAAGGGGGAAAAGCCATGACTAAACAAACGTTTGATCAATTTACAGAGGAGCTCTGGGTGACAGCCGTTCAAGTTGCGACAGTATGGACATCACCGTCGTCACCTAGGGAGGTTGATAAACCGGGGATTACCAATCCGACTGATATCGATAACTGGGTCAGCCATCTTAGTTATGAGGCAACCGTTGCCCTATCCGATGAAAATCGCATCCAAACGCAAACGCTGTACGGAGAAGCGGTCATGATAACCGAAACGAAAGATGACTGGGCACATGTGGTTGTCCCGACACAAGCGTCAGTTAAAGATGAACGCGGTTATCCCGGCTGGATGCCGCTCAGCCAGCTGAAAAAAATAAAAAAACAGGACTGGCAGCGCGCAGAATCAGCTGCTGTCACGTCACGGCACGCATGGCTGGAAAGTGAAGACGGCGAACATATCATGAAACTCAGTTATATGACGATGTTACCGGTTGAAAGTAAAACAAATAATCGCATTAAAGTGAATACGCCACACGGTTTTCATTTTTTGCGGAAAAGTGACGTGACCGTGTTCCGCTCAGAACAGGGATTGCCAAAAAGACAGGGCAACGAGCTTTTAAAAGCCGGGGAGCCATACCTGGGACTGGATTATTTCTGGGGCGGGATGAGCTCGTTCGGTTATGATTGCTCAGGGTTCGTCTATGCTATGCATAAAGCGAACGGCTACCAGATTCCGCGTGATGCCGGAGATCAGGCAGCTTCAGTCGAGAAAGTTCCCTATGATCAGCTTGAACCGGGTGATTTGATTTTTTTCGCCTATGAAGAAGGAAAAGGTAGATTGCACCATGTCGGATTTTATTATGGTCATGGAAAAATGCTTCACTCCCCGCAAACCGGACGCGGGATTGAATTGATTGAACTGAAAGGCACGAAATATGAAAAAGAACTTTGTGCTGCAACCAGATACTGGCAGCAAGCAGAGGGGTAATCGTGATGGAAGAGAAAATTTTACAACTCAACAATTTAAGCAAACATTATAATATAGGTAAAGGGCAAATACTGAAAGCTGTCAATGATGTGACGTTTCATATCAATAAGGGAGAAACATTCGGGCTTGTCGGGGAGTCAGGCTGTGGTAAAACAACGGTCGGCCGTACGATTATGGGGCTTTACGACAAAACGTCAGGCGATGTGTATTATGATGGCCAAAATGTGCATGAGCTGGATGACAAGGAGACATTTGAATTTTACCGTCAGATGCAAATGATTTTCCAAGACCCGTATGCGTCATTGAATCCGCGCTCAACCGTTAAAGAAGTCATAGCTGAGCCGATGGAAGTTCATGGCCTTTATCAGAACAAACAGGAACAGCTTGACCGGGTGATCCAGCTTCTGGAAGAGGTCGGACTGAACCGTGATCATGCGAATCGTTACCCGCATGAATTCAGCGGCGGCCAGCGTCAGCGAATCGGTATCGCCCGGGCCCTGGCACTCGATCCCGATTTTATCATTGCGGATGAGCCCATTTCGGCATTGGATGTATCCGTTCAGGCGCAGGTCGTTAATCTATTAAAAAACTTGCAGGCGGAAAAGAGCTTGACCTTTTTATTCATTGCCCATGACTTATCAATGGTTAAGCAAATTTCCGACCGGATTGGTGTCATGTACTTAGGGAACTTGGTCGAGCTGACGTCAAGTGATTCACTTTACGACAATCCGCTTCATCCATATACGCAGGCGCTTCTGTCGGCGATTCCAATTCCGGATCCGGATATTGAGGATACACGGGAGCGGATCATTCTGGAAGGCGAGCTGCCAAGCCCGATCAATCCGCCGAGCGGCTGTGTATTCCGCACCCGCTGCCCATTTGCGATGGATGTCTGTGCTGAAAAGCAGCCCGAGTGGCTTGAAGTCGAAAAGAATCACTATGTCGCGTGTCATCTGTACGATGAAACGTTGAATGACACGAATCAACCGAACGTTCATATCAGGAAAAAGCCCGTGCAGACGTAACGCACGGGTTTTATTAAAGATTTTAAGAAGACGTTTGAATAGCGAGATCGGCTAACGCGTTCGATTTTCATCAACGCTGATTTCCGGTCTTTGACTCTTGAAAAGGCAAGGTGGCAACCGATTTTTATCAAATAAAGGTTTACTGCCTGACTGATTTTCATAATCTCTGGTTCTATTGTTTTCCTAAACTGTATAAAATTTAATAGTAGGAATGCTAGAGGCTGTTACATGCAAATACGGTTAAGGAGGCAGTACATGAAAAAAAACAAAATCATACCCGGAATCAGGAAAAAGAAAAAGCAGCGCAAAGCTCAATCCATTCAGCTGCTCCAAAAAAACAAGAAGCCATTTTCGATTAATAAGTCTCCGTCATCGTGGAAAGCATCAACCATTTTATTTTTATCCAGTTTAATGACGATCATTTTGGTAATTCCGACATTAATCGTCGTGCCATTTATGTCCGATTTAGAAGAACAGGAGGCAGCTGTCGAACAAAGCGGGGAAGCGGTTGAGATTGCAATGGGTGATTCCCCGTTTGCAGTCGAAGTCATGCGGGCAAATTCTGAACAGGTTGAAACTGTCCCGTTGGAGACATACGTATCCCGGGTGGTTGCCTCGGAAACACCTGCCGAATTTGAACTGGAAGCCCTGAAAGCACAGTCATTGGCCGCGAGAACGTTTATCGTCAATCGGATGCTTCACCAGGACAATGCAGAACAGCCAGATGTAACGGACACGACAAGTGATCAGGTGTACCATAATGATCAGGAATTAAGGAACTCAATGGGAAGTGATTACGAGGAGGAAATGGCCAAAATTAAAAAAGCGGTCGCAGCAACAAAGGGTGAAATTTTAACTTATGAGAATGCGCCGATTACAGCCGCTTATTTCTCCACGAGCAACGGCTATACGGAAAACTCGGAGGATTACTGGGAAGATGAAGTGCCTTACTTGCGCAGTGTGGAAAGCCCGTGGGATAAAAACACACAAAAATTTATGGATCAACAAATATTCACGATAACTGAATTGGAAGAGCTGCTTGGAGCGGATTTTCCCCCGCTTGATGAGTTGTCAATGGAAATCACCCGAACGGAAGGAAAACGTGTCGATCAGCTCATCTTGGGGGATCAATCCTATTCGGGACGGAAAATGCGCGAAGAACTGGGATTGCGCTCAAGCGACTTTTCCATCGAGAAAAAGAATGACCATCTGATTTTCACGACAAAAGGATTCGGCCACGGCATTGGCATGAGTCAATTCGGTGCAAACGGAATGGCCGAAGAAGGCAAAACTTATAAAGAAATTGTGCAGCATTATTACCAAGGAGTCGAGATAAGCACCGTATCCGACACCGCCCCAACGCTGGTGGCCAAATGAAAATGCCCGGGATGTCACGATCATCCCGGGCACTATTTTGTGTAAATTGAGGGGGAGTGGAAAGCAGGAGCGAAAACCTGTGATACCCCCACCAAATCTGCCAAAGCAGCATCATTAATGTCAATGTTCCGGACTAACCATTTGATTAACCTCTTACTTTATACTGAATTTCAGAAAAAATGCATAAATCCGGAATTTTTTTTGACTAAAATGTATAGTTTCCGATTTTTCTGCTCAGAATGGTTGTTGAGGTGATGACAAATGAAAGAGGAAAACAACGGAACTCCAAAAAATAAGTGGAGTCGCATTTTCCGCAAAAAGTGGTTTTTTCCGGCAGTGTACTTGACAATAGCTGCACTCCTACTGTCATTGGTGATATGGTATCAGAACCTTGGCAACCAGATTGATGAGAGCCAGGAAGAGGAAAATACAGAAGACTATACACCAGTCGAACATGATGAGGATGCTCGTCCTGTCATGGATCAGCAGGAAGTCATTCAAGCACCTGTGGAAAATATGGATCAAGCAGAAATCGTAACTAAATACTTTGACTACAACGCGGACCAGGAAGATCAGGAGAATGCAATTGTCGTATTCAACGACCGCTACTATCAAAGTACAGGTATTGATATTGCATCTGCTGACGGTGAAACATTTGATGTGTTGGCGTCATTAAGTGGAACAGTTACTGAGGTCAAGGAAGATCCATTGCTGGGTAATGTCGTAACCATAACACACGCCAATGATGTCACAACGCATTATGCCAGTTTAGGAGACGTACAGGTTTCTGCCGATAGTGAAGTCGAACAAGGTGATGCGATTGGAACCGCCGGCGAAAATCTTTTCGGAAAAGACAACGGAACACATCTCCATTTTGAAATCAGAAAAGATGGCGAGGATGTTAACCCTGAAGACTTCTTCAATCAGCCAATGAGCGCACTTGATGAAGCTGTTTCCGAAAACGATGAAGCGGAAAACGAAAATGCAGAGTCTGACGGAAGCGAACATGAGAGTGACCAATCTGAAGCAACGGAAGAGGATAATAGTGAGTCCGATGCTACAGAAGAAGAAGATACTGATTCCGAATCCGACGCCGAAGAAGACAGCGAATCCGATCAGTCTGATAATGACAGTCCAGATTCAGGCGAAAATGAGAATCCGGATTCAGGCGAAAATGAAGATGACGCCATGGATAGTGTACCAAGACCTGGTATGTAACTGATGCGACAGGTGAAAATAAAATTGATTCACCTTCCACATCATCATATGCTTAATCTATTAATACAAAAACCCTAGTAAATGCAGCTAGGGTTATTTTTTTGCAACATCAGGAAAGTATAATTTATGGAAAATATTATAGTGCGTGTTCAAAAAAGCGGATAAAAAGGACCGGCAGGCCAAGTTCGCGATGACAATAACGGGCGCCTGCACTGCCACGTCCTTTGCGTCAAAATTTCGAGGCGGCGTCGTTTCGTGCAGTGGGCTTGCGTGTGTTGTGGTGGAGCTTCTCTTGTTTGTGGTGACTTCGACGTTCGAAACAGGACGTGTCGGAACTTAGTCGAAGGCCCCCTTTCTCGACATGTCATTTTTAATGGACTTATTTAGAACATCCTCTTATATGAAAAACGAAAGCTTTATCTACAAAAATTTAGTAATAAGCAGGATCTCTTGACAGTCTGGACAAGTTCCTTGACGGCTGCTGATTCATCCACTTAGCTTCTTTAAAACCTTGATGTGGGGATCTTACGGCATACAGAACGTCCTAGTGCCGACAACGCGACAGAACAAGGAAAGCTTTGGCAGCGCATCAAAGGAAAAAATATTTATCTTTTCGAGGATATCGTCTTTATTGTTTGCCCAATCGCCATTAAGGAAAATAACGGAAGTATTTTGCAAAAAATGTCGAACGATTATCCTTTTTTTTAGCGAATTTTGTGATATTATGATAATTAAACACATGATTTAACAGAATCTTTTATTAAGTGGATTATAGGAAGGCTAGGGTAACTTATGGTTTGACCCTATTTGTTGGCCTCGGAAAGTAAATCGAGGAAAATAATCTTTCTTCCTTGTAAAAGAGAAGAGAGTTTTGGGTAATTTAGAATCAATCTCATTAAGTATAATGAACAAAAGGAGCGCTGTGTACTCATGCCAGATTCCAAGGCGAAACTGATGCCTGATTCAATTGGAACCTTGTCCAGGAATGACGAGATGACTTTAGAGCAAATCATATTGCTATTGCGGCAAGAGTACGAAGAGCAAACCGTTCAGAAGCTCGTGCGAAACTTTTGCCTGGAAACAACCTCGGATGATATCAGTAAAAAAGGCATGGAATATTTATATATGAACGGTTATTTTGATGATTTGCAGCGGTTAATCATCAAAAATAAATCCTCAGAATCTGACTCCAACCGAAAATGGGCCGACGTTTATCAGCTGACACTGGACCGTAAACAAATGCGGTATTCGGCAAACGAAATCTTAAGACGTGCCAACACTTTTCAGACAGAGGAACCCGAGCTGAAATGTCTGCTCGAGTTTATTAAAACATCAATTTATTTTAGGCAGAACGAATACGGAAAATTAGGCAACATCATGGAAAAACAGCAAAATTTATTTGAAAAAATAGAAGACGGGTTCCTCCTTGGGTTTTTTCACACTCGATTGTATCATAATTTATTCATTTATTATCTCGTCCGTAACGAAGTGATCATTGCACGTAAGTACGCGTTTCGGGTTCTTACACAAACAAACAATCCCGAAACGGAAATCAGTCTGCATATGGCGCTTGGTTTATCGTACATTTTTGACACATATTTTCAGGCCATGTACCACTATACGGAAGCACTGAAAATCGCTAAAAAAGAAAACCTGGATAAAATTGTGGAGACAATCGAACAGCAGAATATCCCTTTTATCTCGGCGCATTTCAACAAGGTTAAAGGGGTTACATCAACTGACAAAAGTGAACAGGCCCATATTGAAATAGCTAAAGGAAACTATGCCAAAGCAGAGGCCATTTTAAGTGAGATAGAAACCAACTCGCCATTCAGAATGTATTATTTGGGAATGGCGAAAAGGGATAAAACCATTCTTTTGCAGTCTTACAATCAATTTATTGAAAAACGAAGCGACTACTTTTTCAGCAGACTGCCGCTTAATGCGCTTCAAAAAATGAACAGTTAGGTTGTATTTTGATTTTTGATGCAGGTGCCATTTGCACAGCATAAATTTGTTGGATATGAAAATAGGGTCGGCTTTTTAAATTAAAACTAAATTGAAAGGAGCTTAAAATTGAAAAAATTTATTGTTTCGTTAGGTGTCGCTGCAACACTAGTGTTAGGTGTATTACCTCTTGGATCAACAGGTTTAGCGGGAGACCAGCCGCCAGTTATAAATTATGATCCAGATTTGGGAGACATGATGTAATGACAGTGAGGTCCCAAAAATAAAAATTTAACGTCCGGATAAGTGGTTTAAGAGAATAGAACACACCACAAATCCGGGAATCGTTTGTTTTTTCCTATATGTTCAGTTGTGTAGATACAGCATTAAAGCCGAATCCCTATTTTCTTTTTTATTATATCTTAAAAAAAATAAAAAATCGAGCGGTTCCCGAAGTATTTTCAAAGGCCCAGATGCCAGCTGAGATTTCGGGAATTTTTGAGTTAATCGATGAACAATGGAACCATCCTATAAGTGACTTTTTTCTGCTTACAAGAAATACGTCTTGTCCTCATTTCCTCAAAGATGCGATTTTAATCATATTCCCCGCCGAACGTTAATAAAATGTTACAAACCAAGCATTCAGAATAGTCTGAGGTGAGAGCTTGTGTAGCTTTCCATCCAATTACCTGAATTTTATCCAATACATACAAACGTCATGTGTGAAGGGGTTTTTTCTTCAGTCGATCCAAAAAGGAAAATACAGCTAGAGCTGCACAGAAGAATTGTCCAGCAGATAAGTGAACAGCGTAATTGTATCACCTTGTCTCAAACCACACCTCGGAAATATCCAACTTAGGGAGGCGAACGGTGTGCACGATTACATCAAAGAAAGGACAATCAGGATAGGCAAATATGTCGTGGAGACGAGGAAAACTGTCCGATTGATTGCCAAAGAATTTGGTGTCTCCAAAAGCACAGTCCACAAAGATTTAACAGAACGCTTGCCGGAAATAAATCCCGAACTCTACAACCAAGTCAAAGATGTACTCAACTATCACAAATCAATCCGCCATCTCCGCGGAGGCGAAGCAACCCGAAACAAATACAGAGAAGATAAAAGGACAGAAGACTCCACCGTCAAGCCAGTCGGATGAGCATTTCCACGACTGACGAGCACTAAAGGGGGTGGTATCACCAAAGCTGCACAATCCACGTCCCAGGAGGTGCATGATCTTACAAAGTTTATCCACTTTTATAGGGGGTGGAGCTCAGTACAAACAAACTCACTTCACAGGGAGGTGGGTGACAAATCGCCCGCTTAACATGGGCAGGAGCAGAGTAAAAAATTAAGCCTATTCACAAGGAGGTACATCTATACTGAAAACCCGGCCAAGTGCGGCCGGGTTTTTTGGCATGGAATTCTCGGTGACTGCAAATATCAACCTAATTTGAGAAATATCAACCGGAAAAGGAGGATATCAACCCAATCCAGGAAATATCAACCAAAACCAGCTGTATCGCCTTATTTTAGGATAACCGGCGAGAATCCTCCCCATTTCGAATGGGGAGATGAATCGCCGACATCTTTGCATAATCTAAAACCATATGTTATTCAATAATAACTATTATAATAGAAGTTAATGCTTATAAATGGCATACTATATGTATGACAAAAAATAATCTTATCCACGCAAGAACCTGTGTCTATAATGTGAATTATCACGTTGTTTGGTCAGTGAAATATCGGCGCAAAGTTCTAAACGAGACTATCGAAAAAAGACTCAAAGAAATTTTCCGGGATATAGCGGCAGAAAAAGGTTTTATCGTCCATATGATCGAAGTGGGTGAGTTTGATTATATTCATGCTTTTGTGTCCGCTCACCCAAAAGTGGCTCCTTCCTATATGGTGAAAATGCTAAAAGGGATTTCTGCCCGCAAACTACTTTTGGAATTTCCTCATATAAAGCAATATCTGTGGAAAGGACGGCTTTGGAACAGTAGCTTTTATATTGAAACGATTGGCTCTATTTCGGAAGATGCTAACCAAAAATATATTGCGAATCAATCCAAAAGAGGGTAGAGATGATAATGAAAAAACGTATAAGTTTAAACTGGAACCAAACCAGGAACAAGAAGCCAGCATGAATTGGGTACTCATGATGTCCCGCCAGTTATATAACGCGATGCTTGAGCAGCGAATCTTTGCTTATAAAACACGTGATGTCTCCGTTCATTATTATGGCCAAAAAAAGGAACTTCCCCTATTAAAGCAGGAGGTCCCTGACTACAAGAAGATACAATCTCAAGTGTTACAGGATGTTGCCGGGCGTTTGGACAAAGCATTCCAAGCCTTTTTTCGACGACTGAAGGCTAAACAGAAAGCAGGATTTCCGAGATTCCAGGGTGACAATCGCTATCATAGTTTTACCTATCCTCAAAGTGGCTTCGCTCTAAACGGGAAATGCCTCAAGCTGTCCAAAATCGGCAATGTTCGCATTAAGTGTCATCGACAGATCGAGGGAACGATTAAAACCTGTACCATTCGCCGTCAAAACAACAAATGGTATGCGTGTTTTTCCTGTGAAATTGATGTTGACCCAGCACCCACAACGGGTGAAGAAATTGGTATTGATCTGGGTATTTTGAATCTGGCTACCGCCTCGAATGGCGACTTATACGAAAACCACCATTTTTTAAAACAATCCGAGAAGAAAATTCGTTATTGGAACAAAATCCTGGCACGACGAAAGAAAGGTTCTCGTCGATGGCACAAGGCAAAGCAGCAACTGGCAAAAACTTATGAACAGTTGGCCAATCGTCGTGATCGAGCGCACAAAGTGAGCCGCCAACTGGCAGATCAATACGACCTCATTGCATTTGAAGATCTCAACATTCAAGACATGGTGAAACGTAAGACACTGGCAAAACAGATCCTGGATGCTTCGTGGCGTTCACTTATTGCGTACACGACTTACAAAGCGTAAGAGGCTGGTAAGCGGGTTATTCAAGTGAATCCACAAAATACAAGTCAAGAATGTTCCAACTGCCAGCAAATTGTTCGTAAAACCCTTAATGAACGCACACATTGTTGTCCGAACTGCGGCTACACGGTGGATCGTGATGTGAATGCGGCCCAAAACATCTTAAGGAGGGCAAAAGAAAAACTGGAAACGGCTTCTTAATAACATAAAGTATGGCACGGGACATGCCTTCGTGGAGAGATGGATTGCCGTCTCTAAGAAACGAGAAGCTCGTCATTTTAATGGCGATGTAGTTCACTACATTTCCAGTTGTGGTAAATGTTTTGCATTGAAATTTGATGGCAGTGGGAAGGTGGATTTCTGTGGAAAATTGTTCAAACCGGGAGAGATATACTTCCTTCCTTTATTTTTACCCATATATTTGAGATTCATGTAATTTACCACTAAATGTGCAATTCTTATTGAATCAATAATACGCCTGAACAACGCTTCGTAAGCTAACAACTCGTGGGATTTTTTCCGGTGCTTCATAGTTGTAGGGTACAAAAGTAAGACACTCCTTTTTATCATTTTTATCAATACTATAGTTCGACATTTTTATGAAAATTCTTGCTTAAAAGTAATATTTTTTGTAAAGCATTAAACAAATGGTGAGAAAATTTTATCAGCCTGAACGCTCTGACATAAGCGCAAATGAGATAAACATGTTCCCGGCCGGAGCGGATATGGGCGCGAAAAAGTAAACATGTTCCCGCCCGGCCATGGGCGCAAAACAAAAAACATGTTCCCGTGCATAACAGCATGCTCTGATGAACATAGGCCGGGCACTTGCAGAATAACCACCCTGCGTATAGTGATTTTTTCCTATCTTTTTTTTCGCAAATGGCAGTTATATGTTGTAATTTGTGGTAAAATATAATATTAGTAGCAGTGTGTGTACATACGGATACGAGAAAGTATTTGATAGCAGGGAGGATCTAATGAATGTTTTCAAGGGACATCGGGATTGACCTTGGGACCGCCAATGTGTTGATCCATGTGAAAGGAAAAGGAATTGTTTTGGATGAACCCTCCGTTGTGGCAATGGATAAAAATACCGGCCGTGTGCTTGAGGTTGGAGAAGAGGCACGCCGTATGGTTGGGCGGACACCGGGAAATATCGAAGCCATCCGCCCGTTGAAAGATGGCGTGATTGCCGATTTTGATGTGACAGAAGCGATGCTGCGGCATTTTATTGATAAAATAAATGTAAAAGGATTTTTGTCGAAACCGAAAATGCTGATTTGCTGTCCGACAAATATTACAAAAGTGGAGCAAAAAGCAATTAAGGAAGCGGCTGAAAAATCCGGCGGCAAAAAAGTTTACCTGGAAGAAGAGCCGAAAGTGGCAGCGGTTGGAGCCGGCATGGAGATTTATCAGCCGAGCGGGAATATGGTCGTGGACATTGGCGGTGGTACAACAGATGTCGCAGTGCTGTCGATGGGCAATATCGTAACGGCTGAATCGGTCAAGATGGCCGGGGATAAGTTTGACGTGGAGATTCTTCAATACATCAAAAAAGAATACAAAATGCTAATCGGTGAGCGGACGGCTGAAGATATCAAAATTAATGTTGCAACCGTTTGGAAAGACTCACGTCATGAGCAGATGGACATCCGCGGACGTGATATGGTGAGCGGTCTGCCACGGACGATCACGGTTTATTCGGAGGAAATTGAAAAAGCACTTCGGGAGCCGGTCGCGATGATTGTACAGGCCGCCAAACAGGTGCTGGAGCAGACACCGCCGGAATTGTCAGCAGATATCATTGATCGCGGCGTTATTCTGACCGGCGGCGGTGCATTGACCCACGGGATTGACCAGCTTCTGGCGGAAGAGTTGAAAGTTCCCGTCCTCTTGTCTGAAGACCCGAAAGATTGTGTGGCTAAAGGGACCGGTATTATGCTGGAAAATATCGATAAAATCGAACGGAAAAAAATTGTTTAATCAACTTAAAACGGGGATGGATAGTGCCCGGGCACATCGTGTTGACATCTGCATTCCCCGATTTTTCACCATCCTGTTAAAAGGGGCTGAACCAAATTGCTGAGAGGATTTTACACAGCTGCCAGCGGAATGGTTGCCCAGCAGCGGCAGCAGGAGGCTTTATCCAATAATATAACGAATGCGCAAACACCGGGTTATAAGGCGGATCAGCCTGCATTGCGTGCCTTTCCCGAGTTGCTGATGCATCAGATGGGCAAAAAACATGTTCCGACGACACGCGGGCTGAATTTTTCGGTGAGGGATCCTATAGGCCCGCTCAATACGGGGGTTTATGTCCATGAAAACATTCCGGACTATGGACAGGGTGATATCCGGGAAACGGGTATCACGACTGACCTGGCACTGGTCAACGGTGAGCTTCCTGATGAAACGGGCGGTCTTTTCTTTACTGTGCAAAATGAAGATGGTGAGGTGCGCTACACCCGGAACGGTAATTTGACGGTAGACGGCCAGGGATTTCTTGTCACGACGCAAGGTTATTACGTGCTGGATGAGGACGGAGCCCCGATTCAGACGGGCGGTATGGAATTTACGGTTACCGAAGATGGGATTTTGCAGGTTGCGGGAGAAAATATTCCGCTTGGTATTGCATATACTGATAATGTCAACGCATTAGCCAAGGAAGGGAATGGACTGTTCAATGGGGAAGCCGGTCCTGTGCCGGCTGATGCCACCTTTACCATTCAGCAGGGTGCATTGGAGCGGTCAAATGTCGATGCAGCCCAGTCCATGACACAAATGATGGCATCGTACCGTCTGTTTGAAACAAATCAGCGGGTATTGAAGGCTTACGATGAAAGTATGGGCAAAGCAGTCAGTGAAATTGCCCGGTTAGGCTAAGAGGGGTTTGATGTCACGATCGATGATTCAAGCAGCTGTGACGATGAATCAGCTGCAGAATAAATTGGATGTTATCGGCAATAACATGGCGAACAGCCAAACAACAGGCTATAAAACACGACAGGCGGATTTTGCCTCTTTACTATTCCAGCAGATCGACAACATGACAGCCCCCGCCAATGCTGAAGGCCGCCTGACCCCGGATGGCGTGCGGGTCGGTTCGGGCGCAAGACTCGGGTCGGTGAATATCGATCTGCGGCAAGGTTCAATTCAGGAAACGGATCGGGCACTTGATACCGCCCTATTGGAAAAAAATCATTTATTTCAAATTCAAGTGACTGAAAATGGGGTAACGGAGACGCGGTATACACGCGACGGTTCATTTTACTTAAGCCCGGTTAACGATAATCAGGCTGTCATGCTTACGACGAAAGATGGTCACCCTGTGCTGGGCCAAAACGGTCCAATCGTTATAGCGGATGGCTTTGATGACATAACGGTTCAGCCAAATGGACAAATTTCGGTCCAACGTGGTGATGTAAATGAAATTGCCGGAAATCTGGCAATCACTGAAGCTGTTCGACCAAGATTGCTAGAAGCAACTGGCAATAATGCATTTCGTCTGCCGGATTTAGAAGAATTAGGTTATGATTTTGAAGACATCATGCAGCCGGTTGAGGTCAACACCGTACTGCAAAGTGGTGCCCTGGAACAATCGAATGTCGATCTTGCCAGCCAGATGACCGACATGATTAACATGCAGCGGTCATATCAGTTTAATGCCCGAACGATTTCCATGACGGATCAGATGATGGGACTTGTTAACCAGCTGCGTTAAAGTGAAACTTCATTCAGTGGGGGCGCTTTTCCCCCACTGAATGTTAGTGAAACTTATCGGGCATTTATGGGAAGTTAGCCGCCGTTTTCTGGCGGGCTACTGACCATTACATGCGGGGAAAAGTGAAACTTCATTCAGTGGGGGCGCTTTTCCCCCACTGGTAATAAGGAACAAAGGCTAAATGCGCGACGTCCTGTCGCAACGCCTTTGTGACCTGCATCGTGCAGGCCCGAAACTTATCGGGCATTTATGGGACAGTTAGCCGCCGTTTTCTGACGGGTTACTGACCATTACGTGCGGGCTGACCCATTTGCCATCTGATACATACAGCATCAGGAGTCACAAGCAACAATGGATGTAAGGAGAAACAAGCCATGCCATTAGATCAGAAAGAAAAAACAGAGACTGAACAACGCAGTCAAACGGCAGAACAGGAAAACGAACGACAGCGGGAAAAAGCCGGGGACAAGGTAACGCGCCAAGAACAAAAACAGAAACAGCAGCAGGAAGTATCACCAGATCAAATGACGCGCAAAGAACAGAAGAAAAAACGCAAACAGGAAAAGCGGAAACATAAAAAACCACGTCGCCGTATTTTTCCGATCTGGCTGCGTATCATCGTTGTTCTGGTTCTGTCGATAATTGCACTGGCGTCAGGCTTGATGATTGGCTATGGTGTAATCGGGGACGGCAATCCGACTGACGCATTGGAATGGCAAACCTGGCAGCATATTATCGATATTGTGATAAAAGAAGAATAACGCATGTCCGATGATGATTGGACATGTTTTACGTATTGAGAAAGACATACTGGTTCTGAACGTCTGTCCTGACCTATCCGCTTGTCACCCGAACATCTGTTATAATGAAGTACACAGTGTAAAGGAGAGATTGCATGGATATCGAACAAATCAAGGAAACTATCCCGCATCGCTATCCGTTCCTGCTGGTCGATAAAGTGACCGAAGTTGAAGAAGGCAAGCGGGTTGTCGGACTGAAAAACGTTACAGCAAATGAGCCATTTTTTCAGGGCCATTTTCCCGACTATCCGGTCATGCCGGGCGTGCTGATTGTGGAAGCACTGGCCCAGACCGGAGCGATTGGTGTGCTTGGCATTGAGGAAAACCAGGGTAAAATCGGCTTTCTCGCTGGCCTTGATAAATGCCGCTTTAAACGGCAGGTAAAACCAGGCGATCAGCTGCAGTTGGAAGTCGAGATCATTCGGTTGAAAGGTCCTGTTGGCAAAGGAAAAGGTGTGGCAACCGTTGACGGCGAAGTAGCCTGTGAAGCGGAAATCACCTTTGCCGTTAAATAACACATGACGTCAATTCTCCACCTAGGCTGTGGGGAATTTTTTATTGGCGTTTTCGAGTTTTTCATAGCGAATTCTTTTTTGCAGTTTAGCAGAAAATTTTCCCGATCTATCAGTGCATTTAAGCATCCGATCAGCACATCGCCTTTATACAAGAGGATTTTAAAAAAATTAGTAGAAATATCATTCTCAAATACGATTTTCAATAATGAAACTTGCTGATTTTTTCAAGCAGGCTCTAGTCTCCGAACTCTGAATAGACGAGGCCGCAGCGGGATTTTTTAAAAAATAAGTATTACATTTCATATAATGGTTAAGCTATGGGCGAAAGTGAACAAAAAAGGAGGGACACATATGCAACGTAAATGGCTTATAAAAATGGGTGTACCAATTTTGGCATTGTCGCTGGTTGCCGCTTGTGGAAACGATGAGCAGGAAGATCCGGTTGGGGAGAACGAAGATGAGGCACCATTGAACCAGGAGGAAGACAATCCTGATATGAATGGTGACAACCAGGATGACCCGCAGCTTGAAAACGGCGGTGACAATGGTACAAATGAGGATGGAACGGATACCAATCAGGATGGCATCGACGGTGATGATAACGGCGGTCAGGACAATGGCAATAATGACGATGCCAATAATGACGATCCGCTCGATGAAGAAGACAACAATCAGTAAATCGTTAACGGTATTAAAAATCCCCTTGCATTTAAGGGGATTTTTCAGTTCCGGCTTTACCGGACAGGGTCTATCGCCTATAACTTTATATCTACAGCTTTACCGAGTGTCGGGTGCGATGCAGATGGCACCTGTGACTGATTCAGCATTTCAATCAGCTGCTGACCCTGTTGTTCTGCCGTATTTTTTGCATTCTTCATCACGGCTAAACTTGCATCAGCTCGCACTTGCTGGTTTGCCATGACGACTGATGCAGCTGCAACGTCCATACGCTAAAAACCTCCTTACAGTGCGTGTTCAAAATTGAGATAAAGCGAAACTTCATTGTTCGACACAGGACGTGCTGGTATTCAGTCGAAGGTCCTCTACCTCGACGTGTTCTTTTATCGGACTTTTTGAACAACCTTTTACAGTGACTGCCCCATGAGAACGGAAAATGACAGCACCGTACCTTTTATATCGTCAATAATCCAAACAATTAAAGGCCAGATAGTGAGTTTTTCAAAATCCCGTACCCACCATTTTTTAAATAATTTTAATATTTATCCGAGATGAATAGATAAAGGCATTCATTCATAGTACAATAGTCTCAGATTAGAAATCTTGGTTTATTGAAAAGCTTTTATGCAGATAGAGATGTTTAGCGTCACCAGTTTACAAGGGGGAGAAGTCATGGGGGGAAAGTTTTCATCATCAGTTTACATTATCGGTCAACAAACGAAAGCAATTTTGACAAAAGACTCTGCTTATTACCGATCACGCATTTTGGAAGTTTCCCGGGAACGGCATTCCGTGTATAGTCCCGAGCAAATCATCGATCATACGTGTCTTTTATACGGCTCAACCCTGAATGGCCGGCGAGAATTCGTGAAAGATCTTTTGAAATTGAACAGCAAAATACCGGTGCCGGTTATTCCTGAAAAAGGCGTCTACATGCTGCCGACCGCTTCTTCCAGAAACAGGGACAATGTATGGCTGTCATTTTATCATATCGATCAATATGAACAGCGTGATGATAAGACATATGTTGCGTTTCATGATGGAACCGGGATATACGTCAACACGTCAGAAGCCACATTTGACATGCAATATAAACGGACAAGCCAGATTATTGCCAAATTGAACCGTTCAGTCTTCTTTGGGAACCATCCATTCTTGTGGAGACGATTTTAGTTTGATGTTTCTTCGTTAATAGTCCGAGAAGGGGACAGCAGGTCTGTCCCCTCCCTGGTGGAACACGAAGCCTGACTCATGTATCTTGACACTTGCTTTAATGGTTCTGCACGTGTAGAATGGGAAAATGACTGACTGGTTAGTACAGTTCTTAGGCGGTGTAATACGTTAATTAACATGAAACCGGGTGTTTATATGAATGAAAAAAAAATAAAGCTAATCGAAGCCGGGATGAAATTATTTGCTGAAAGAGGCTTCCACATGACGTCGGTTGAGGCGATTGCAGACGGGGCAGGCGTTTCCAAAGGTGCTTTTTATTTGCATTTCCAGTCCAAACAAGATTTCATCATGACAGCATTCCACCATTATTATGAGGCAATTGCCAACCGGATTGAAAGTGTCCAAAAAGAGAATCTGGCACCACGCGATAGTTTTGCCAAACAGATTGAAGTGGTGACAAAGTACATTTACCAGTATAAAGACTTTCTCACAATGCATATTTATCAGAATATGTCTACCGGGGAAAATACGGATACACTCATCCGGCAAATGAACGCACAGAATGTCCGCTGGCTCTGGCAAAACATCAGCCATATCTACGGTGATCGGCTGGAGCCCTATTATCCGGATATGATCATTCAGCTGGAAGGTTTGGTCAACGCCTATTTCAAATGGATTATTATCGACGGAATTCATATTAATCGGAACCAACTGGGCCCCTATATCGTAAGAAGGATGGATGATATCGTCAGCGGCTTAATGGAACGCGGGGAAACACCATTGGTTACGGCGGATCATATCCCGAATGTGTATTGGGAAGAGACATCTGTTATAGGTGTGTTGATAGCTATGAAAACCAAAATCGATACACTTGGATTACCTGAAGATCAGGCGCGCGAACTGAAAGATGTGATTGCGATCATGCTGGATGAAACGGGAAAGGAACACCCGCAGAAAGCGATCATCCAGGGACTACTCGTTCATTTTCAGCGAATCCCGGAATTTGCGCAGGAATGTCAAGAGCTTGCACGCCTGTTACACATTGATTTATTGGATTAAAAACAAAGAAGAAGAGGAGTTACAGAGCCATGCGAAAAATTTTGTTAACGTTTATGGTCATGCTGCTGATCAGCATGCTGGCGGCCTGCAGCCAGGACGAAGAAACGAATGATGAACAGGAGGAACAGGTCACGGCAGTTGAAACGGAAGAAGCCGGCAAAGGTGATCTGGTCATTGAAAAGTCATTGTATGGCCGCACAGAACCAGGCAGCGCGACACCGGTCATGGTGCAGGCCCCCGGGGAAGTGACCGAACTGGAAGTGGAAAACGGCGATACGGTGGAAGAGGATGATCATTTAGCAACCATTCAGACCGCTGCCGGAAGTCAGACGATTTATGCATCAAGAGCGGGTGAAATTGCTCAATTGACGGCAGAAGAGGATGCGATGGCCTCCGATTCTGAACCACTCATGGTTATTGCTGATTTTGATCCTATGAAAATTAATTTGACCGTTGCTGCTGACACACTTGATCTTTTAGAAACAGGAGATACATATCCGGTCGTGATTGACGACCAGGAATATGAAGCCGAGATTACATCGGTCGGTACGATGCCTGATGATACTGGTCTCTATCCGGTTGAGGCAACCGTGGAAAATGATGATGACGATATTTTATCCGGAATGGTCACGATGATGAATGTTCCGGAAAAGCGGATAGACGATTCAATTCTTCTCCCGACGGAAGCTGTTCTCACAGAAAACGACGAATCGTTTGTTTATGTCGTGGAAGATAATCAAGCTGTCAGAAAAAATGTAACGATTCAGGAAACCCAGTCGGAAGAAACAGCTGTTGAAGGTGACGTCCAGGAGGGTGATCAGGTCGTTGTCAATGGACTTTTAACCCTGTCAGACGGCATGAACGTCAACGTCGTGCAGGAGGGGGATAATTCTTGAAACTCGTCAAAACATCTGTCAAACGACCTGTTGGTGTGATTATGATCGTTCTGGCCATTATTGCGCTGGGGACGGTCTCATTACGCAACCTGAATATTGATCTATTTCCGGAAATTGATTTACCGATTGCGGTTGTCGCCACATCCTATGAAGACGCAGCTCCACAGGACGTTGAAAACCTGATCAGCCGCCCGATTGAATCATCGGTCAGCTCAGTAGAGGGAATCGAAACCGTTCAGTCACAGTCACAATCCGGTTCCTCACTTGTGATGATGATGTTCAATAATGGAACAGATCTTGACCAGGCACTGCTTGATGTACGGGAAAGTGTCGATCAGGTGAAAGGGGTATTGCCTGATGGCGCCGGTGATCCAAGCGTATTAAGGTTCAACCCGGAGCAAATGCCGCTCATGTGGATCGGCCTGACCGGAGATGATGCGGCTAAACTGACACAAGTCGCTGACGAACAAATTGTACCTTTTTTTGAACGTCAGAGTGGTGTTGCATCCGTAACGGTTGAAGGGGCAAAAGAACGGGAAATTCAAATTGTCCTCGACCAGACTAAACTCCAACAATATGGTGTGGGAGCCCAAACGATCACCCAGGCACTGAACAATGCCAATCAATCGGCATCAGTCGGTGTTGTGGAAAAAGGCAACCAGGACCTGCAGCTGAGGGTAACCGGTGAATTTGAATCACTTGACGATATTAAAGAAACACTTGTGCAGACCCAAACGGGTGAAACGGTCCATATTGACGAATTGGCTGAGGTGAAAGATACACATACAGAATCATCAGGCGAAACACTGGTGGACGGTGAACCGGCTGTTGTATTGTCCATCATGAAAAAAACCGACGCCAATACAGTTGAAGTGGCGAGCAATATTAACGATAGTATGAATGAAATCCAAGGGGAACTGCCGTCAGGACTCAGTACAAACGTGATCATTGATACGTCCGAATATATTAACATGTCGATCAATTCGGTTGTGCAAAATATCCTGATCGGTGCTGCTATCTCATTCCTGATCTTATTGTTATTCCTGAAAAGCATCCGTGCCACGATTGTGATTGGTTTGTCCATTCCAATCGCTATTATTTCAACCTTTACACTGATGTATTTTACAGGGGAAACACTGAACGTGCTGACACTGGGCGGTTTGGCCCTTGGTCTCGGGATGATGGTCGACAGTTCAATTGTGATTCTGGAACACATTTTCACATACAGGCAGCGCGGTTATTCGCTGACGCAAGCTGCTATTAAAGGTGCATCAGAATTGACGCCGGCCGTGATTGCTTCGACGACAACAACATTGGTCGTCTTTTTGCCAATGGTATTTGTCGAGGGCATTGCGTCTGATATGTTCACACCACTTGCCTTGACCGTATCATTCGCTCTGATTACATCCTTAGTTGCAGCGGTTACACTCGTTCCAATGCTTTCATCCAAGTTGCTTTCCAAAGCAACAGAGGATAGCGGACGCCGCTATTGGTTCAACCGTTTTCTGGAACGAGTGAAGAATGGCTATCGCGCAGTACTCAAATGGGTTCTCGGACACCGAAAAACAACTGTTTTTGGAACGATGGCGATCATTGTGGGAAGTCTGGCACTCATTCCAATGATTGGGGCTTCATTTATGCCATCATCCGACCAGGGACAGCTTCAGGTCAATATTGAAACACAGTCTGGAAGTTCATTGGAGCATATGCAAAGTGTGACAGAAGATGTTAATGAAAAGTTAGCGGCATATGATGATGTCATTGACGTCAGTTACCTCAATGTCGGTGGTGGTGGGGGAGCCGGAATGGGATCCTCCAGCAATCAGGCCACCTATATGATGCAGCTGATACCGGCATCCGATCGGTCACAGACCACGGATGATGTCGTCCAATCCATGAGTGAGGACCTGGAATCCGTTCCGGGAGCAGATATATCTGTTATTTCAACGGACAGTGCTGCCGGCCTGGGTAATCCGATTCAAATCAGTCTGAACGGACCTGAACATGAGGTGCTTCGTGAGCTGGCAGATGAAGTGGTGGATGCCATTTCCGGAATTGAAGGTGTGCATAACGCAGCCTCATCTGCTGAAGACGGCGCCCCGCAAATGCATATTGAAGTCGATTCCGAAAAAGCGGCGATGTATGGACTGACCGAGCAGCAAATTACGAGCCAGATTCAGCTGCAGTTTACCGGTCAGACAGCTGCACAGTACCGTGAGGACGGTAATGAAATGGACATAACGTTGATGTTTCCGGAAGATGAGCGCAGCACTATCAATGATGTGGAAGATATGAAAATCCAGTCTGAGAGCGGTGCATCCGTGCCATTAGCATCACTGGTAACGTTAGAGGAAGTGCAGGGTCCTGTCACATTACAACGCGAAAATCAGCAGCCGCAGCTGAATGTGACATCAGAAATTATCGGCCGTGATTTGGGAAGCATAACTAGCGACATTAGTCAGAAACTGGACAATATGAGTTTTCCTGAAGGCTACAGTTATGACATGGGAGGCCAGGCACAGGATATGGCCGAATCATTCACGGATCTGTCCATTGCACTGGTTTTCTCCATCTTCCTAGTCTATGCCGTCATGGCTGTTCAATTTGAAAACTTCCTGTTCCCGTTTATCATCATGTTCTCGCTGCCTGCAACGGTAGTAGGTGTATTGGTGGGACTGTTTGTGACTGGCTTACCGCTCAGTATTCCGGCCTTTATCGGAATCATTATGCTCGCTGGGATTGTCGTCAACAATTCAATTGTGCTTGTTGACTACATTAATATTTTGCGGCGGGACGAATATGGCAGAAGTCGCTATGAGGCCATTCTCGAAGCAGGTACCAATCGCCTCCGTCCAATCCTGATGACGACACTGACCACTATTCTGGCCATGGTGCCACTCGGACTCGCATTGGGTGAAGGCGCTGAAATGCAGCAGCCGTTAGCTGTTACGATCATATTCGGTCTGACGATCTCGAGCATTTTCACACTGCTCCTGATTCCAGTCGTCTATACGTTATTTGATGATCTGACCGCTAAATTTACGCGGAGGAAGAAAAAAGCTGAATAATATGGTTAAATGAAAGCTCCCTGCTTTATGGCAGGGAGCTTTTGTTGCTTTCGTAGCGGAGTGCAGTGGGAGTTTGTGCGACTGGAGCGTAGGGTGTGAGGTATTGGATGGAAGATTAGGGCATGCATGGGCGTGGGGTATGGGGCATAGTGGACGCCAGGAAAAAGTGCTAGATCGCGCGACGGAGGCCCGTTTTCGCGCGGCACCCAGCCCAGATCGCGCGACGATGGCACCGTTTCGCGACACCCAGCGCAGATCGCGCGACGGAGGCAGCATTTCGCGCGGTGACCAGCCCAAATCGCGCGAAGATGGCATCGTTTCGCGCGACAATCTGTCAAATTGCGCAACCGGTAGATAAATTCGTGAGACGTCCCCCTAAAATTTACCATTTGTCATCATACGACGAAACATATTTTAAAACAAATCCAATCCGAATCGTTTCCTCCTTCCTTAAATATGCTATTATGAGTAGAGAATATTGAATGGAGGCAACATCATGTCATTGTCCAGAATTATGAAATGGATAACCGGCGGATGTGAGGCATTTCTCGGCATCCCGATCATCGGTGGATCGTTTATCCTCAGTACCGCTTGGGGAGCCTTGTTCGTTATGTTTATTCTGCATATTGTGACACTGTTCATCGCACGCAATGAAAAGGGGAATCTAACCGGAAGTATACTCGGGATGGTTACCTCATTTGTTGGTGTTATTCCAATTATCGGCATGATCATGCACATTATTACGGCCATCATCTTAATCATCGATGCTGCGACAAATGAACATTGACTCCAGGCTTAGGGTGCTGTTTTTCCCATTCATTTTTTATAAGCTGATTCGCTGCTTCTGCAAAATCAGCCCAATCGCAATGGCCCCGGCAAGCAGCATCCGGGAAAGTGTGGCAAAGGTCCGAAAACGTGCGACAAACGTATTGAAACGCGCGAGAACGGTCCCCAACCGAGCGACAGGGGCACTGAACCGAGCGACACGCTTCAAATCGTGCGAGAACAACCCCAACTCGTGCGAGATCAGCGCTGAATCGTTCAATACGCACTTCAAAACGAGCGACAGCAGTCCCAACTCGTACCAAAACCACCCCAACTCGAGCAACACCGGTATCTAAATGTGCTGCAACTTCAGCATTTGGGTGAATGCTTCATAACGCTGCTTTTCGGCCGCCGCTGAAAATTGCCTATAAGAAACCACCCCAAACAAAAAGGACACCCATACGAGAGGATGTCCTGCAGCTAATTCTGCTCGTACAAAATCGTTTGTGCGATACCTATAAAATATTCCGACTCATCAACAATGTGGTCAATAACAACTTTTGCTGTCTGATTGCCTGAAACAACAGCACTTTCATCTTTGACCTGCCTGCAAAATTGGATGAAGGCGACTGATTCCTGAAGACAAAATGAAACAAGATCGAGCACTTGCTGATGCAGTGAAGGTGAAATATGGTTATGGCTCCTGATAACCGACTCAATAAACCTTTTTACATGCTGGTGAGAAGCATCAAGTTCACTTTCCCAGCGTTTCAAAGCATTAACATACTCCTCCTCCAAATCCGTTACCAGCTCCCGCATGACAACCGTATGCTCGGCTTCCTGCTGCTTCCAGAACTCCGCTTCATCCAGCACCCTGAGCGGCATTTGACTCCCGTAATAAAATTGCATCGTCCAGCCTCCCGTTATCAAAACTTTTGTCCAATAATACTTATGCCAACTACAGCTTGTTTATGATTCAGTTTGATAGTAGGCAAGTGATCGGAGGAACTGTCCTATTGAGGTGGACGGAAGGGCAACATGTCGATAGATAAAATCAAGGGTAGCACATGTCCGGCGCGCTTCCTGCTGAACCGGATAAAATCTGGAATGACGAAATCGAAATAAAATAGACCGTTGATGTTATGCTGAACGGTATCGGGACATAGGGAAGGGGCCGGCCGTCAAAAAGCGCATTCACATGTGCGGATGCGCTTTTTGACTTATGGCACCATTGAAAATAAACCAACGAGAGAAGCAATAGGAAGGAATGTAACATGGCGATCATTGCAAATTTATCCCGCATGTAACTGGCAGTAATATCCCCATTTCAAGACTGAGAATGAATAAAGCAGGATAAGTGGGAATATAACTGCCAGTAAATGCCCGATTCTGCTCAACTAATAATCAGTGGGGGATGAGAGAAACCCCACTGATTGAAGTTTCGCTTTATGTACAGCCATTTTCGATTCAGCCTCGACATCCATTTTCTTCTGCAGGTTCATAAATAAAACACCAAACCCCATTAACAGTAAAATGATGCCTGGTACGTACAATTCCCCTGTGCTTTCGACTGGTCCCGAATCGGCAAGGCCAAACACGAGAAGTAAAATCGGAATAACTTCAATAACGGCAATCCAATCCCATAATACGCTTCAATAGGATGGAGAAACTGTTCCATTTTAATATGCGGACGAATTAATTTGCCCCGCCCCCCCATATTCCACTATAATTTAAGCAATGACTACACCGTTCGACAATTAGCTCTCAAGGAGACAGACCATGTTTGATTATACCGATTTAGCGATTGCTTTTTTTATAGCTCTTATTTCGACATTCCTGCTGACTTATCCGGTCAAAAAACTGGCCATTAAAATAAAGGCGGTTGACCTGCCGAACTATCGTAAAATACATAAAAACGTTACCCCCAGGATAGGCGGTCTGGCCATATTTGCGGGTGTTTTTTTGGGCGGGCTTTATTTGCAGCCGCATCACCAGCATCTTCCGGAAATCATTATCGGTGCGATTGTCATTCTCATCACAGGTGCACTGGATGACCGTTTTTCCATTCGTCCTGTCATCAAACTGACCGGACAGCTGATTGCCGCTTCGTTTCTCATTTCATCCGGGCTGATTATCGAACGCATCACGCTTCCGGTTATTGGCATGATTGATCTCGGTTTCACAAGTGTCCTGATCACAGTCCTTTGGATTATCGGCATCACCAATGCGATTAATCTGATTGACGGTCTGGATGGGCTCGCAACAGGCGTCACGACAATCGCGTTTTTGAGTATGTTTATCATGGCGATCATCGATGTTCAAGTGTTGGCGGCATACTTGTGCATTGTCCTGATTGGGGCGAACCTTGGCTTTTTGTATCACAATTTTTACCCGGCCAAAATTTATATGGGTGATACCGGATCAAATTTTCTGGGTTATATGATTGCAGTCGTTTCTATTGTCGGGCTGTTTAAAAATATCGCCTTATTCAGCTTCATTATCCCGGTCATCGTGCTTGCAGTGCCGATTTTTGACACGCTGTTTGCGATTGTCCGCCGCGCCTATAACAAAGAGCCGATTATGATGCCTGATAATAAGCACATACACTACCAGCTGATCAAAACCGGATTCAGTCACCGAAAAACAGTGCTGATCATCTATGCATTCAGCGGCCTATTTGGGGTGATGGCCATCCTGTTTTCCTATGCAAGCTTGACAACTGCTCTTATTATTACGTTTCTGGTTTTGCTGCTGCTGCACATTTTTGCTGAACTAGGTGGATTGGTTATGGGTGGAAGGAAGCCCGTGCTGGATACGGTGGGGAAAGTGTTTCGGAAACGGGAAAGGGATGTGTAACGCATTTTACTTGGAAGTTTTCAATCCATCTTTACCTTAGGAGTGGTGGTCGGACATATATGTGTGGCTGATCAGTATGTCCCACTCCCTCATTAAAATGGCAGCTGCCCTTTCTGTATAAGGGAAGCTGCCATTTAATGTTGGAAAAAATGCTGTCCAATAAAGTCTCTGCACGAGCACACTTAGAATATTACCTTACTGCTGGAGCAGCCCCTTGTCAAAAGCCGGTATTTACTGAACACCTTTCGAATCGTCAACACCCTCCAGCTCATCCAAATGCATAAGCTTTTGAATTGGTTTGGTTAATATTAACAACAGCAGACCGAGCGCGATAGCAGCAATACCCAGGTAGATGAAGATTTCAAGAAAACCAAAGGATTCTGTAAGTGACGCAACGTGACCGGCCAGATAATTGGCAGTTGCGTTACTCAAGAACCATACACCCATTAATAGTGACGCGAACTTTAATGGCGCCAATTTTGTTACCATCGATAACCCGATTGGCGATAAGCATAATTCACCGAGTGTATGGAACAGATACGTGAAAACCATGAATAGCATATGGGCTTTAACCGCAACGTTATCCTCATCGCTTCCGGTCATTAATACTGCAGGCACCATAATCATGAATCCGAGTCCAAGCAGCATCAGTCCAAATGACATTTTCGTCGGTACTGAAAAGTCTCCGCGTTTTGTTTTGGACAGCTTAAGCCATATGGCTGATACAATCGGGGCCAAGAGCAAAATGAACAGCGGGTTCAGGGACTGGAACCAGGATGTCGGTACTTCCCATCCGAAGATCGTCCGGTCGATAAAATGTTCTGTGTACAGTGTGAATGAAGCGCCTGCCTGCTCAAAGCCTACCCAGAACATAATAACAAATGCTGCCAAAATAAAGATGACTGTTGTTCTATGTTTTTCATACTTTGTCAATGGTTTTGCTTTGTTGGCATTTGATGAGATAGCTTTCTCCCGTGCTGGTTTTTTGCCGATGTCGCCTAAATATTTATTCGAAAGTGTCGTAAACAATACTTGTCCTATAATCATTCCAATAGAAGATGCCAGGAAAGCATAATTATAACCAAAATGTTCAATACCATTTTGCGTTGTATGGAACCATTCACCATAAATAAGACCTGCTATCAGTGGCGAGAAAAAGGCGCCAAGGTTGATCCCCATATAAAATATCGTAAATGCAGAGTCTTTTCGCGGGTCGTTCTTGCTATACAGTTCCCCGAGCAGTGTTGAAATGTTCGGTTTAAAAAAACCGTTTCCAATAATCAGCAGAAGCAGTCCCAAATAAAGCCCCCACTTTTCTTGAACAGCGAACAGGGAAAAGTCTCCCAGCGCCATGGTAATACCGCCGATGGTTATAGCAGTCCGCAATCCCATCAGCCTGTCGGTTAACCAACCTCCAATCATCGGGGTTAAATAAACTAATCCTGTATATAAACCGTACAGCTTTAATGCCGAGGCATTGTCCATACCAAGGCCGCCGCTGACTAATTGTTCTGTCAAGTAAAGGACTAGAATGCCCCGCATGCCATAGTAACTGTAACGTTCCCACATTTCAGTGATGAACAACAGAAAAAGGCCGCGGGGATGTTTGGTTTCCCCCTGCTTAGGTGCCTTGTCTAACGTTGTGTCCAAAAAGAACCACTCCAAAATGACGAATTTTGTATTTTTTGAGATGATGGTAAACATTATAATACAATTCATACATTTCGTAAGCATCATTTAAAATGTTTTTACCTTAAAATAATTGCTATATTTGAAAATAATAACATTTCACTTGTTTCATCAATTTGATTTAATTTCAAATACTCCAATGAAAAAACAGTTTTCATCCTAATTGGTAAATGTTTGTTTGATGGGTGGCTGCCAGTTTATGGGGATAAATTTAAACACAACCAGACAATCGTTATGATACAATTCAGTTAAATAGATGCACCTGCCGGGAAATTCAGATAGAATAGAGAAAAGCAAGGGAGGCATCATCATGCAACGTATCAAAAAAGCCATCATACCTGCAGCAGGTCTTGGGACAAGGTTTCTACCGGCAACAAAAGCGATGCCGAAAGAAATGCTGCCGATTGTAGACAAACCGACAATCGAGTATATTGTTGACGAAGCGATTCAATCCGGCATTGAAGACATCATCATTGTAACTGGAAAAGGTAAACGAGCGATCGAGGATCATTTCGATCACTCACTTGAATTGGAAGAAAACCTGATCAAAAAGGAAAAATTTGATCAGCTGGAGCGGATCAATAAATCTGCAAATGTGGATATCCATTATATCCGGCAAAAAGAACCAAAAGGGCTGGGCCATGCCATCTGGTGTGCACGAAAGTTTATTGGCGATGAGCCGTTTGCTGTGCTTTTAGGTGATGATATCATCCAAAGTGAGACACCGGGGTTAAGCCAAATGATCAGTGAGTACGAAAGAGCACAGGCATCGGTAATTGGTGTACATACAGTTTCGGATGAAGAAACGCACCGTTATGGGATTATCGATCCGCTTGACAAATTTGGCAACCTGCATCAGGTGAAAAACTTTGTCGAAAAACCAGAGCAGGGCACAGCACCATCTAATATGGCGATTATCGGCCGGTATATCCTGACACCGGAGATATTCGATTTTCTTGGACAGCAAAAAATCGGTGCCGGCGGGGAAATCCAGCTGACTGATGCCATTCAGGAATTGAATAAAATTCAGCGTGTGTTCGCTCTCGAAATTGATGGCAATCGCTATGATGTCGGGGAGCAGCTCGGTTTTATCCAGACAACGATAGAAATCGCGCTGACCAGGGATGATTTGCGCGAGTCGTTGATGAGGTATTTGGATGAATTGCATGAGAAAATAAATGATAGGGAACGGATGTGACTTAATGGGATGAAACAACTGCAGATAGATTTTCTTTTGTGAGCTAAAACCGTATGTTTTTAGAAAAACCCAGAACAGACGCCTGACTCAATTTAGCTCAGGCGTTAATTAGGGACTGCTGAACGATTTTCAAACAGCCCATTTTAGTTCTACAGAATTTCCGAAAAAGCGTTGGAAAAAATAATAAAAAAGAAG
>NZ_DATGTI010000156.1:0-3123 GCF_035301925.1 Lentibacillus sp. | reverse complement strand
CCCTTTTTCGGAAGTTGTTTCGATTTTAGTCATAACAGGAATATTTTTTGAACAACCTTTTCATAATACGTCATTAATTTTATGTCTGGTAGTATAGATTTTTACATAGCAAATGGCTGTGAAGGCGGGTTTTATCGTTCGTTGGTAAAGCAATACCACCAAGAATATAGAAGAACATCCTAAAACATCGATTGGAGTCCGATCAGGAATAGTTTAATTGAAATCATTAAGCGGTCATCGTATGATTATTCTCAATTAAAAACTTGCAGAAGTTTTACCTCTGCAAGTTTAAGCTTACATTTTCACCGGTGCACTGATACCAATCAGCGCGAGGCCATTAGCCAATGTAACCCTTACTGCTTTCATCAGAGCGATCCGCGCTTTGGTCAATTCCGGATTGTCCGAATCAAGCACTTTTTCGGCATTGTAGAAACTATGCAGCAATGAAGCCAGATCAAAGACATACTGCGTCACTTTATGCGGCGCGTACTTTTCGGCTGCGTCATCCACTGTCTGCGGGAATTCACCCAGTTTTTTCAATAGATCTGTTTCTTTCTCGGCTGTTAGAAGTTCTGCGTTAAATTCCTCGCTCACAGCAAACCCCTTTGATTCGGCCTGCTCCAGCATCGTACAAATCCGGGCATGCGCATATTGGACGTAATAGATCGGGTTATCATTCGATTGGGAGCGGGCCAGATCCAGATCGAAATCAAACTGGGTATCGTTTGAACGCATGACAAAGAAATAACGTGTGGCATCAACGCCGACTTCCTCCATCAAATCTCTTAATGCGACGGCATTACCGGTCCGTTTGCTCATGCGCACCTTTTCGCCGTTTTCAAACAGGTTGACCGTCTGAATGATTTTGACATCGAATTTTTCAGCTGGATAGCCGAGGGCCTGAATGGCTGCCCGCATCCGTGATATATAACCGTGATGGTCGGATCCCCACACATTGATGATGTTATCAAATCCGCGTTCTAGTTTATCTTTATGATACGCGATATCCGGTGTTAAGTACGTATAGTTGCCGTCCTGCTTGATGAGTACACGGTCCTTATCGTCACCGAATACCGTTGAACGAAACCATGTCGCCCCGTCCTGTTCGTAGACAAAACCGCTATTGCGCAGTGTCTGAACGGCTTCTTCCACCTTGCCATTATCGTATAGAGATTGCTCGGAAAACCAGTTGTCAAAATGAACACGAAAATCAGCCAAATCTTTTTTCAGATTGCCAAGTTCGTAATCCAGACCATAATCTTTAAAAAATGCCAGTCGTTCTTGCCGGTCTGTATCAGCCCATTTATCACCGTATTCATCAGCCAGCTTCTGTCCGATACCAACAATATCGTCACCGCGGTAGCCGTCTTCAGGCATCTCGGCTTCATAGCCCAGTGCTTCCAAATACCGTGTTTCGATCGATAAAGCCAAATTATCAATCTGGCTGCCGGCATCGTTAATGTAATATTCACGTTCAACGTCATAACCGGCTGCTTCAAGGACATTGCAAAAAACATCGCCATATGCAGCACCACGCGCATGGCCAAGATGCAGGTCACCGGTCGGGTTTACCGAGACAAATTCCACCTGAACCCTTTGCCCTTTTCCGGTATCGGTGCGGCCATATGTATCACCGGCTTCCAGAATCGATGGGATCAATTGACCAAGAAAATCCTGTTTCAAGAAAAAATTGATGAATCCGGGACCGGCAATCTCGATCTTTTTGACGGAAGCTTTCGACTCATCGAGATTTGCCGTGATGTCTTCAGCGATTTGCCTTGGTGCTTTTTTGGCAATTTTCGCCAGCTGCATGGCAATATTTGTTGCAAAATCACCGTGCGCCTTTTCCTTTGGTTTTTCGAGCACGACTTCCGGCAGTTCGTCCTCTTTGACCAGTTCTGCTTTCAGGACCGCTGCTGTGATCGCTTGTTTAAGTGTTTCTTCCGTTTGTGATAATAGATTGCTCATTGGGAATCCTCCTTATGTCGAATTGTTAACCTCAGCTGATGCTCGCGTTCATCCTGCCCGTTAAGCTTGACGGTATAGTCAATGGTAAGCCGACCGTTCTGCTGTCCGGACAGCGTCTGATAGTTTATCGCATTTGTAAATGTTTCCATATGTATATTCCCGTGCGGATGCTGGAACACATTTTCCGACGTCTGCTTTTCACAGAATTGCTGGTGCATGCTGACAAGCCCCGTCCGTTTAACAGTTACTTTATCCGTATGTATCGAAAGCATATTGTTAATCGTTGAGCCATCCTCGGTTGTTTCACGATACGTCAGCACATCCATGGTTTCTTTTTGGTAAAGATGTCCTGTTCCCCTGACTGTATTGTATTCTTTCTGTCCATCATCTTCAATGGCCGTCTGCAGCTCGACAGCAACACGTTTCGGATTCACTTCCATCACAATCGCTCCTGCTTGATATAATGACCTATTATAGCCATAAACCATGCGCATTTCAAAGTATTCTATTGTAATGTGTTAAGCTATAAATAATTGACCCAATAATAAACAATCCATCAGTTACAGCACTTGGAAGTATGTTTTGGCTTCAAATCGCCATTCCATTATTGTGAGAAAAGCGAACCAAACGAGGTTCGGTTTATGACAAATGAACACTTAAGCAAGCGCTTGGATGTATCAAATCCAGGCATTTTTTGTAATAAATTGGACAGCCTCCGTCAGCAAATATAGCGCCCGGGTTTAATTCCGCCAATTTTTTCCCATAATGAATTTAATGAACCTATCACAAACGGGGCTATAACATATGAAACATTTATTTCGTTTAAACGGGAAAAAATATCGGCTGTTTTATCTCATACCATTCGGGTTATTGGCACTCGGGATGCTCTTTATTGCCGGGGTCTATTTTGTCAGCTTTCTATTGGGGCCGCCGCAACTGATGAATGACCAAAACACAATCTATTACAGCGCTGATGGAGACGTGATTGGCGAAGAAAGCGGTGCGGAAAACCGGTACTGGGTGTCCTTGGATAAAATGTCACCGCATTTGATTGACGCAACGCTGTCGATTGAGGATCAGTATTTTTACGACCACAATGGTTTTGATTTGCAGCGAATTGCCGGTGCAGCCTTAACGGATTTAAAAAATCTTTCA
>NZ_DATGTI010000155.1:0-18935 GCF_035301925.1 Lentibacillus sp. | reverse complement strand
CTGCTGGTTGAAGACTCACTGCACGATGGGTTTGTTGAGGCACTCACTGAACGCGTCAAACGAATTAAACTCGGCAATGGTTTTAATCAGGACACCCAATCCGGACCGCTTATTTCTGAAGAACACAGGGCGAAGGTTGAAAACTATGTGGAAATCGGAAAAGAAGAGGGCGCTCATCTAATTGTCGGCGGAAAGCGTCCGGCAGATCCGGAATTGCAACAGGGTTTCTTTTATCTGCCGACGATTTTTACCGAGTGCACAGCGGATATGCGTATCGTGCAGGAAGAAATATTTGGTCCGGTTTTAACAATCGAACGCTTTAAAAATGAAGAAGAAGCCATCAATTTTGCCAACGATACGATTTATGGTTTGGCTGGAGCGGTATGGACGACAGACGGGGATAAAGCAGAACGTGTCAGTTCACAATTACGGCTTGGCACCGTCTGGGTGAATGATTTCCATCCTTATTTTGCACAGGCACCTTGGGGTGGTTACAAACAGTCCGGTATCGGTCGCGAACTTGGTAAACCGGGCTTGGAAGAATATACAGAAACAAAGCATATTTATCGAAATTTGAAGCCTGAGCCATTGCACTGGTTTAAGTGATAGTCGTATAAAACATAAACCAATCATCCGTTTTAATGACTAAAAATTTTTAATGATGATTTTCGTATGGTGTTTGTCACCGTATTGAATATACAATTTGCAAGGGAGAACTAAAAATGAACCAAACATATGATTATGTCATTATTGGCGGCGGTAGTGCTGGTTCTATACTCGGCAACCGTTTAAGTGCAGATAAGACGCGCAGTGTCCTTGTTCTGGAGGCAGGGCGCAGTGATTACCCTTGGGATCTATTTATTCAAATGCCGGCAGCTTTGATGTTCCCCTCGGGAAATCGTTTTTATGACTGGATTTATGAATCTGATCCTGAACCTTACATGCATGGGCGGCGTATCGCACATGCCCGGGGAAAAGTGCTTGGGGGTTCAGGCTCAATTAATGGCATGATCTACCAGCGTGGCAACCCTATGGACTACGAACGTTGGGGAGCCGATCCAGGTATGGAAACTTGGGATTTTGCCCATTGCCTCCCGTATTTCAAACGTATGGAAAATGCTTTAGATTCGCCGTCAGATGACATGCGCGGTCACCACGGTCCTGTCAAACTGACACGCGGGCCTGCTTCGAATCCTTTGTTTCAAGCTTTCTTTAGCGCAGCTGAAGAGGCTGGGTATCCGCGAACACCTGATGTAAACAGTTATCAGCAGGAAGGGTTTGGCCCATTTGATAGACATATATACAGAGGAAGACGGTTGTCCACATCACGTGCATACTTGCGCCCGGCTATGCGTCGCAGAAATCTCACTGTGAAAACCCGTGCTTTCGTTACAAGTATTGACTTCAATGGAACGCAAGCCAAGGGCGTGACCTATCGACGAAATGGGAAGATGCATCATGTTGACGCTGGTGAAGTCATTCTTGCTGGAGGTGCATTCAACACCCCGCAGTTATTGCAATTGTCAGGTGTGGGTGATGCAGAACACTTACGCAAACTCGGCATTGAACCAATCATTGACCTCCCGGGAGTAGGTGAAAATCTTCAGGACCATCTCGAAGTCTATATTCAACACGCTTGTCCATTACCTGTTTCCGAACAGCCAAGCTTAAATAAATTGCGGATGCCTTGGATCGGTTTACAGTGGATATTCGGACGTACCGGCCCGGCAGCTAGCAGTCATTTCGAAGGCGGAGGGTTCATCCGTTCGAACGCGGATTGTACTTATCCTAATTTAATGTATCATTTTCTTCCACTGGCGGTACGGTATGATGGACAGAAAGCAGATACTGCTCACGGATTTCAAGTACACGTTGGACCGATGTACTCTAATTCCAGGGGAAAGCTGCAAATTCGCTCCAAGAATCCTGCTAAGCATCCGAGCATAGTTTTTAATTACCTTTCTACTGAACAAGACCGGCGTGAGTGGATTGAAGCCGTACGTATATCGCGGGACATTATTTCTCAGCCTGCGCTGTCACCTTACAATGCGGGAGAAATCTCACCAGGCCCTTCCGTTCAGACAGATAAAGAAATTTTAGATTGGGTGGCGCGCGATGCAGAAACCGCACTCCACCCGTGTGGCACGGCAAAGATGGGACCCGATTCAGATCCTATGTCCGTCGTCGATCCGTTAACCATGAAAGTCCATGGGCTTGACAATGTACGGGTCGTGGATGCGTCTGTCATGCCTTACATCACGAACGGTAATATCCATGCTCCGGTATTGATGTTGGCGGAGAAGGCAGCGGACATCATCCTTGGACATAAACCGATGGCTCCCATTAATGCCGAATTTTATCAACATCGAGCGAGTACGACCGATAAAGCAACAGTAAATGGATAAGTAAAACAAAACAACTCACAATATTGGTAATATACATGTTGTTGTGTTTTCACTTTGGCAGTAATTTAAAACACAGCCATGACCTCACACGGTAGTGAGTTCATGGCTGTTTTCGTTTACATGTTCATGGAGGCCGAATCCACCCGAAGCACCCGTAATGAAAACAACGGTTTGTTTCTGTTGAGAATTATTCACGCTCCGTCACCCTCTCGTGTACATTTTAACAATGCTCAATAAATTATCAATGAGAGGGAAGTGATGGGGGTAATATCTGAGCCTGGCTGAACGCAAAACAAAAGGAGCACTTTTCTTCTGGCAATGGAAGAAGAAGCAGCTCCTTGAGGTACGTAATAGGTATTTTTAATGAAACAGATGAATATATCAATAATAAGTGTTCTGGTGCTTAGCCATTTCTGCCTTTATCAAATGTCTCGTGCAGCGTTTCGATGACATCTTCGTCTTTGTCATTATAACGCATTATATGATGTTTTAACATGTTCATCAACCCTTTATTTGTTTGATTATAGCATGTCCAACCATGAGGTGAATTATACATGAAGAAACTGACGATCCGGCTTAACGACGACACCTATCATCAGCTTAAAGAACTGACTGAACTTGAAAATCTGATCAATCGCCACCGGGATACGGATCGGGATGACAATTACCAAGTTGAAGACTTTGTGGCCGGGGCTGTGATCGATAAATTGGAACAGATCAGCCATTTCAAACAGATTAATCCATTAATTGAAAATGCACACCGACCGGTCATAAAAAACCGCTTTAAGGAGATTGCGAAAGAGAAGAATATTTACATCAAGGATATAGCTGATCAATTAAATATGAAGCCGCCCAATATCAGTAAAATATTCAACAACGCCTCACAGCCCAGACTGGAACTATTTATTAAAATCTGGATAGTGCTTGGCTGCCCGCCGCTGCACAAATGCCTGTATCTTGAAGAAGACTAAGTGTTGGCTTGGTCTTTTTTTTACTTAACATGCACTGAAAAACAAACGAATGACGTGTTTTTTTAACACGCATCCCGAAATGATGTCATAGGACAAGTTGTGTCTCACATATCCTTAGTCATAACAAAATTAAAGGAAGCATATCAAAAACATTATGCCCTTGTTTCAAAGAGGTCTATCTGGCATTGATCTGCAACGGATGACGAGAAGTTCCTGTATCAAAAGGGAAGGATGACACTAAATGACTGTATTTGAATCGCTGGTTCTGATGATAACGTTTGGATCATTGGTAGCTGCGATTGTGTCAAACCAGAAAAAATAAGGAGACCGGGACAGAGGGTCAGACCCTCTGTCCCACTCATTTTTTCGGGTGGGGTGTACCTGGTGGCTGGTAAGATGGTGGTTTGATGAGCCAGCCTTTCTTTTGTATTAATTCTTTCGCTTTGTACCCCATGGCTAATTTTTCGGTCTGGAATTTGAGAAACATCAGGCCAATATCGGTGCGAAGGCATTGACTTGCAGCGGCTGCACACATATCGGCAGCTGCCACAAAGTTGATGTTAATTGTATTTGCCAGTTCGAAATCTGTGAAACTCACCCCCACAGGTACAGCACTGGGGTCAGAATACGGCTTCTTCTCCGGTGAACGCGGTAAGGTAACACCTTCTTCCTGCATTAATTTGGTTATTTGCTCTTTATGGGAAGTTGCGATTTTGTATCCGTCCTGATAGAGTTCCCTTACACCGGAATCTGTTGTTGTATTAAGGCCTATCTCCTCATAAGTCATGATATTATTCACAAAAGCAAGGTATGTCCAGCAAGACATGACTTCGCCCACGTGTAAAGGGTCTTTTTTGTTATCTGTCAACGATTGAAAAACATTTGCTGCTGACTCAAAAAGTTGTGCAAAGTTAGGCATCTTATATCCTCCGTTTAAACGATGTTTGTCAATATTTTGGATTAATCTCACAAGATTATGCAGTTGCAGCATAAGTTTTGTGCTCGGCAGGGGATATTTATGGAACGGAGGGTATCCTCCAAGTACATCCATACAGGCATGAAGTCTTTTTGTATAATTTTTTAAAGCTAACCGAAGTTTATAAATAAAATCACGTGGTAACAGGTACAATATAATTATTTGTTAAGTTATCATTATAAATGAGATAATGGATAAGGTTCATGATTCGACTCAAGGGCTGGGATAATAAACCCGACCCTGTATCCTCAAGGAGGTTATTTGATGAAAGGAAATGGGAAAAAAGGATTGAGTAGCAGGTTAATTGACCATCGAATTTTTGCCCCATCCTTAATCATTATGATCCTCATTTGTATTCCGTTTGCTTTGTATGAGGATGAATCGCTGGAACTTTTGAACAGCATTTTTGATCAGATTGTGAGCATGTTTACGTGGGGCTACATTTGGTACGCGATCATTCTGGTCATTGCTGGTCTGTACTTATCATTTTCCAAATATGGCGATGTTGTGTTGGGTGATCCGACCGAGAAGCCGCGTTTCAATCTGTTCGAATATGCTTCCATTTTAATTGCGATGGGGCTTGGCTCGACGATTATGCGGACTGGGATGACCGAATGGGCGAATGTGGCTGTTGATCCGCCGTTTGGTGCTGAAGCCGGATCCGCGGAAGCGCTGCTGTGGGGAAATGCTTACAGTATGTTTATGTGGAGTGTCCAGGTATTTGCCATCTTCGTCATGGCGGCACCTGCAATGGGTTATATTTTGCACGTTCGCAAAAAACCGTTTATGCGGATATCCGAAGCATGCCGCGATATTTTTGGGGATAAATTCGTGGATGGCCTCGGCGGCAAAATACTGGATATTATCTTTCTCGTCAGTATTCTTGCAGGGGCTGCCGTTACATTAGGATTGGGTGCACCAATCGTCACCTATAACTTGGCCGAACTATTTAATATTGAGATCACCTTTGGGTTAACTCTGATTGTAACGATTGTCTGGGTATTTTTATTCTCTGTGAGTGCTTATTTGGGTATCGAAAAGGGGATTAAACGCTTAAGTACCCTGAATATGTATCTGGCAGGTGCCTTTGC
The DNA here is from genome assembly GCF_035301925.1 of Lentibacillus sp. Lineage (GTDB taxonomy): Bacteria > Bacillota > Bacilli > Bacillales > Amphibacillaceae > Lentibacillus. The sequence goes on along the minus strand of NZ_DATGTI010000155.1, from coordinate 13,492 downwards.
CTTATTCATTATGATTATTGGGCCTGGCATTTTTATCTTTAACTTTTTCACTGACAGTGTTGGTCATTTACTGGCCAATTATATTGATTTGTCCATTTATACGGATTCAACGAATATGGAAGGATCCACCTATGTTGTCAGCAACACGGTTTTCTGGTTTGCCTATAGTGCTACATGGGCAATGCTTCACAGCGTGTTTGCTGCCAAGATATCCAGGGGTCGTACAATCAGGGAAATGATTCTGACGTATTTATTGGCCCCTACTGCCTTGTCCTGGGTGGCAACAGGTGTCCTGGGCGGTCTTGGTGCACACCAGTATCTGACCGGTGAAACACCTGTATTGGAAATCGTTCAGGAAGATGCGATGGCGGCTATACCGGCAATTTTAAGCTCATTGCCATTATCGTCAATGGTGCTTGTGCTATTTATTATTATTGCCACCATCTTTTTAACGACGACATTGGATTCGACAACGTATACCATTGCGTCATATACAGGCACTAAAAACATGAGTAAGGCCGAGCCATCACGAGCTTTAAGGATTATTGTGGCGGCAGTCATTACAGTATTGGCGTTGCTGTTAATGCGGATTGGTGGTCTGGCACCACTTGAAGTACTCTCGGGGCTCATGGGCATACCAATCATCTTTATTCAGATATTTACCATTTATGCCGCTAAGAAAATGATGGATAACGACAGGGCATGGGTCCATAACGTACGGAAAAAGAAAAAGACGCAGCAGCGTCATTAATTTAGTCCGCTTGTGTAAAACCAAACGATATTGCGTTAATCGGCCGGCGGCAATCGATGCTGCCGGCTTGCTCTATTTTAGCGGAAAATCCGCTCAAGCTCCACAGAAAGTCCATCGAAAAGAAAGGAGTTTGCCGTCTGAGGTGGTTTGCATATGGCGGTTTGTTTGATGTCACGGTTCTGAAAATGATAAATGATGACTATCTTTTCGGCTGGGTCTACAATCCAATATTCCTGGACACCGCATTCCATATAAAGGTCGAGCTTTTTGACCAGGTCCTTGCCTTGTGTACTTTCGGATAAAATTTCAACCACAAGAGACGGAACCCCGGTATAATAATCCTGGTCGTTCAGATGATCGTCCAAATCGCAAATGAGCATTAAATCGGGCTGCACAACACAGGGATCATCATGGTTTGGTCTCTTGAGACGAATGTCACATGGTGCTGTTAACGGCGTACATTGGCCGCCCTGAAAGTGATTAAAGAAAATGCCAAACAGCGCACCGGAAGCATATTGATGCCCAATCCTTGGTGAAGCCAGTAAATAAATCTCTCCATCAATATATTCGTATCGTGTTTCCTCATCACGGGTTAATTCCAGAAATTCCTCATACGTCGCCTTTTTTGGTTTCTTATTGTAAGGCAGAGGCATTTCGCGTGCGATGCTTTCCTGTAGTGCTGCCTCTGAATTTTCTTCCACGCCTTGCAGTCTCGCAATCTCAATGCCGTTCTTGGTAACGATCACTTCTTCCTTTGACGCAAGCATCAAATACTTCCCAAAGTTATTCTGCACCTCGGTTGAACTGACGATCATATTACAACACCTGTCCATTGTATATATTAGCTAAATTAGCTAATTCAATCATATATGAATGATAAGTTCAATACAAACATAAGACATTATTTTTAATGTCCCGGTGAAACATATATCAATGCGGGCTTAAAAGAAACGTTAATAACCAGCCCCTGTCTTTAACTAGTTTAAGACAAGGGCCAATACGACTAAAATATCATACGCTTAATGATCTGGCCCATGTTTCTTCCAAGGACTGGGCTATTTTTTGAAGCGAAAGTATACACTGGCATCAGGCAGGCGCCCAATCCGCCAGCCTCCCACCACACACACTCTGTAATATGAAATTCAAAAACAGTTCATCATTCCTTCATTTTCCCGAAATAGAACAGCCCGGTCAGTAAGCCGATTGCCAGCATTACGGCTGAAAAGATAAGAAATGGTATCGGACCAAATTGGAAAACAAGAGGTGCTGACAGTGCGGTGACGAGACCGCCGCCCAGGAATGGTTCAAACACAAGCTGCTTATAGCCGAAAGCTTCATAGGCCGGTGATTTCATTTCCGGGTCGACAACACGCATTAACAATAGTCCGGTAGCTGTAATCCCGGTTGACTGGCCGAAATCGCCGATCCCCCGTTCGAACCAGTATGTCGGTAAAATACGTGGTCCAAGAACAAACAGACCAAACACATTCCAGATAATCCCGACAAGGGTAAGCAGCAGGAATGGGACAAGGTACTGACCGATAACATCAAGTGAAACAGTCGCAATCGCCGACAATATCAGCACATCAAGTGAAAAGCCCTGTATCCGCATGACCATTTGCCGGTCCAAAATATGTGCCTTATCAATTTTCGTGAAAACCAGCTGAACAATAATACCGCCAATCATGGCTAATGGGAAGAGCGGGACATAGGTCATGAATTCAGATCCGATAATCGCCTGTTCCAGCCAGGTGATGCCTTGAAGCAGCCCATACCCAACCAAAATAGCGACACCAATTAAGGCAAAGTGGAAAGAAAGCGGTTCGATGGACTCGGGTCTGACAGTCATTTTTGCTGCCGCCTCTCTGTATTCGAATTCCACAATACCTGCTTTTTTCAATGCTGAGGATTCATTTACATCCTTGACCACTTCAGTTTTATTCTTTCGTATCGCCCAGTTAATAGCAGCAATCCCTATGATCACGCCTGATAGAATACCAACAGTGGCCAGTCCGATGGCCAGGTCATAAGCTTCCGAAAAACCAAGCTCTTCAAAGGTTTGCTGCATGCCTGCTGCGGTTCCGTGTCCGCCTTCAAAGCCCATTTCAATCAGTGCCCCGACAAATGGCGGCATATCATAGAAGGGCACCAATACCAATATCGCCAGAAGCAGACCAAAAACGTATTGGCCCCAGCCAAGCGTCCAGCCGAATGCAAGCTGTGGACCACCGACATGCCAGACTTTTTTTAAGTTTGGAAGGACAGTTCCCAAAAATAATGACGCAAAGACAACGTTGATCATCAATCCCGCCAATGGACTCCAAACATCCATTATTTCAGGAGACAAAAGTCCGGTTGACCAAAATGACTCTTCGCCTGTGACCGGTTTCAATATACGGCCAAGTACTTGCGGGCCTAAAATCAGAGCAAGAAAACCCCCTATGACAGACGAGGGGAGAAATAAATTCTGCATCCATTTCACACGGATCCTGATCCATTTACCGATTAATAGAAATAATCCCAGATATAATAACGCGAACCCTATTTGATTTGGAGTCATGTTGATGTCTCCTTTCCATTTCTGTTATAAATACCAGTGCCTCTATTCCCTGCAGTTCTTAGGTGTAAAACGCTGGCGAGACACACCCCAATGAAGGCTTTTTGCTGATTGCGTACCGAGTTGGGTATTCATTAACAGGATGAAGGACTCTTTTCTCTTAATTCGCTTTCAACAATTCTGAATTTCAGTGATGCATCGCTTCCTAACCAAAGTTTACCGGCGTGGCACAATATTAGATAACAAAAAGCAGATAACACCTAAAGCGATCAAAATAATAGGCGTATCGGGCGGGAGCATGCCGGACAGATCTGTGATGGCCAGGATCAGTCCGGCGATAATCGTGATGACCGCGATGATTAGAAGTCGTTTTCGTGTAAACATATGTAAGCCTCCGTCAATTTAAATTTGCCTGCCGCCAGCGTCTGAGCCAATGTTATGCAGTGTCATGCCATGAATCCGCAGCCACTCTTTTCTCTTTTTATAATCCGGGAGAATTGATTTGACAATTTTCCAGAAAGCGGTGGAGTGATCCCTGACGAGCAAATGGGCGAGTTCGTGAACAATGACATATTCAAATACGTTTGATGGGGCCATGATCAGCCGCCAATTAATGTAAATATCGCCATCCGGTGTACAGCTTCCCCACCGTTTATATTGGGAGCGGATGTTGATCGACTTTGGCCGGACATCGAGCAGTGACTGAAAATGGTTTGCCTTCTCCTTCAGTTTTATAGTCCCACGGTGCCGGTACCACTCAACAAGCTGCTGTTCCAATGCTTTATCGACTTTCTCCTGTGGCCAGTTTTTCGGAACCGTTGCAATAAAACGTCCCCGGTAAAAGCGGATGGCAGCGGTGCTTACCGGCTCACGACATACCTTTAGGCGATACTGCCGCCCAAGATATGGCAATTTTTCACCGCTCACGAATTCTTTTCGCTGGATGCTTGTTTTGACCTGTTTAAATGCATTTATTTTATTGAGGATCCATGGTGCTTTCTTTTTCAAATGATCATGAAGTTTATCGACATCAAGGTTTTCGGGTGCAAAGACTTCGACACCGTTAATCAATGTGACGGATATTTTCAAGTCGCTGCGCTGCTCCCGGTAAAGGATATAATGTATATCAGTTTTGCCATATGTAAGTGTCGGCATAGGGATCACAAACCTCTTCATTTTGGAATGCAGGTTTATCATAGCATGTCTCATTGAAAAATGGGAAGCGCTCATAAATCAATCGGATATTTCAAAAACTTTTTACAAATTTATTGAGTCAAGTTTTGGGCATAAACATGATATAATTGAGATAGGCTATGATTCAGGAGTTTCTGAGCTTAATAAGGGAGTGCTGGCCATGGAACGTAAAATTTTAGTCGCTTATGATGGTTCAGAATTAAGTGAACAAGCGCTTCAGGAAGCAAAGTTACAGGCTGCTGGCGTTCCGGAGACAGAAGTATACGTCGTAGCCGTTGTGACCGTGACCGGTCCGAGTACAAATATGATAGTTGCCAAAAGTATTCAATACGATGTTGCAGATGCTCTGCGACCGGATATGGAAAAAATCAATCGGGAATTCGAAGCAGAAGATATCTCAATCACGACAGATATTGTTATCGCAGACAACAACCGTAATGCAGGAATAAAAATTTGTGAGTATGCAGACGAAAATAATATCGATTAATCATTGCCGGCAGCCGCGGACTTGGCGGTATGAAGAAATTGCTGCTGGGAAGTGTCAGCCATCAAATTGTTCAGGAAGCCAAATGCCCAGTCCTGATTATCAAATAAACAATTTCACTGTAAAGAGCCGATCCTTAGTGGAATAGCTCTTTTTTTTGTTGAAAAGATACATACAAATTCCGCTTATGGTAAAAAATATGCATATTGAAGCATTTGGAGGTGCCGGCAGTGAATTTAGAAAATCAGTCTTTGACATCAGCAGATATTACACAACTTTGGGTAAGTTACGTTAATGATAGTGCTCTGATATGTCAGCTGCAGTACTTTTTGGCCAAATCAGAGGATGATGAAACCAGTCAGCTATTACAGCAAGGTCTGAACCAGGCACAATCCCATATGACTAAAATAACGGAAATATTCAGCCGGGAAAATTATCCGCTTCCATATGGGTTCAATCTGGATGAAGATGTGGATACTACTGCGCCGAGGCTATTTTCTGATAAATACGTGCTGTATTATTTGCAGCAGGGTGCTCGGATTGTCATGCAGGAATACAATGTCAGCTTGTCATTGGCCGACAGGGAAGATGTCTATAATTTCTTTTCCGAATGTCTGCAGGATCAAATTGGATTTCTGAAAATGGTCAATAACGTTTTACAGTCGAGAGGTTTTTTCACCTTTTATCCATCGCTTCCGAAGCCGGAAAGTTATGACTTTGTCAAAAACCAAAGCTTTCTGACGGGCTACTTTGGCGAAAGAAGGCCATTGGCAGGTTCTGAAATCAATAACCTATTCGGTAACTATGTCCGTAATGCGCTGGGTGCAGCCACATTGGTAGGCTTCAGTCAGGTGGCCACCAATACGGATGTCCGCAAATACCTGGTCAGAGGAAAGGAAATAGCACAAAAGCATTGTGAGATATTTGGCTCGATTCTTCATGAGGATGATCTCCCCGCTTCGACAAGGCTGGAAGATGCCGTAACAGATTCCACAACATATACATTTTCAGACAAGCTCATGATGTTTTACAGTACCGGTTTGATTGCGTTGAGCGTCGGGTTTTATGGCACAAGTATGTCCATGAGCCCGCGGAGAGACTTGGGTGCCACATACAACCGATTGCTCAATGAAATCCTGAAATATGCAGAAGATGGCGCGAATATCTTGATCAAACACGGCTGGATGGAAGAACCCCCACGGGCACTGGACCGTGATGAACTTGCGAAGAAGAAGGGGTGAAACAGACCAGAACAGAGGGTCGGATGGGCAATGTCTGCCCCTTTGTCCCAAAACATGACAGGATGGTTACAGGGCTGCCGCAATTTTTCCACGAATTTCTCAGTGTTTTCTAATGATTCTCCAATCCTTTTATTAAAAAGCTTCACTATGATAAAGATAACCCGAAAAAGGAAAGGGGAATGACAATGAAATCCTTATGTTTGAATACAGTAGCGGGTGCCATGCTGGTTACTTCAGCACCTTTTACGGATTCAGCACAGGTTACAGGCAAAACTGAAGCAGCTGACTTGAGAAAAAATGTGAAACTGACTGAACCTGAGAAGCAACATGGGTTTAATGATGTACCCGAAAACACTGCGTATGGGATGTATCCTGAAAGTGACATATTGGATGAACAGGTTGATTCAGATGATTATCAGATGCAAGTCGTGGAAGATAATGAGAACATACGGATCATCATCTTAAAAGATGCGAATGGACAACCTCAATATAAAAGCATTTTTGTAAAAGATAAAAACATGGTTAAAGTGATAGGTTTTGATGAAGGGCTTGTATTTCAAGGTGTCATCGGCACTTAGGATAAAGGGGTCTGTCCCTCACTACATTAACGCATTAACGTGGCGGGGGACAGACCCCTTGACACGGATGTATCAGATATATTATATTTAGTTTTAATTGAAGATAACTAAATTCAGATAAATAGTCTGGTTGATGTGGAGGCATTTTCATGAATGGCATAAAAGGCATGCACCACGTCACTGCCATCACTAGCAGTGCGGAAAAGAATTATGAATTTTTCACGTATGTATTGGGTATGCGCCTGGTCAAAAAAACGGTCAATCAGGATGACATCCGGACATATCATTTGTTTTTTGCCGATGATGAGGGAAATCCGGGCACAGATATGACGTTTTTCGATTTCCCGGGGATTCCACAGGGAACACACGGGACGAATGAGATTGCTAAAACGGCATTTCGCGTGCCAAGTGACGAGGCATTGAAGTACTGGGTAAAACGTTTTGATCGGCTTGAAGTGCAGCATGACGGCATCAAGGAAGAATTTGGTGTCAAAACACTTTCGTTCTCAGATTTTGACGATCAGAAATATCAGTTGGTCTCGGATGAAAACTTGGATGGCGTGGCACCGGGAACGCCATGGCAGGATGGCCCAATACCGCTGGAGTACGCCATTACCGGTCTTGGGCCAATCCATGTGCGCATCGCCAATTTTGATTATTTCAAAGATGTGATGGAAAAAGTCCTGCAGTTTAAAGAAATCGATCAGGAAGGCGACCGTCATCTGTTTGAAGTCGCTGAAGGCGGAAATGGCGCACGGGTCATTGTAGAACTTAACACCGTTATGCCCAATGCACAGCAGGGCTATGGAACGGTTCATCACTCGGCATTCCGCGTTGAAGACCGTTCCGTGCTGGAACAATGGATTAAGCGTATGGACAATTTTGGATTCCGCACATCCGGGTACGTGAACCGTTTCTATTTTGAATCATTGTACGCACCTGTGGCTCCGCAGATTTTATTCGAATTTGCAACGGATGGTCCGGGATTCATGGGTGACGAGCCGTATGAAACATTGGGTGAAAAACTGGCCCTGCCGCCAAAGTTGGAACCACAGCGCGAGCAGATTGAGGAAATGGTTCGCCCTATTGACACGGTGAGAAGTACGAGGACGTTTGAGAAGGAGTATGAGTAGATCCGTGTTTCATATAAGCCGGCATTTATCTAAAAAAATGCTAAGATTATGTGGAAAATAGAGTCCTGATATGCAATAGGTGAATTCAGAGAGGCTGACCCCTGTGATATGATGAGGTTAGCCTCTTTTGTTTAGGCATTGATTTTTAAAAAAGGATATGTGATAGCAGAATTTTGGGAGGGAGGGTTTAAAATGAAGAGTGTACAGATGCAACAGCATTTTCAACAGTTGGAACAGCAAAGAACAGTGTTTTATCATGATCCGGTAATACAGGCGTCCGATCCATGGAAAATGCCGCAGCCTGGTAAGTGGTCCATTGCCGAAACACTATACCACCTCATCTTGATGGTGAGAATGCTCCGTAGATTTTCATATGTTTATATTCCGGTTATGCTTCCGATTGCCCATTTGCGGAGAAAAAAACCTTATCAGACAGAAACCTATAATATATATGAAGCGTTTCGGGATAAGAAAACGAGGCCTATGAAGGCGCCATTTATCGTAAAACCTCCGACCGACCTGGAAAATAAATATAGTTTCACCGGAATACAGGAACAGCTGGATATGGAAACGAAAATGCTGAAAGAACGACTGCAAACCATTGAAGAGGACATAGCAGGGCACATCTATTATCCCGATCCAATAGCTGAATACCCGAATCTCATCCAATGTGTGCATTTGCTTGCTATCCATGAACACCATCACTTTAAGATTACCAAGAGATATTTTACACTGTAATCAAAGAGAGTGGGGGATTAGATGAATGAGTACCAACCGGCGGGATTTTGGATCAGGTTCTGGGCGAATCTGCTTGACGGTATTTTTATGATGTTATTATATGTTGTGATCGCCTTAGCGATTGGGGAAAATCTTGCATTTGGTCAGCTATCGGACCCTGATTATGTTTCAGTGTCACAAGATGTAGCAGATCTGATTTATATTGTTGTTTTTATTATTATCTTTACTGCAAGCAAATACAAAGGATCACCGGGAAAACTGATAACAGGAATACAGGTACTTGATAAAGATCGCATGACACAGATCAGTATCTTAAAGTCAATTGGAAGGTGGTTTGCTTATCTTCTTTCTGCATTGCCATTCTTTATTGGCTTCATGATGGCAGGCTGGAACGATGAAAAGAAGGCATTACATGATATGATTTGCGGTACACGTGTTATTTATCGCGATCGTTAAACAAAAGCCTGTTTTGAGATGCCCGCCAAAACAGGCTTTTAAAACGTTTCAGTATACAAGCGGAATGATTCGGCATAAACGAACATTCGTGAATGTCAGACTTCACTTAAGGAGTATACCTATGAAAGAGTACTATTATGACAAGCTGCTGAACATCAAAACCCGCGGTGCTCAAAGGATGGCCGCTGATGCCACGCATTATAACCCCTATCAACCGACGCCATACAGGGCGCTGGAGATATTGTTTCAGAAGTATCATTTGAAAAACAGTGATCATATCGTTGATTTTGGCTGCGGGAAAGGGCGGTTAAGCTTTTATATCGATTATTTTTACAATTCAACTGTTACCGGGGTCGAAATGAACAAAAATCTCTATGATGAGGCAGTCAGGAACCGTAATCGTTATTTGAATCAGGCAGAGGTAGGCATCGATAAGATTCACTTTCAATACTGTTTGGCGGAAGATTACCGGGTCGATCCGTCAGATAACCGGTTTTATTTTTTTAATCCATTTTCGGTCGAGGTATTTATGAGCGTCATCCATAATATCCTGCGTTCAGCAGCGCAATATAAGCGGGATATCGAGCTGATTGTCTATTATGGGTCAGACGATTACACTGACTATCTGGAAAACAGCACTGCTTTTGAATTACAGGAAAAAATCACCCTGTCAGACGAATTTAATGGTGATCCATATGATCGTTTTTTAATTTACCGTTTGGAGGTTTAGAGCTTATCCTTGGTGAATAGGATTGTCTGCCATTCCCGGTTGTCAGTGGAAGTGCCAGTATACGATTTTAATTGACGCCGGGGATTGGAGCTTAATATGTTGGAGGTGCGAGGGTTGGAATACCAATTAAATCGTGATGAGCATATTTTGTTTATATAAACAAAACTGGGTATAAATCCAGTTTTTTTCTCATTTTCAGGGTTCCGGGAATATTGTTCCAGAGCTGCAAAAGATTTTTGAATTCGGAAGCTATACACGCAATCGAATTTATACGTGTTATCTGTATGCAAGGGGTTATTTTTTTTGCTTTGGATGGGTGTGCAAATATATGTATACCTTTATTGATAAAATAACCATTGAATAATAATAAAGGAGAGTGAGTGACGATGAACCGTACGACAGAATTTGTACTTGGTCTCATCGGCGGTATTATAGGATTTTTTGCAGCAATCTTGGCGTTGTTTGTAGGAGGGGTGGATGCGGCATTCAGTGAGAGCGGCTCCAGTTCTATAACCGGACTTGGCTGGTCAGCATTTGTTTTCTCGGCGTTGGCAATTGTTGGAGCTGTTGTCGTTAAATCGAAAGCGAATTTAGGTGGTATTCTTTTAATCGTTTCAGCAATCGGCGGACTTATCAGTATCTCAATGTTTTACTTGATTTCCTTTATATTAATCGGTATTGCAGGCTTGATGGGGGTTTTCCGAAAAGATAAGTCGAACGAATCGACGGGAAGCTAAAGGTGCTTAATTTTTCCAAGGAGGAATTAGTGATGAAAAAATTTGTAAGTTTGCTGATGGTGGCATTGATTACATTAGTGCTGGCAGCCTGTGGCGAATCCGAAGTACAGGAAGTTGAAAACGATAGTACAGAAAGTGAAAGTGCAGACGCTTCAACTGAGGATGGAAGCAGTTCAGAAGGTGATGAAGCACAGGCGTCCGGCGGAGAGGAGCAACAGAAGTCCAACGAAGGAACAAATGAATCAGAGAAAGAAGAAAAAGTTTACGGGATCGGTGACACGGTTTCGATTGATGGCATGGAAGTTACAATCGATAGTACTTCGTGGGGCGAACAAGGTGAGTTCACACCAGCTGAAAATGGTAATGTACTGCGGCTGGAAGTTAGTTTTCATAATGCTTCTGCGGACAGTGGTTTTGTAGATAATACAGAATTCTCCGTTTATGATGCAGACGGTAATGCTGTGAATGAATATTTTGGCAGTCCTGATACGAATACAAATATGTTCTCACATGATTTAAAACAGGGTAAAAAGGCAAGTGGCGTACTGGAATACGATGTGCCTGAATCTGATTTCTATGAAGTCTATTATGAGCCGACATTTACCATGAAAGAAAATGCAGAAATCATGTGGAAAATTAAGAGTTCCGATATTCAATAGATTCATTCAGAGAGGCTGATTCTTTGATTTGATGGGGTTAGCCTCCTTTGCTTAACCATAAATTTTTTGATAGAAAGCAAATAGGTATCGGTTCCTTTCTGAAGAAGAGGGGTAAATTCTGCAAGGCTGTGGAAGTGTTGGGTGGTGCGGAGTTGCCTGTTGCGGATTATCCGAATCTTATTCAATGTGTACATTTGCTTGCTATTCATGAACATCATTCACCTTAAGGTCATCAAAAAGTATTTTACACACTAGCGTATAAGGCAGGGGGATGTTGCATGGATGGATCAATGGGATCAGATTGTTCTTGATGGCCGGCCAACTCTGCTGATGGCATTTTTAATGCTGTTGCTGTATATCGTAATCACTTTACTCGTTGTAGATAATTTGACTTTTATTTTTGCAGCCGCCCCCCCCCAAATCCATAGGGCAGCGGCATCCCACGTTTCTTTCAAACTAGGATCCCGCTGCCCGAATCAAGCACAAATCATTTAAAAGCCGTATTAAATGTCTGGAATAATTGTTCAAATCGGTTCAATACATCGAGTGCGACCAGGCCATTCCCTTCTGCTGATTTTGGATAGCCTAATGGCACGGTGCGTCTTACCAGTTGGGCGTAAAGTTCTGCTTCTGTCAGTTTCCGGTCGAATTGCTGCTCGGCGATACTTGTAACCAGGGCAAGCGCTCCTGTTACGTGCGGTGTGGCCATTGATGTTCCGGAGAGCCGTGCATATTTTTGGTCAGTATAGGTTGATAGAATATCCACACCGGGAGCAACGATATCAATTTCGTTATTCGTGTTACTGAATGGCGCGATTTCCCGTTCATAATTGACAGCACCGACCTGAACGACTTCATTATAGGCACCGGGGAAGGCATATTCATCGGTTTCCGGCCGGTCATCCCCTTCATTTCCGGCAGCACACACAACCGGGATACCGTTGTCAATGGCACGTTTAACAGCCTGATAGAGTTCCGGGACATCTTCCGGACCGCCAAGTGACATGGAAATCGCCCGCACTTTTTCACCGTTCGGACCTTCCCAGTCAGTTGCATAGTTGATGCCATCAATAATCCATTGGTATTCGCCGCTGCCATTCGCATCAAGTACTTTGACAATCAGCAGTTTGGCATTTGGCGCAACACCGGAAATCCCTTCTTCACTTGCAGCTGCTGCGGCGGTTCCTGCCACATGGGTGCCATGTCCGTTGTCATCACCATATTGCGTCCCGTCACCATCATTCGTGAAGTTTTTGCCATCAATGACTTGGCCGCTCAAGTCCGGATGGCTCGTATCACAGCCTGTATCAATGATAGCGATGACGTTGCCGCTTCCTTCATCTGACTGTTCCCACACATCGGGAGCTTGGATCATTTGGACGCCTTGGGGAATATCAGTTGCAGTGTCTTCAATTTCTTCCACTTGATAAGGAATCAGGTGCATTTTTGCCATTGCTTCGCCTCCTAAACGAATTGTTATTCTTATTATAGTTTAAATATTCTATTTCTGAAGGGCTCCGGTACAAAACGAGTCAAATTTCCCGAAAAAACGGGCAGAAAGGACTAATTTAATTTGTTTATTTAATGTTATATGGTTATAATTAAAATATACAGATAGTCTTGATGCTAACTTGTTGTTTTTAAGTTTATAAGATGATAAAATAAGACTAGATTGATAGTTAATAGGCATCACATGTTACTGACTTGATCAGGCATGGTGGTATTTTAGAAAGGGGGAGACAACCCTCTTTATACCGCCATGCATTTTTATTTGAAATTTTTTGTGCATACTAATGTTTGAACTGAATCAATCTCATCAAGAAGGAGTTTTTATACGATGTTTAAAAAATTATTTAAAAAAGGTGATTCCAAAACTGAGATATACGCACCTGTCAATGGTGAAATTGTTCCGCTCGAGGAGGTGCCTGATCCCGTATTCAGCCAAAAAATGATGGGGGACGGTGTTGCCGTTAAACCGTCGGAAGGAAAAATTTATGCACCGGTTGATGGTGAAGTCGTTCAAATTCCTGATACAAAGCATGCAATTGGTCTGCGTGCAAATGACGGCACCGAAGTACTGGTTCACATCGGGCTTGAAACAGTTTCTTTAAATGGGGAAGGTTTTACGCCTTCCGTCAGTACAGGCGATCACGTTACTGCCGGACAGCCGCTCATGGCGTTTGATTTGGAATATGTCCGGGAGAATGCTTCAAGTGATGTGATGCCGGTTGTCA
>NZ_DATGTI010000154.1:0-13446 GCF_035301925.1 Lentibacillus sp. | reverse complement strand
TAGTCTAACTTGGAGGTTATATTATGAAAAAAGTCATCACATACGGTACATTTGACATCCTGCATACGGGGCACATCAACTTATTAAGACGCGCCAAGGAATACGGCGATTACCTGGTTGTTGCCATTTCATCAGATGCGTTTAATGCCTTAAAGGGGAAAAAGGCATATTATTCATTTGAGCAGCGAAAAGCCATCCTTGAAGCTGTCCGCTATGTGGATGAAGTCATCGCGGAAGATACGTGGGAGCAAAAAGTGGACGATATTCAAAAGCACCATATCGATGTGTTTGTCATGGGGGATGACTGGAAGGGTAAGTTTGATTATTTAAAAGCGTATTGCGACGTCATTTATTTACCAAGAACGATTGGCATATCAACGACAAAAATAAAGACAGATTTGAATAAAAATGGTTAGAGAACTCGTCATTACCGCTTACCTCTTTGTTTTTCGCGTGTTTTTTACTTTTTTTAAATTATTTCCTCAAACAAACAAAACAACATTTGTCGTGTCATTTGGGAATAATGCCTTATATACCATGGATGCATTAGAAAAACTTACGGACCAGCGCATTATAATTCTGAAAACCCGCAAGTGCTGTATGATGTTTGAAGATGCGCCACACCGACGGATCATGATGTTTCAATTTCCGTACATACTTGATTGGATACGATCGGTTTACCATTTAGCAACATCTGAGAAAGTTTTCGTTGACAATTATTTTGGATTTCTTTCGGTCACGCGTTTTAGGCAAAACACAAAATGTATTCAATTATGGCATGCGGCTGGGGCAATCAAAAAGTTCGGGCTCAAAGATCACCAAATTAAAAACCGGCACGCAAAAGCCTGCAGACGGTTCGAAAACGTTTATAAGCGATTTGATTTTGTTATCGTTGGATCAGAGAAGATGGCTGCCATATTTTCAGAGGCCTTTAACGTAACGACAAAGCAATTTTTAAGAACAGGCATTCCCAGAACTGATTTCTTTTTTGACACAGCAGCTAAACAAGAAATCGAACAATCATTAATAAATCAATTTCCGGTTATCAATGAAAAGAAAGTCATTTTATATGCCCCAACGTACCGTGACAATCAACTTAATGCAGCAAGAATTCACCTGGATATTCACAAAATGTATACTGAACTCTGTCGTGAGTATGTATTATTTCTCAGTCTTCATCCTAAAATGAACGTCAATGCAGAAACCGACTATCCCGGTTTTGTCTACGATGTTTCCGGCTTGGATAATATTAATCACATTCTCATCATGACGGATATTTTAATTTCGGATTATTCGTCCGTTCCGTTTGAATTTTCATTAATGTGCAAACCAATGGTGTTTTTTGCGTATGATTTGGAAGAATATGCGCATTCGAAAGGCTTCTGGGAGAACTATGCAGAACTTGTTCCGGGACCTGTCGTAAAAAATACGGATGATTTGATTGATGTGCTGAAAAATGGTGATTTTCACATGGAGCAGATTGATACATTTGCCAATGAATGGAATCAGTATTCAACAGGAAAATCAAGTGAGAGGCTCGTTCAAACGCTATATCATTGAAAAACCATTTTCAGCAAGAGTGTGCCATATCTAGCAGCTACACTTCCTTAATAAAATTTTCAATGAGTTGGTGTATCTGTTCCCTGCCTGAATGAAATGGTTGGGGCTCAAATGTTTCAGCCTCCTGAATGACGCTTTCCAGCAGGCTTTCTTCCTCCCAGCTCAAAATATGCCCCTGTCCCGTCAGTGCAGTCACAATCTGCAACTGGTGATCATCATTATGTTCGCCGTATTTTGCCAAACGGGGACAGGCAATAACCCTTTTGCCTTTTCGCAGCCCCATGATAATCGAACCTGTACCGGCATGTGTAATAATCAGCCGTGCCCGCTCGTACAGCAGATCCATTTCTTTGAGGCTGACGAACTGTTTCAGCGTCAGGTTGTCACTTTCATAGTTTGTATGACCATGCTGAACAACCACATCTTCTTGAATGATGCCTTCCTTTTTTAACCGCTCCACTTCATTTAATAATCTGGTAAATGGCAGCTCGTGGGTGCCTAAAACAACCAATATCAATAGATGGACCCTCCATAAACGGAATTGGGATATATCTTTTGCATCGATTTCCACTGGACAATAAACAGGTCGGCTACTGGATAAACCAGCCTGCCGGATAATGTTGGAGTGTCGGTTTTCGCAAAGCTTTCGATAAAAATAACCTTTTTCCGGAAGAGTTTAGCGATATAACACATCGGGACTGCTGTATGTGCACCTGTGGTGATAATAACGTCGGGGCGTCTGCGCAAAAAGATGCAGAATGCCTTCAATGTGTTAAATATAAATTTGAATATGTACCGGAATAAATAATTCCTGGCGCCGTAAACGAGCATGGATACCGGATATTTGTCCTTCAGCTCCATCGTTACGGCACACTTTTCGGTTACAATATGGTAGTGATAATTTTTAAACAGGGGTTCAAGCTGTAACAGCTGTGTTAAATGTCCGCCCACTGACGAAATAAGAAGTAACTTTGGCTGGGTCAACTGTCTTTCGCTCCTATTCTCGGTGGTATCGTTCAATAAGCTGACCAATCATGTTTTCCTGGTCATACGTTTGTGCTTTTTCCTCCCCATTTGCAATCAGCTGCTGACGTAAATCTACATCTTCAAGGACTTTTTTTATCCCCAGCCTTAAAGATGTTTCATTTTTCGGCTCTACCAACACGCCGGCATTCCCATTGAGCAAATAACTTAAGCCGCCGACATCACTGCCGACTACCGGAGTGTGGCACGACATCGCCTCCAATGCCACAAGGCCGAACCCCTCCATGTATGATGGAATGACAAAAACATCTGCTGCAGCGAGCCATTTGGCTATTTCCCGCTGCTCCATCGGCGGGTGGATATGGACACCCTCGATTCCTTCATTTGAAATATGGTCTTTAATCCAATCCGCAAATACCGGCTCTTTTTGCGGACCGATTAAATGGAGTTCCAGGCTTGGATATGTTTTTTTAAGGTTATGATAGGCGCTTACCAGTTCCGCCAGGCCTTTTGCCTCAATCATATTGCCAACAAACAGAATCGTCGTGGCTGAGGGCGATATATTGACCAAATTCCTGGCTGTCTTCGTATTCATTGGCATAAATAACTGCCGATTGACGCCCATGTTTAAAACCGTAATATTTTGTCCGATCACGTCAAACATTGTCAACATGTCATGTTTAAGCTTTTCCCCGACAGCAATAATGTGATCGGCTTCATGCAAAACCCTTTTTGTCTGGTTAAAGAAGAACTCACCCTTTTGGGCCATCTTGTCCAAATCGCCGCCATGTGCCGTTACGATAACCCGGGTGCGGAAAAGTTTTTTATACAATAGTGCCAACTTCCCGCTTGGGAATACATAGTGCGCATGAATAAGATCGTATTGCCTGCCTTTAGTAAGCAGAATAAGGACGACTTTGATTATCCATACCACATATTTTATGGCGACAGATGGCTTGTCCATTCGCGGATCTTTGATGGCGGCAACGTCGATATGGAAACCTTGTTCCCTTAGCGCCTTCACCTGATTATGCACAAAAATTCCAAAACTGGGATGCGCCTTGCTGGGATACATCGTACTAATCACTAATATTTTCTCCAATTTCCCCACCCCGTTATACATTTTTCATGTTGAAGGTTTCTGATTAGTGAGTGTGAACAGGTAACCAATCAAAACAGCAAGGTATATACTCACAGCTGGTGATGACAAAACATGACCCGCTGTAAACGCACTGCCCAAACCTAAACAGACAGATACCCCCACAAAGATGATGGGGACATTTATTTGTTTTAGATGCTTATTAAACAAATTGAAAATAATGCGGTAACCGATATAAATCAGCGGTATTATTAAAAGGACAAATCCAGCAATACCGAAGTTAAAATACCAGTCCCAAAAGTCCATCTCGATTAGCTTTGGTGTGACCGTATAATTTCCCCCATAACCCATACCAAACCATTTTTGTGATAGAGGAGCTTCCTGGTATTGTGCTTTTATACTATGTAAAAAATCCTCCCTGCCGCTTAACAGTCTCTGTCCCGTCTGTTGTTTATTTGTTTCATCGTTCTCAACATCCGCGGGACGATTGCCTTGATTGATGATGTCCGTCCCAAACGTCAGGCCAAGGTTATTTCCGACTGGACTGCTTGGCGTCATCAGGATGGTTGCTGCCAGAAATCCTGAGAGAATGATCGCATTCAGCCAATATCGTTTATGATATATAGCTTTGATGATGAACAGTATAATGGAGATAGCCAGCACAATGATGATTGATCCAAAACTGACCTTCGTGCCCACCGTCAGCATGGCCCAAATGACGAGACCAATAGCAGGCACTAACAAAGCTTTATCCAAAAGCTTTCTTTTTTGAACCATGTATAAAATCATGATACTAACCCCCATGCCCAAAATAATGCTTAATTCGTTTGCCGAAAAAAACCAGCCTGAATGACCTTCTTTCGCCAGAGCATTATAACTTTTGTGACCACTGCCCGTCAGATTCGCAAGCAGCATGACTACCGCTATAAACATCACATTGATCAATACAGATAACTGAATAATTTGTTGCCAATTTTTCTTTTTTGAGAATGACTTTATAACAAAAATATAAACCAATAATAATATGATAAAGAAAACTGTTTTGATCATATATGTCAGTTCAAGTGATATGTTAAATGGCTCTTTTACGATATAATTAGTCACCAAGTGTACCATCATAAAAAGGCCAAGTGTCACGAGGTAAATGAGTGCTGCCTTTTTCCCTCGTCTGTCCGACAGCAGCCATATATATACAAGCCCAACACCCATGGCCAGTCCTCTTAAAACCGTTGAAATCGGAATATTAAAATAGGCCAATAAATCCAGAGCCGGCTGCAGCAGGAGAAAATAGATGAATGCTTTCTCCATGAGGCCCGTCACAGTATTTTTTTGTAAGTTCGAGGGCATGAAGCTGACCCCTTTCTGACTTTATAAGCAGATTGGCTAATCTCCCTTCTAGTATTTGACATTCCTTGATCATTTTAAACAAGAAAAAAGATGCCTCATAAGACATCACGAATTGCCCGGATAAACCGGTGGACGGCCAATCGAGTGATATTCGATACCGCTATCTTTCATTTTTTCCAACGGGAAGCAGTTTCGCCCGTCAAAGATAATCGGGCTGGCCAAATATTTCTTAAAAGAATCGGGTTGATATTCTTTTACGTCTTTCCAGTCAGTTAAAATGACGGCACAGCTTGCTTGATGAAGTGCCTCTCCGATTGTACCGGCGTAAACAATATCCTTTGGTAAAACGTTTATGGCATTTTTGGCTGCAGCCGGGTCAAACGCTTTAATGTTTGCACCAGCATCGACCATTTTTTTAATCAAGGGAATGGATGGGGCGTTCCGCATATCATCTGTTCCCGGTTTGAATGCAAGACCCAATACTGCAATGGTTTTATTGTTTAAACGGCCGAACCGCTTTGAAATCTTATCTGCCAATAATTCACTTTGCCTGTCATTCACATATTGGACACTTTCCAAAATAGACATCGGATAACCGGCGCTTCTGCCATCGGATATGATAGCACTCAAATCCTTTGGAAAGCAGGAGCCGCCATATCCTGCCCCAGCTTTTAAAAAATGTTTCCCAATACGTCCGTCCATCCCGATGCCTTTTGACACATCATCCACGTTTGCGCCAACGCGTTCACAAAGGTTGGCGAATTCATTAATGAAACTGATTTTCGTTGCCAGGAAAGCGTTCGATGCATACTTGATCATTTCTGCACTTCTCAGATCCGTTTTAACGATCGGAATGTTGAATGGCTGATAAAGTTTTCCGACGGTTTCCAGCGCATCATTGTCTTCAGAACCTATGATGATTCGATCAGCATTGAATGTGTCATGAACCGCCGATCCCTGGCGCAAAAATTCAGGACAGGATACGACTTTTGCGGCCATACTTTTTGGAGAATGCTGTTCGATGTTATGTTTAATGCGTTCATTTGTTCCAATGGGGACCGTACTCTTGGTGACGATGATGGTATCTTCATCCATGTGTTTTGCAATCGCCCTGCAGGCAGCAAACAGTGCTGACAAATCGGCCGATCCATCGTTATTTTGAGGTGTTCCGACCGCTATAACAATAACATCTTTGTCAGCCAGACCCTTTTTATAATCGGAAGTGAAATTTAGTTTTTTCTGGTCAAGGTTCGTCTGTAAGAGTTCCTCAAGACCATCCTCATAAATAGGAGACTGACCGCTTTGCAACTTTCTGATTTTATCTTCATCGATATCAATGCACGTTACGCTACTCCCCATCTGGGCTAAGCACACCCCTGTAACAAGCCCGACATATCCAGTACCGATGACAGCGACATTCATAGTTATCGCACCTCACTTGATGTTTAATGAACCTCTGTTAATGTTTATGATGATGAATGTTTTTTTAGTAATGACAAAAAGCTTCAATCGCCATTATGTTATAGTGAGCTTAAGATGGGAGGCGGAAGTAGTGATTAAACGAATTGTTCTTGGATTTTTTCTAATAACGATTTTTTTCATTGCAAGCAGTAAAAAAACCTTTGCACCAAAGCGGAATGTGAAAATTACAGGAGTGCCGCTCTATTACCAATACCCGGATCTGCCAACAGGGTGTGAGGCGACATCTCTGGCAATGCTTTTGAGCTGGGGCCGTGGTGAGCCGGTTGATAAATATGAGGTGGCAGATGCGCTGCCAAAAGGAGATAAGGTACGAAAGGTCGATGGCGAATGGAAAGGCACCCACCCGAATAAAGCGTTTGTCGGCGATCCGTATACCGACTCGGACGATGGGAGTTACGGCGTTTTTGAAGGGCCGATATTGGAAACGATTGAGACGTTTATGCCCGATTGTGGCATTGACTTAACGGGCCAGCCGTTTAGTTCGCTTCTGGATATTGTCCGTTCGGGAAAGCCGGTCATGGCGTGGACGACGCTTGAGCAGCGCGAGACTTTTTACGGTAAGACGTGGACAGACGACGATGGTGATGTGATTGACTGGTACGAAAATGAACATGCTGTTGTTCTGGTGGGGGTTGCTGGTAATCAGGTAATTGCGTACGATCCGCACACCGGCCAAGCGGAATATTATGAGCGCAAATTATTTGAGCGGAATTGGGAATCCATGGGCGGACGTGCTGTGACACTCTCAACAGATGGATGAATAAGCGAATATTTCCATTCACGTACTCGGGCTATTATGGTAGAATAATAGAGCAAATAGAAAAACGTGTGGGGAGTAAAAGAATATGAAAAAAGTCATAACAGTTGCCGCTATTGCCGCCGTTGTACTGATCGCTATATTTTTCCTGACTAATTACAATGCAGACCAAAGCGCCAATCAGGAATCTGATAACCAGAGTGAAAAAAGTAATCAGGCAGCAAAGGAAGATGACGAAGAAGCCGAACCGGAATATAAATACCCTCCCGAAAAAGCACAAAATCTTCTGGATCAGCAGAAAGAACTGGAATCGGAAATCTTGTCCGAAAGTGAAGGGAGTACGTTGGATGAGCCATATGTGAACCTCGACCCGTATGACAGGAGCCCGTTGGCCGCACTGGTCATTTTTGACACGGAAGAAGCGGCAAAAGTTTCCTTTACGGTTAAAGGTAAAGATGAAGAAACCGATATTTCCAAAACGTTCGCGGACTATAAAACCCACCATGAATTGCCTGTGTTGGGACTGTATCCCGACTATGACAATAAAGTGGAAATAACCGCAGAAACGGAATCCGGAGAAACACTGGAAAAAACCTTAACCATTTCAACGGACGAACTGCCGAATTATATACCGGATATTAACATTAAAACAGCTGACTTAGGGAAAATGGATATTAGTGCTAATGAATTGACTTTTGCCATCCCAAGTACAAAATTTGTATACGGATTCGATATCAACGGTGACATCCGCTGGTATGGATCTGGCTATAACAGCCACGTTTTACAGGAATTAAACAATGGACGCCTGTTATATTTGGGTAAGGATGACAACAGCGGAAGTGCCTATAACCGACTGTTTGAGACCGATTATCTTGGTAAACTCTACAATGCGTTTAAAATCAGTGAAGAGGCGGCCCAGGCTGAGTCAGAGGGTATGGAATCCACACTGATCCACCATGATATTGCTGAGCTGCCATCAGGCAATTTGATCCTGACGGTTAATGACGGCCGTGGTGAGTACATGGAAGATATGATGATAGAAATTGACCGGGAAACCGGTGATGTCGTCAAACAGATTGATTTAAAGGACCTTTTCACCAAGGAACAATACGAGGAACATGACAGCACCGAGCCGAAAGATGGCCTGACAGACTGGTTCCATCAAAATTCTGTCGTGTATGACAAAAGTGATGATAGTATTATCATTTCCGGCCGAAACAGTGACACGGTAATGAAGATTGATTATGAAACCGAAGAAATTAAATGGATGCTCGCTTATCCGGAAGGCTGGGATAAAGATATGCAGGAATACCTGATTGATGGTCAGGGGGAAGACTTCAAATACCCGGCAGGCCAGCATGATGCCAATATCCTGCCTGATTTTGACGATAATCCGGACACACTTGATTTGCTGTTATATGATAATAATACTGTCATAACACGCGGCGATGAAGCATTATCCAAGCAGTTCAGTGCTGCTACCCATTACCGTATCAATGAAAAAACAAAAGAAGCAGAAATCATCTGGACGTACGGTGAAGAACGTGGAGAAGACTATTTCACCAATATCATTGGCAGTGCCCGCTACCTGGAAGATACCGGAAATGTCTTGATTGATTTCGGTCACGTAGATAAAGGTAATCAAAGCAATATTGTTGAAGTGACGCACCATCAGGATGACGACGTAGTATTTGAAGCAGAAATAACCGATTTTCCTAAAGGAGCTTGGGTCTATCGGGGTGTCAGACGAGCTCTATATACGAATACGTGGGAAAACGACTTTTCGTTAACTGAATAAAAGGTGAACGGACATCGCTCTTGAGGGCAAAGGCTTAGACCATGGTGAAATCACTGATGAGCATCTTGAAGAATATGCTGAATATGCAGACTATGTCAATCCGAATAAAATTTTATTGGATCAAGATACAGTAGACAGGATTCATCATAGAGCGTTAAAAACATGGCCATATACAGTTGTTGATGAAGAGTGGGTTGATCTGTTAATGGATTATGGCGTGGATGGGATTATTACAGACTATCCAGAGCTCATGGATTTTCGCTAAAAGAAAAAGTGAGTGTTATTCGAAATCATTATACCGGAATAGGAAACCCGACACGCTTACCAAAAGAGTGGAGATTTTATCTTCACTCTTTTTATGTGAGTTATTAGCGGTTTGAGGTTTCAACATAAAGGAACGTACCACTATGGAACTAATATTTTGAAAAAGTATTAAATATGCTACAATTAACCTAAAACTTCGGAGGGATAGCATGGAAAATATCGTTGATATGATTAATTCCCAGGTCATATCATCTGTCAAACAAGCAGATGATATTGATAAAGCCATCGATTCAAATACTAACGTTACTTTTCTATTAACAGGAGACTTATCCAGTTCGAAAGTATACATAGATCGTTTAAAGGAAGCCGGGAAGATAACCTTTGTTCATATTGATTTTATTGATGGACTTTCCAACACTCCCAGTGCTATTAAATATATTGCAGAACAATGGCAACCTCAAGGTATTATAACAACAAAGAGCAGTCTGATTAATTATGCTAAAGATAAGGGGCTTATGACCATACAGAGGATTTTCCTAATTGACCGCAACGCAGTGAAAAGAGGTATTGACATTGCACATTCATGTAAACCACATGCTATAGAAGTGTTACCAGGCCTGATGCCAAATATAATAGACGAATTGACAAAGTTAACCCACCTGCCAATTATAGCAGGTGGATTAGTGAATAGTAAACAGCAGATACTTGCAGGACTTAAGGCTGGTGCACTGGCCATTTCTGCAGGAAGTCCCGAGTTATGGAATTATAAGTTATGAAACTATAGCGTAACGATCTCCTTCACACTATCAATAATTACTTTCGGTTTATATACTGATTTTTTCAGTGATTTCTCATCTGTAATGCCTGTCAATACGAGCACCGATTGCAAGCCATAATCATTACCCATTTTAATATCGGTTTCCAACCGATCTCCCACCATAAAGCAATTTTCAGGTGGCAATTTTAATAGTTTTGTAACGATAAAATCAGCAGCAAGTTTAGAAGGCTTTCCAAGTATCAATTCAATTTTTTCTCCCGTTGCACCCTCCAGTGCGCCTATCATGGCACCACAATCCGGTACTTGCCCGCCGTAAACCGGGCAAGTTCTGTCCGGATTGGTCGCTACTATTTTTGCACCATTGCACCATGCCTGAAAAGCGGAGTTAAGCTTGTCATACGTGAAATCCCGATCCCAGCCCATAACGACAAAAGCTGCTTTATTATAATCATCAGTAATAACCACCTGTTGATTTATCAATTCATCAATAAGGGGCTGCTCACCAATTGCCAATACTTTTTCGCCTTTTTTTATCTGGGATTTCAAATATCTGGCTGTGAGCAAATTAGAATTGACCACTTCATTATAGCTTGCTTCGATCCCAAGCCCTTTTAATTTTTTGACGTAATTGCCAATGCTTTCGATTGATTTATTTGTGAAGAATATAACCTTATCGCCACGTTCCTTTAATTTTCTTATAGCGTCAGCTGCACCGTCGATTAATTTGTTATCTAAATAAACTGTTCCATCCAAGTCAAAAATAAACCCCTTTTTCACCATGTATCCTCCTTGATACCTGTACTAAGATTCATTATCGGTAAGTCTGTTAGCAATTGCCTGAAATAGCACAACTATGACGACAAGGATAATAGACATTGCTGCAGCAGAATAATATTCCGCTCTCAGTACGTTTTGGAAAATAGCAAGACTCATCGGTGCCCATTCAGCAGGAGCCATCAGGATCGATATACTTGTTTCCTTGATAACTGTTACAAACACCAGTATTGAACCAGCCGCAATACCCGGAAGCATTAATGGACCAACTACAGTTACTGCAGCAGTCAGATTTGATGCACCAAGGTTAATGGCAGCTTCTTCAATGTCGACTTTAATCGCCTTCATAGTACCAATTGTTGATCTTACCATGTACGGCATTCTCCGGATGGAGTAGGCAATAACCAGTATAATAGCTGTACCTGTTAAATTAAGCGGTGCAGTATTGAACGTTTGGATCAACGCAATACCAAATGCAATGCCTGGGACAATCAGCGGCACTGTTGTCATAAAATCCAGTCCGGTAGAATTTTGTCTTACAACGAAATAGGATACAAATGTGGCCACTATCACGCTTAATACCAGTGCTCCAAGGGCTAACACAATGCTGTTTTGAATATTTCCCAAAGAGCCTGTGAATATCTCCTTGTAGTGGTCAAGCGTATATCCTGACGGCAAAGGATCCTTCCCCCATGTTGTAGCAATCGATTGCATAAAGACCGTCAACATACTTAATAAGGGAACCAAAACCACAAACATTGAAAAAGCAGACAACGGAATAGTCAGCAATTTATTATTATTTAATTTGACCTGGTTAGGTTTACCTGATACGGAATCGTAATTTTTTCCCTTTAAGAAGAAATTTTGTAACCAATAAACAACTCCAGCTACAGCAATCATAATCACTGTAAGTATAGCTGCTCCGCCCCAATTAAAGAATCCCGAAATTTCACGATATGCTTCAACTACAATCAAATTCAAATCGCTTGGGGCTAAAATGATTGGTGTTCCAAAATCTGAAAAGCTTACTGCGAATATAACCAAGGCCGTTGATAGCATGCCGGGAATTACCAAAGGGAATGTGATAGTAGAAAAAGTCAGCCAGCCTTTTGCTCCCATATTTCTTGATGCTTCTTCCAATGAAATATCACTAACCTTAAATGCAGCAACCATTGGCCAAAGCGCATAAGGAAAAAAGAAAAAGATTTGAACTAAAGCTATTCCCGTCATTGAATATGGATCAATCAAAAACCCTTCGCCGCCTAATGCCTGGTAGATGTATGTAACCCATCCTGAACGGCCAAACATAATAATAAATGCATAACCGGATATAAATGTAGGAACTACCAATGGTATGGTACAAAGCGCACTAATTGTTTTTTTAAATGGCATTTTGGTTCGTGCTATGCCGTAAGCTATTGGGATGCAGACGAGTAATACAACCACAGACACAAGCACTGAGAGCCATAAACTGTTTTTTAGTGCGTCAAAGTAAGATTTATTGGCCAGTATTGATGTGAAATTATCCAATGTTGCATTCTTGAATTTCTCAATTGTGCTTTGTAAAGTGTCTATACTAATCAAGGACCCAAAAAAGTTGATAGGTTCATTTGTGAAGCTGACCAGAAAGACTGATACTAAGGGTATTATAAGAAACAGCGTGAAAAATGCGTATATTATAATCTTAATAATCCCCAGCCCCGTCAAATTTCGTTTGAGCCAATTCATATTAATAACACCCTCTCAGGTGCAACACCTAATTTTACTTTTGTACCATTTTGTAAAATACTATCTCCAGATTCATAGACAGTATCAGCTAATAAATCGTATTCACCAACTTTAATATCATATCTAACTGTTGACCCGAGATATGTCGCAAACTGAATTTCACCTTCAAAGTAATTATCGTAATATTTGGAATCTCCATCTAAAATATTGATACTTTCCGGTCTGATAACTACTTGTACCTCTTCTTTTTCCGGGGAAGCTAACGATTTAACCTTTTGATCACCAAATTGTATGACCGAACCATTTTCTTCCCGTTTAACCACTTTTCCACCCAAAATATTAGATTTTCCAACAAAATCGGCAATGAACGGGGATTGTGGATTACTGTACAGATCGGTAGGTGTTCCTATTTGAAGGATTTCACCATCTTTCATAACGGCTACACGATCCGCCATGCTCATAGCCTCTTCCTGGTCGTGGGTGACAAAAATTGTCGTGATTTTAAGGTCCTGCTGAATTTGTCGTATTGTATTTCTCATTGAATGTCTAAGTTTTTGGTCTAGGTTGGACAGTGGTTCATCCATCAATAAGACCTCAGGTTCCATAACCAAAGCTCTTGCAAGGGCTACCCTCTGCTGTTGTCCCCCGGAAAGTTCACTTGTCAGTTTTTGAGCATGTTCCTGTAATTCAACATATTCCAAAATATCATTTACCTTATCTTTAATATCTTGCGGATACTTGCCAATCTTGCTGTTCAGCATTCTTGTATAAACACCAATTTTTTTAAGCGGATTACTATTTTTTAGTCGTCTGACATTTAAACTATAGGCAACATTGTCAAACACATTCATATGCGGGAATAGGGCATAGCTTTG
>NZ_DATGTI010000153.1:0-8032 GCF_035301925.1 Lentibacillus sp. | reverse complement strand
GAGATACAAGCACCTGAGAACGTGATAGGGACTTCAACGGTTGAGGCGATGCAGTCAGGGGTATTTTACGGGTTTGTTGCACAAGTTGACGGGATCGTGAACCGGATGAAGCATGAAATGACAACAGACCCGACAGTCATTGCTACCGGCGGCCTGGCATCATTGATTGCGGACGCATCCGAAACGATTGACTATGCCGATAAATATTTAACATTAAAAGGACTTCACCTGATTTACAAAAAAAATAAGCAATTGGAAGATTATTAAAATGCGTGTTCAAAAAGGAGGATAAAAAGGACCGACAGGCTAAGTTCTCAGGCGTCCTGTGCGGGCACCTGCATTAGCACATCAATCGCGTCAGCGTTCGAGGCGGCGCCGTTTCGAGCACAAGAAAAGCTTCATTGAATTCACTTCGCACGCAGGAAAAGCGTTCTTCCTTTCCAATGAGCGGGCGTCTCTTGATTGTGGTGACTTGTGCGCCCGCCACAGAATGTGAGCGGTTTTAGCAGAAGGTCCCCTGTACGATGCGTCATTTTTACCGGACTTTTTGAACATCCTATTAATGTGCGTCATTTAAAGGAGATGGAAAATATCATATGAAAGATTATCTGCTAAAAGCAACTGCTTATGATGGCAAGGTTCGAGCATATGCAATCAGCTCGACAAACACAGTTGAAGAAGCGAGGAGAAGACACGACACATGGGCGACTGCTTCGGCAGCTCTTGGCCGGACGATGACAATCAGCGCGATGATGGGCGCGATGCTGAAAGGTGATAATTCGCTCACTGCGAAGGTTGAAGGAAATGGCCCCATCGGTGCGATTATCGCTGACAGTGATGCAACAGGTGATGTGCGAGGCTATGTTACGAATCCGCACGTTGATTTTGATCTAAATGAAAAGGGAAAGCTGGACGTGGCACGAGCGGTTGGCACGGAAGGGAATCTCAGTGTCGTAAAGGATTTAGGATTGAAGGAAAATTTTACAGGACAGGTCCCGATTGTATCCGGTGAGATTGGTGAGGATTTCACCTATTATTTTGCTAACTCTGAGCAGACACCATCCGCGGTCGGTGCCGGTGTATTAGTGAACCCTGATCTGAGTATATTGGCATCCGGAGGCTTCATTGTCCAGGTGATGCCGGGTGCTGATGAAAAAGTCATTAACCGACTTGAGGAAAAAATTCAGGGGTTTCCAGCGATCTCAACCTTGATCAGGGAAGGGAATTCACCGGAACAAATTCTGGAACGGCTTTTTGGAACTGATGACGTTACAATTCATGGACGTTTGCCTGTCCGTTTTCAATGCAGATGTTCAAAAGAGCGTGTTGAGCGGGCAGTTCTCGGAATGGGACGTGACGAAATTCAAAACATGATTGATGAGGACCATGGAGCGGAAGCAACATGTCATTTCTGTCATGAAGTCTATTATTTATCAGAGCAGGAGCTGGAGACACTTAAGCAGTCTGCGGACCATTAGAAGGGAAGGAGTAGTCGATGAGCAGAAAACTTCTGTGGGGGATTATTGCCGTTCTGCTTGTAACCAATATCGCTACCCTTACTTTATGGAATCAGGATGAGGTCGTGCCGCTTGGTCGCAGCAACAAACAAATCAGTCAGAAAGAGCCGGTTGCTTCTGTAGGTGATGAAACCATTTCGTTTGATGAATGGATGCTCTCGTTACGTGAAAATCATGGAAAAGAACAGCTGAAAAATATGGTGAATCGAAAGGTGGTACACCAGCTGGCTGAAGCCAATAATATAACGATCGATGATAAAATCATTGCCCGGGAAATAGCACAGTTGACGACGATGCAAGGGGTCATGACAGCGGAAGAAACTAAGGCTAAAGAAGAAAAATGGCGGGAAGATA
Source organism: Lentibacillus sp. (assembly GCF_035301925.1). Taxonomy (GTDB): domain Bacteria; phylum Bacillota; class Bacilli; order Bacillales; family Amphibacillaceae; genus Lentibacillus. Next base: position 6,161 of record NZ_DATGTI010000153.1, on the reverse strand, counting down.
TTCAATACCACTTTCAGCTGGAGGCCCTTCTCACTGCTGATATAAACATACCTGAAGAGGAAGTCCGGACCTATTATGAGGATTATCAGAACCAATATGATTTCCACGCATCCACCCAGGTTTCACATATTGTCGTTCCTGATATGGAAACAGCCAATAAAGTAAAAGCCGAACTTGATAATGGTGCGTCATTCAATTTACTGGCACAGGAGTACTCAATCGATGAGGAAACGAAAAATAATGGTGGGTATTTAGGCTTTATGGTCAATACAAGCCAATTTTGGCCTGCTGGTTACTTGGATAAAGTGGCAGGTATGGAAGAGCGTACATATAGTGAGCCTTTTCAGACTGATGCCGGGGTGGCAATTGTTTACCTTCATCATAAGCTTTCTTCCATTACCTTTGATTATGAGGAAATAAAACCCTATGTGGAGCAGGAACTGGCGATGGATGAACTGGATCAATCCCTTTCGGCTGAACTGTTGTGGGAAGAGTTGGATATTGAATGGATTTACGATGAATAATATATTTTAATTGACATTTTTCCAATTTGAACGTACATTATAGACAAATCCTATAAAAACACTTGGAATTTGGAGGAATTAGAATGCGAGTTGCTGATAATATTGCCGGTCTTATTGGGGAAACTCCAATTGTCAAACTGAACCGCTCAGTCGAGCAGGACAGTGCTGATGTCTATCTGAAACTGGAATTTATGAATCCGGGCAGTTCGGTAAAAGATCGGATTGCATTGTCAATGATTGAAGCAGCAGAAAAGACCGGTGACTTGAAGGAGGGTGACACCATAATCGAACCGACAAGCGGCAATACCGGGATTGGCCTCGCGATGGTGGCGGCTGCCAAAGGTTATAAGGCAGTATTGGTGATGCCTGACACCATGAGTAAAGAACGCCGCAACCTGTTGCGTGCCTATGGTGCTGAATTGGTATTGACGCCTGGTGCAGAGGCCATGAAGGGTGCCATTAAAAAAGCTGAAGAGCTGCAAAAAGAACATGGCTACTTTATGCCGCAGCAATTCAGTAATGAAGCCAATCCAGAAGTGCATGCCCGTACAACCGGGAATGAAATTGTTAAACAGATGAGTGATGGGCTTGATGCGTTTATTTCCGGAATCGGTACCGGCGGGACGATTACAGGTGCGGGAAGAGTATTAAAGGATCATTTTGATGGCATTAAGCTTTATGCTGTGGAACCCGATGATTCTGCTGTTCTATCCGGGGAATCTCCAGGACCGCATAAGATTCAAGGGCTTGGTGCAGGCTTTGTGCCGGATACATTGGATACTGATATCTATGATGACGTCATCCGGATTACCAATGACGAATCATTCCAGACGTCCCGTGAAGTTGCCAAACAGGAAGGGATACTGGGCGGCATTTCCTCAGGTGCTGCCATAGCCGCAGCCAAAAAAGTTGCCAAACAGCTAGGCAAGGGCAAAAAAGTACTTGCCATCATCCCGGATAATGGGGAGCGTTATTTATCAACACCGCTTTATCAGTATGACGAGGATTAGTATGACGTGATAAAGTGAAACTTCATTCAGCGGGCGTTTTTCTCTGCTGAATATTAGTTGAACCGAATCGGGTATTTAGGGTCAGTTAGCCGCCGTCTTTTGGCGGGTTACTGTCCATTATATGCGGGGAAAAGGGGATTGGCACTGAATGCTTTGGTGCTAGTCCTTTTTTTGATGCTGTGATACGATATGAATAATGCATACAGATTTGAAAGAGGGTACATGATGAAATTAACAACTAATTCCAAAACGTTTCAATTGGATGAGCGGACCCATATTATGGGGATATTGAATGTTACACCTGATTCGTTTTCAGATGGCGGCAGTTATACGACGGTTGAACGTGCGGTTAATCAGGCTGTTTCAATGGAGCAGCAAGGGGCCGATATCATTGATATTGGAGGAGAATCCACCCGCCCTGACCATGATCCGGTCTCACAGGAAGAGGAGATTGAGCGTATTTTACCCATGATTCATGCGGTAAAGGAGCACATCAATATCCCAATTTCTGTTGATACTTATAAAGCCGAAACAGCGCGGCAGGCTATCGAGGCCGGCGCCGAAATCATCAATGATATATGGGGGGCAAAGCGCGAACCTGAAATAGCACAAATTGCCGCTGACTATAACGTCCCAATCATTTTGATGCACAACCGGACAAACAAAAATTACACCTCATTAATACCTGATATGAAGCGAGATTTGCAGGAAAGTATTGATATCTCACTTCAAGCTGGTGTACCAAAGGATAATATCGTGCTTGACCCCGGCGTCGGTTTTGCCAAAACGGCTGCTCATAATCTGGCCGTCATGAATCAGCTCGAGGAATTCCAGGAACTTGGATACCCTGTTCTGCTTGGTACATCCCGCAAGTCATTTATCGGTAAAATTCTGGATGTCCCTGCAGCCGAGCGTGATAATGGTACCGGTGCAACGACATGTCTGGGGATCACGAAGGGTGTTCAGATTGTACGGGTGCATAATGTGAAAGTGCATGCTGAATTAGCAAAAATGATGGATGTGATGCTTGGTAAACGAGGGGTTGGGAATCTTGGATAAAATTTTGCTCAATCAAATGGCATTTTACGGCTACCATGGCCTTTTTCCGGAAGAAAACAAACTTGGTCAACGGTTCTATGTTGATGCTGAATTGATGCTAAATTTGAAAAAGTCGAGCCATTCGGACAATATGGATGACTCGATTGATTATGGAGAGATTTACAATACCATAAAAAATGTCGTGGAAGGTGAACCGAAAAATTTGGTCGAGGCTGTTGCTGAAAACATTGCAGACGAATTATTTCATGCTTTTGAATTGCTGGAGGCCTGTAAACTGAAAGTCACCAAACCCAATCCGCCAATACCTGGTCATTATCAATCAGTGGCCGTTGAAATTTTTCGGGAGCGAAACGAATGAAGAACGTTTATCTTGCCTTGGGATCAAATATTGAGCCGCGGGAAGAATACATTAAAAAAGCACTCCAGGCATTAAACGCCCATCAGCAAATCGCCATTATTAAAAAGTCATCCGTTTATAAGACAGCACCGGTCGGTTATACGGATCAGGCCAATTTTTTAAATATGGTGATTGAAGTGGAAACGTCGCTTTTGCCACTGGATTTATTGGAAGTCTGCCAATCAATCGAAAAACAATTAGGAAGAAGGCGAGAAATCCGCTTTGGCCCGCGTACAATCGACCTTGACATTTTAATCTATAATCAAGAAAATAGAAAAACAGAACGTTTGACCCTTCCGCATCCACGCATGTATGAACGGGCATTTGTGCTCATCCCGCTAGATGAGATCGCACCTGGACTGGTCATTCCGGCAGAAAATGGGAAACATGCAGCGGATTATATAGAAAGACTTCCTGAAAGCGACATAAAGGGTGTAAGGCGATGGACAGAGAAAGGCTCGGCAGAAGAATAAAAGCATTCCGTAAATTAAAGGGTTATACGCAGGTGGATCTGGCAAAGGCATTAGACATTCCTGTTATCAATCTCGGTGATGTTGAGCGGGGAAAACAGCAGGCCCCGGATCAATTGCTGGATCAAATAGCGAATCAATTGAATATATCAAAACATGAACTGCAGGGGAAAGCGCCTGCGGACGAGAAGGAAGAGTAGCGAATGTTTCAAATCGGCGATATCACTATCCCGAATCGTGTCGTTCTGGCACCGATGGCTGGTGTTTCCAATTACGCTTTCCGTTTGACCGTTAAGGAGTTTGGTGCGGGACTTGTTTGTGCTGAAATGGTAAATGATAAAGGGATTAATCGCCAAAATGAAAAGTCGATGAACATGCTCTACATTGACGAAGATGAAATGCTGATGAGCCTGCAGATTTTCGGAGGTAAAAGGAATCGCTGGTGCAGGCCCGGACAGAACCAGAACTTTACAGGCAGCTGATCTACGGCCTTTTTGGTTCTTTACAGTTTTGCAGATGGAATATACTTCCTGTTAAGGTAGGATAACTCCCGGGTGATAGTTTTGACTGAAAGTATTGAAAGCCGGATTCTTCCCATAACACGGAATCGGCTAGATAAAATGGAGTGATAACTGTGACAGAAGAATTAAATGATCATATGCGCGCACGACGCGAGAAGCTTGATTTTTATAATGAAAGAAACGTGAACCCATTTGGTGGAAAATTTGGCAGGACGCATTATGCCGATGATTTAGTCGAAAAGTATGATCAATTCTCTAAAGAAGAATTGGAAGAAAAAGACGATGAAGTGACAATTGCCGGCCGTGTGATGACTAAGCGTGGCAAAGGGAAAGCAGGTTTTGCCCATGTCCAGGATCTGAGTGGACAAATTCAAATCTACGTCCGCAAAGATACTGTCGGGGAAGATGCCTATGACATTTTTAAGTCTGTCGATATGGGGGACATTGTCGGCGTTACAGGTGTTATGTTTAAAACAAAAGTCGGTGAACTGTCTGTCAAGGCCTCCGAGTTTACCTTATTGACCAAGTCACTAAGACCGCTGCCTGAAAAATATCATGGACTGAAAGATGTTGAGCAGCGTTATCGTCAGCGCTACCTGGATTTAATCACCAATCCAGACAGCAAACAAACATTCATTCTAAGAAGTAAAATCATTCAATCGATGCGTCGCTATTTGGATGGCCAAGGCTTCTTGGAAGTGGAGACTCCCATGATGCATGGCATACCTGGAGGTGCAGCTGCTCGTCCGTTTGAAACATATCATAATGCATTGGAAATTCCATTATATATGCGGATAGCGATTGAATTGCATTTAAAACGGTTGATTGTTGGCGGGATGGAGAAAGTGTATGAAATAGGACGTGTCTTCCGTAATGAAGGTGTATCCACCCGACACAACCCGGAGTTTACCATGATGGAATTATATGAAGCGTATGCCGATTTTCATGATGTTATGACATTAACAGAGGAACTCATTTCCCATATCGCTAAAGAAGTGCTGGGCAGTACGCACATCCAATATGGCGAGGAAGAAATCAGTCTGGAACCGGAATGGAGAAGGCTTCATATAGTGGATGCTGTGAAAGCTTACACGGGAGCAGATTTTTGGCCGAATTTGAGTGATGGACAAGCACGTGCGATGGCAAAAGAATACGACGTTAAAATACAGGATAATATGACATATGGTCATATTCTCAATGAATTTTTTGAACAAAAAGTTGAGGAGAAATTAATACAGCCAACATTTATATATGGGCATCCTTTAGAGATATCACCACTTGCCAAACGTAATCAAGAAGATGAACGATTTACAGATCGGTTTGAATTATTCGTTGTTGGCCGTGAGCATGCAAATGCCTTTAGTGAATTAAATGATCCGATTGATCAGCGCAAACGGTTTGAAGCACAGGTGAAAGAACGGGCAGAAGGAAATGATGAGGCACACCTAATGGATGAGGACTTTCTGGAAGCACTGGAATATGGAATGCCCCCAACAGGCGGATTGGGTATAGGCATCGATCGGCTTGTCATGCTGCTGACTAACTCACCGTCCATTCGTGATGTCCTGTTGTTCCCGCAAATGCGCAGTAAATAAATGATTCGATAGATGGATAATTTGAGGCAAGACGTTTTTCTGGCCGGTAAGTGTTTACCCGGATATAATTGACATGCTGATTATGTGATACTCGAGTACGCAAGCCCCGCTTCTGTTCTCATTATAGTTTAAGGTTCTGGGGCGGGGGTCAGCTGTCAGTCATACTGCTTATTCAGTGATGGGAGATTCGTTAATGATATCGTTTGGTTCCGTTAGCCGGTGAATCAATGATGAAAACCGGTGCAATATGGAAGTGTCCGGAATTGGATGGAATAACCAATGTTTTTTTGATTATTTGCTATTGATTCCGGGAACTAAACATGATACATTATTAATCGTTGCAAAAAGAGTTGTCACAACCAACAACAGAAAATAAAAAAAGTTGTTGACTTAAGTAATAAAAGATGGTATATTAATAAAGTCGCTTTCAAGAGGCGGCAGCAATTTTGCTCCTTGAAAACTGAACAAAACAACCAGTATGCAAGAGATGTCAGTGGTAAGAGGCCGAAAGTCGGAACGTTGATTTCGACGGCAGGCCAATGAAACCCTGGAATCAATTTTTAAAGCAAGCCATGAATGAGATTG
>NZ_DATGTI010000152.1:0-10301 GCF_035301925.1 Lentibacillus sp. | reverse complement strand
TATGAGGAGGGCAAGAATCATGTACTGTCAAAAATTCAAAACGAAATCTGGACAGATTAGATGGGAGTGTATTGCTGATGGAGAACCTGATCCTGCTACAGGTAAGCGAAAACAAATTAAACGACGGGCAAAGACACAACGTGAAGCGAAAGAGCGTGTGCAAAAAGCCGTCAGATCGACTCAAGAAGATAAAATTGACGAGAATTCTGGAAATCGCATAACATTTGATCAAGTAGCAGCTGCTTGGATGGAAATATACAAACAAACAGGTGTTAAAAGAAGCACGGTACGAATCCGCGAAAAAGAAGTCGCTATATTAAACCGTTATATGGCAAAAAGCCCAATTGGAAAGATTACGTACTCCATGTATCAAAAATTCATTAATAACATTTCGCCAAATTATGCTCGGACTACAGTCCAAGGAGTTAACACATCAGCTGGTATGATTTTTCAGCATGCGATAAAGGATAAGCTTATAAAAGAAAGTCCAAATCGCGATGTTATTATACCTAAAAAACGAAAAACAGTTGAAGAAATTGAGATGGTACCGATTGAACAAAAATATTTAACGAACGAAGAATTAAACGAATTTTTAAATGCTGCATTAACCCATGGGCAGGAACTAGATATCGAACGATTCTATTTGCTGGCCTTTTCGGGCATGCGTTCCGGAGAGTTATGTGCTTTAAAATGGTCTGATATTAACTTTAATACTAACACTATTCGAATCACAAAGACACTTTACAATGAAGATAACAACATGCGTAAGTACGAATTAACACCTCCAAAAACAAATGGATCTATACGATCGATTGAGGTAGATTCTGAAATCATGCAGCTTATTAAATCGCATTACAAACGTCAGAAAAAGATTAAAATGAAATATCGCAATGAAATGGAGCATGAAGGTAATTTTGTTTTTTGTCGAGCGAATGGATATCCTTATATACAAAAGAATATTGTAACTAGGATGGCAAGATTGATGGAATATACCAACATCGAAAAAAAGGCGACACCACATATCTTCAGACATACCCATATTAGCATGATGGCTGAAGCCAGTGTTGATCTTGCTTCGGTTATGGAAAGAGTAGGACACGATGACCCTCAAACTACTTTAAAAATCTATACACATGTAACCAAAAAAATGAAAAAGGACGCTTCCGCAAAAGTTAGTAACCTATACGAAAGCGCCCTATCCAAATTAAATTTTAATTAAATGTTACTTTATTGTTACATTTTCATACGTAAGAGGTCTGTAACCCCCTCAAAAAAACTATCACATCAAGGTTTACGGGCGATGATTTACATCATGCCGCCCATACCTCCCATGCCACCCATGTCAGGTGCTCCGCCGCCGCCATCATTTTCTTCCGGCAGGTCAGCGACGACTGCTTCTGTTGTCAGGAACATCGCTGCAACGGAAGCTGCATTTTGCAGTGCTGAACGGGTAACTTTTGTTGGGTCAACGATACCGGCGTCAACCATGTTTACCCATTCGCCGTCCGCTGCGTTGAAGCCGATGCCGACTTCTTCACCCTTAAGACGTTCAACAACGATGGATCCTTCTAAGCCTGCGTTATGGGCAATTTGACGGATTGGCTCTTCAAGTGCGCGCAATACGATGTTGGCACCTGTCGCTTCATCACCAGTCAAATTGAGTTCGCCGATTTTGGAGAGTACGTTAATAAACGCTGTTCCACCACCGGAAACAAGCCCTTCTTCAACAGCGGCACGAGTAGAGTTCAACGCGTCTTCAATGCGGAGTTTACGCTCTTTCAATTCTGTTTCGGTTGCGGCACCAACTTTAATGACAGCTACGCCACCTGCCATTTTGGCCAGACGCTCTTGCAGTTTTTCTTTGTCAAAATCAGACGTTGTTTCTTCAGCTTGAGCACGGATTTGGGAAACACGCTGGGAAATAGCTTCCGGTTTGCCGGCACCTTCAACAATTGTTGTGTTATCTTTTGTTACAACGATTTTATTGGCACGGCCAAGCTGTTCGATCGATGCGTTCTTAAGGTCGAGTCCGAGATCTTCCGTGATGACCTCAGCACCGGTCAATGTTGCAATGTCTTCAAGCATTGCTTTGCGGCGATCACCGAATCCTGGTGCTTTAACAGCCACTGCGTTGAATGTGCCGCGCAGTTTGTTGACAACGAGTGTTGCTAGTGCTTCACCTTCCACATCTTCAGCAATGATCAGAATTGGCTTGCCTTGCTGGACGACTTGTTCCAGTACCGGCAAAACTTCCTGGATGTTGCCGATCTTCTTGTCAGTAATCAGCACATATGGATCTTCCAATTCCGCTTCCATTTTATCCTGATCTGTCACCATGTATGGTGACGCATAACCGCGGTCAAATTGCATCCCTTCAACAACTTCGAGTTCCGTGTTGAAGCCTTTTGATTCTTCGATGGTGATGACACCGTCATTGCCGACACGTTCCATCGCTTCTGCAATCAGGTTGCCGACTTCATCATCACCGGAAGAAATGGCTGCAACCTGAGAAATGGATTCTCTGCCCTCAATTGGCTCGGAAATACCTTTCAATTCGGTAACAGCTGATTCAACTGCTTGTTCAATACCACGGCGAACGCCAACAGGGTTTGCACCCGATGCCACGTTTTTCAGTCCTTCACGAATCATAGCTTGAGCAAGAACAGTTGCTGTTGTTGTCCCGTCACCGGCAACATCGTTTGTTTTGGATGCGACTTCAGACACAAGTTGTGCACCCATGTTTTCATAATTATCTTCCAGTTCGATTTCCTTGGCAATTGTTACACCGTCGTTGGTAATTAACGGTGAACCGAATTTTTTATCCAGAACAACATTACGACCTTTTGGCCCCAACGTTACTTTAACGGCATCTGCCAGTGTATCAACACCGCGCAGCATGGCACGACGAGCTTCTTCACTGAATTTAAGATCTTTAGCCATTCAAAAACGCCTCCTTAATTTTTCTATATATTCCTGACATTAATTTAAGCTGTTTTACTCCACAACAGCCAAAATGTCGTTTTCACGCAGAATTAAGTATTCTTTCCCGGAGTAGTTAACTTCTGTCCCGGCAAATTTGGAGAAGATGATACGATCTCCTTCTTTGACCTCAAGCGCAACCCTTTCGCCATTATCTGCTGCGCGTCCGGAACCTACTGCAACAACATTGCCTTCCTGTGGTTTTTCCTGAGCGGAATCCGGAAGAACAATGCCGCTTGCAGTGGTTTCCTCTTGCTCCACAAGTTCAATTACAACACGATCCCCTAGTGGTTTAATCATGCCGACAACCTCCTTAATTCTTTTTTCATGTATTTGAAGGATCTTGTTAGCACTCCAACATGGTGAGTGCTAAATCCAATTAATATAATAAATAATTCCGTACTAAAATGCAAGTATTTGCGTTCTATTTTTTGATATTTCATTTGCAGCCGGATCAAGCCCGTTCTATTATATTGCATGTGTCATTTATGCTAAAATGGATACTGGTATTTTAGAATCGAAAATATCTGCATACACTATATCAATTGAAAAGGATGTTCAAAAAGTGCGATAACAATGACACATCGAATAGGGGACCTTCTGCTAAAACCGTCCACGTCCTGTGGCGCAGAAGTCACCACACCCTGTGGAAGCCCGCTGTTCGAAACTACGCCGCCTCGAACTTCTTGGCCTTTGTTATCCTCCTTTTTGAACAGACACTTAAAGGAGTCGTTATATTTTGCCGAAACGCTACTGGTATGTGATTTTAACGTATATTATCATGCAATTTTCCGTATTTATATTTGCACCCATCTTATATGCTTTGACGCCGCTCGGACTCGTGGAATCGAATATCTACTGGTCCATTTTCAGTTTCATTGCCGCGCTTTTCGCCGTCCTATGGCTCATGCGGCCTGATATGAAAGCGGGTCAGCACCGGGATGCAGCATCTGCCGGAGAAATGGTGCTGTGGTCATTTGCCGGTCTATTTATGGCTTACTTCGTCAATTACGCAGCTTCATCGATCGAAACCTACATATTAGGTATAACACCTGGCTCGGAGAATACGCAAATGATTATGGATATCACTCGATCAGTACCACTGTTCATGGTGATTACGGCTATTGTGGCACCGATTCTGGAGGAAATTGTTTTCCGCAAAATCATCTTTGGCGAACTGTACAAACGGATGGGTTTTTTCTGGGCGGCCGCATTTTCCTCGTTCATTTTTGGCATTATTCACGACGGTCTTGAACATATTTTAATCTATGCTTCGATCGGTTTTGTTTTTGCCTTCCTTTATGTGAAAACAAAACGCATTATCGTGCCAGTCATCACACACATGGTTATGAATTCCATTTCCGTTATCGTGCAGTTGTCACTCGATCCGGAAGATATCGAAAATATGATGAAACAACTGGAAGAAATGCAGATGATTATAATTGGAGGCTAATTTTTTATGAGAATATCACCCAAAACGATGGGGATCGTTTACTTCCTGCTTGGTATTTTATTCACATATGTTGCCATACTAAGCGCAGACGAGACGATCTGGAATTTCGTCACCGTACTGCTCGCCTTTTTTGCGACACTTGATTTTGGCGTCGGCATTCGCATGTTCATCATCCATTCTAAAATAAAAAAGAACAACAAAAAGAAGTAGTGCTGTGATGCACTGCTTCTTTTTTATTGATTTCCCTGCATCTATGTCTCAACTTCAGTTTCCTGATCCTGTTTTGGTGCCTTCATGATAAACGATACCGGGATCATGACCAGGATAAAGATACCGGCAATCATGAATGCCTCGTTCAATGCTTGCAATGTGGCCTCTTGCGTTTCGATGGCGTTCGAAAACAGTTGAGCGCGGCGCACTTCGTAATATATCGAGAAGAATACGATGCCAAAGGATGAGAAAATTTGCCGGATGACATTATTCATGGCCGACCCTTGCGCAACCCGGGCTTCCGGAATCATATTCATTCCGGCAGTCGTCGCTGGCATATTGCACATCCCAAGTCCTGCACTACGCAAACAATGCAAAATGAGGATCATCCAAAAGGTCGTTGACATCGTGTTAAAGCCAAGGGCGAGTGTAAAAACGCCAAGCAGCAGAAGCCCGACCGGAACAACATAACGCGGTCCTTTTAAGTCAAGAACTTTGCCGCCCAGTGTCATGAACACACCACTAACCAATGCTGCGGGTAAAAACAATAACCCCGTCTGAATTTCACCTAACCCATATACCTCCTGAATGAGAAGCGGCAGCAGAAATATTCCGGAAAACAAGCCGATTGATGCAGTAGCGGTGACGGCAATCGAAACAGAATAGGTCGGGATTCTGAAAATGGACAAATCAAGCAATGGGTGCTCCTGCTTCATTTCATATTTCACAAATGTCACGATCAGTACGATGCCGGCAGCTATACACACCAGGCTGATTGGTGACAGCAATAACTCCAATGTTGAACCGCGACCGAGTGCATACAAGATAGCGCCGACCCCGGTCGTGATCAGTAAAAATCCAACAAGATCGAATTTCAAATTCGGGTTTTTCGCTGTAGGCTTCAGGTAGCGCAAACAAAATAAAATGCCTGTCACAGCAAACGGAAGATTAAATAAAAACAGAAACGGCCATGTGAAATATTCAATCACAACGCCGCCTACAGTCGGACCAAGTGCAGGTGCCACCATCGCCGCAACACCATAAATGCCGACAGCAAGCCCACGCTGATCTCTCGGAAAGGCCTTAAAAATAAGCGCCATCGCGATCGGCATCATCAGCCCGCCGGCCGTTCCCTGAATCGCACGGGAGGCAATAATCATCCCCAGGTTAGGTGAGAGTGCACCCATAATAGAGCCGAACGTGAATATGCATAAGCCGGTTATGTATACGCGCTTCTTGCCAAACCGGTCACCCAAATACCCCGTCAGTGGCATGGTCATCCCCATCGACACCATAAAAATCGTCAACAGCCAGCTGACGGCAACCGCATCCACCTTAAAAAGTTCCATAAAAGTCGGCAATGTCGGGTTCAGCATGCTGTTATTTAAAATGACGGTGAATGTTCCGAACAACACCGACATGACAACTAGCCATTTTGAATCGATTTTGCCCATCATCTCTCCTCCCGAAACGTCGGTCCTTTTTATCCACCTCTTTGACAGCCAATATAGAATTTTTATTTTTTCAAAGGATAATGCTTCAAAAAGTACACTAATGCCTGCAATTCCACCGCCAGATCAATATGATGTACACGTATCCAGGGTGGCACCGTTATACGTGCCGGTGTGAAATTTAAAATCCCGGAGATGCCGTCATCAACAAGCCGGTTAGCAATGCTTTGTGCTTCCTCGGACGGCACCGTCAAAATCGCCACCTCGACATCACTCATCTTGTCTTCCAGGTCGTCAATATGATAAATCGGAACACCGCCAAACTTCGAACCAACTTTTTTCGAATCAGCATCAAACGCCATCACAATTCGTGTATTGTTGTTTTTAAGGAAATTATAATGTAAAAACGCCGTCCCAAGATTCCCAACACCGATCAGCGCAACATCTGTTATTTCATCTTGATCCAGCGTTTTCCGGAAAAAGCCGAGCAGATATTCCACATTATAGCCATACCCCTTCTTTCCCAGTGCACCAAAATAGGAAAAATCGCGTCTGATAGTGGCTGAATCAACTTTAACCGCTTCACTCAATTCTTTTGACGAGACACGTTTTTTGCCCTGGTGGTTCAGGTTATTTAAAAACCGGTAATATAATGGCAGCCGCTTGGCCGTAGCTTGTGGTATTTTATTTTGATCCACTGTCAGCCCTCCTTGGCACGTCCCGATGGTAATCACCTGATTTACCACCCGTTTTGGTGACTAAATAGGTTTGGCCAATAACCATCCCTTTATCAAGCGCCTTGCACATATCATATACGGTCAGCGCCGTTACAGAAGCTGCTGTCAATGCTTCCATCTCCACACCTGTCGATCCTTTCGTTTTAACGAAAGCCTCAATTTGCAGCTCATATATATCATCTGCAATGTTCCAGCTGAAGGAGATATCTGTTCCTTTCAATTTTAGTGGATGGCACATCGGGATCAAGTCAGATGTATTTTTGGCGGCCATGATGCCCGCTACTTGCGCCACCGCCAATACATCCCCTTTTTTCATCGTGTTGGCTGTTATTCTGTCATAAATGTCTTTTGTCAGCTGAATGCTCGAGGCAGCAGTGGCTGCGCGCTCTGTTTCCTGTTTATCACTAATATCAACCATTCGCGCTCTGCCCTGTTCATTAAAGTGTGTAAAATCCCCCATATCTCTTAACCTCGCTTACATATATATGTTACTGCTCTCATTCTATCAGAAAAAAATCAATAAGTCGTGATAAAGTGAAACTTCATTCAGCAGGGTGTACTTTCCCTGCTGAATGTTAGTTGAACAGAATCGGACATTTACGGACAGTTGACCGACGTTCTTTGGCGGGGTACTGTCCGTTACATGCGGGATTAAGTTCACAATATGATTGCCCTTCCAAATCGTAATGCGGTACACTTGGATGGAATGGAGTGAACAACGATGATTCTAATGCAGCTCAATGATCTATCTAAATCATTCGGAGCCGATGAAATATTAGCGAATATTAAACTTGAAATAAATGAAAACGACCGGATTGCGATTGTCGGACGCAATGGAACTGGGAAATCGACACTGTTAAAAATGATGGCAGGCGAACTTTCCTATGATAAAGGTGAGCTTTTCAAACCGAAAGATCTCACTATTGGCTACCTGACCCAGCACACCAGTCTTGAGTCGGACAAAACAATCTGGGATGAAATGCTCACGGTATTTGATCAGTTACTTGTAAAGCAGCAGGAACTGAGACAATTGGAAGAAAAAATGACCATGGCCGATACGCTTTCCGAGGCGGATTATGAACAGCTGCTTCTTGATTATGACAAAAAACAGCAGGCATTTGATACGAACGGCGGCTATCGGTATGAGGCAGATATGAAGGCCGTCCTCACCGGGCTGAATTTTCAGGATGTGGATTACAGCACCCCGATCAATGAATTGAGCGGCGGGCAAAAGGCACGTCTGGCACTTGGAAAACTGTTATTGAAAAAGCCTGACTTACTGATTTTAGATGAACCGACAAACCATCTTGATATCGAAACGATGGCATGGCTGGAAAATTACCTAAGCAGTTATCCCGGCGCCGTTGTCATCGTTTCGCACGACCGCTATTTCCTTGATAAAACTGTATCAATCGTCTATGAAATCAGCCGGCATCACGCTAAAAAATATAACGGTAACTACAGCTTTTACTTGAAACAGCGCGCCATTGATTATGAGAAAGAATTAAAAGCATACGAAAAACAGCAAACCGAAATCAAGCGAATGGAAGATTTCATCCAAAAGAACATTGCGCGCGCATCAACATCAAAACGGGCCCAAAGCCGGCGGACGCAGCTGGCAAAAATGGAAAAGCTGGATAAGCCAAAAGGTGATGAAAAATCAGCATTATTTTCATTCCAGATCAACCGGACAAGCGGCAATGATGTGTTAAAAGTTGATAAGCTTGCCTTTCAATATGAGAACGAGCCGGTGTTTTCCAATGTGACGATCCATGTCAAGCGGGGTGAACGGATTGCACTTGTCGGCCCGAATGGTGTCGGAAAAACTACTTTATTAAAGGCGATTCTCGGACATCTGGAACCGAAAGCAGGATCCATTAAAATCGGTACCAATGTTGAAATCGGCTATTACGATCAGGAGCAACAGATGTTAAGTTCGGCCAAGATCGTTCTGGATGAACTGTGGGATGACTATCCTGATGTCGACGAAAAGGATATCCGTACTGTACTGGGAAATTTTTTATTTTCGGGTGACGATGTCCTGAAGACCGTACATTCATTGAGCGGCGGTGAAAAGGCGCGCCTGTCACTGTCCAAATTGATGATGCAACATGCCAATTTGCTTGTGCTGGACGAGCCGACAAACCACTTGGATATTGACAGCAAGGAAGTCCTGGAGGCCGCATTGATGGACTTCCCGGGAACAATAATATTTGTATCCCACGACCGCTATTTTATTAACAAAATTGCTGATAAAGTTGTGGAAATGCAACGTGATGGTGCCAATCTTTATCTGGGTGACTATGATTATTACATCGAGAAAAAGCAGGAAGAAGCAGAAATTGAAAGACTCATGCAGACAGAAGAAGCAAAGCAGACTGAGGGCCGGGGAAAGGCAAAATTCCGGGAAGATAAACAGCTGCAGCGGGAACGACGAAAAAAAGAGCGCCGGATAAATGAACTCGAAGAATCCATCGAACAGCTTGAGGTGGAACTGGCAGCACTTGAACAACAAATGACCGAACCGGAAGTATATGAAGATCATCAAAAATCACTGGAACTCATGAAGCAAACGGACGAATTAAAACAGGAGATTGAGCAATTAATGGAAGAATGGACTGGTTTACAGGAATAACTGGAAAGTACTGGAACAACCTGATTTTTCATCGGCCCGCTGCAGAAGCTGGTACGATGATGTCAAAGCCCCGCCCTATCAAGAGCGGGGTTTTTCCTTTAAACCTGGATAACGGTACACAATTGGTCAGCAAAACAGTGCCGTTTACCATCGTTATATACACATAATCCACAGAGTTATGCACAAATCCCAAGCTTGTTTGCCGATTCAAATCAAGGTTATACACATTTTTCACAATAAAACGCCGAGTTATCCACATTTTTTACCCACAGTTTCAAACACTTTCAATTTAGTTTTCATAAAAAATATCCACATTGCTGTGAATAAGCATGTGGATATTAACTGAGCACCAGCGACGGGTTCGCATTTAAATCCCAGCCTGATCGCTTGCCTTGTTTATAATTAACAAACCCTGCCGCTGAAATCATGGCTGCGTTATCAGTGCACAAATTAAGCGGCGGGATCAGCAATGGGATGTCCGTTTGATCGAATTTTGCTTCCAGTGATTTACGCAAACCTTGATTAGCCGCAACTCCGCCGGCGACAATCACCTGTTTCGCATGATACTTTTGGGCAGCTTTCCACGTTTTGGTTGTCAGTACATCAACAACACTCGCTTGAAAACTGGCGGCAACATCTTCCTTGTTCACTGTCTCCCCGCGTTGTGCTGCATTGTGGATTCTGTTGATAACGGATGATTTCAACCCGCTGAAGCTGAAATCAAAACTGTCATCCTCCAGCCATGCCCGTGGGAAATTAATCGATTCCTCTCCTTCTGCAGCCAGACGATCGATCTGTGGACCACCAGGATACGGCAAGTCCAGCATCCGGGCAAC
>NZ_DATGTI010000151.1:0-5338 GCF_035301925.1 Lentibacillus sp. | reverse complement strand
TTTGATATGAACATTCTTATGACCAAATTTATGCTTTTTTCCTTGGATTTCGCTTATGATTTTAATTTTATCAACACGATTATTGAAAAGTTAAATGAAATCATGGGGGAAATTACAGGAATAACCGGAGGTGGTCATATTTCCAATTCCGGTCTGTTTGGGAATCTTGCTATGTTTACAGCTGTATTTGCAGTGATTTATGCAGCGTTCCTTATGATGTGGAAACGGTCCATGGTTGCATCAATAGGGGCAATTCTGCAAACCATGATGGCTCTAACAATCGCCATATTATTGTTCACGAATTATTCAGTCTTTCTGACCGGGTTAAATCAGGTGACGACACAAGCAAGTTCGCTAATATTAGCAGGGAATTCACACGAAAGAGATGCTAGTGGTGGATTACAGCCCATTGCAACAAATACGCCGACTAATTTGGATGAACAAAGCTTGAAAAATGGTATGAAGGATAATATTTGGGCTTTGTTTGTTGATCGCCCGTATCTGTATATGATGTATGGCGAAACGAATCTTAATAATTTAGCTCGAAGTGAAGAAGAAGCGGTTAACAGGGTAAATAACATTTTAAAACAACAGCCAAATTCGGAAGAACGGTATACAGCAATATCCAATGAATTAACAAATTATGATAATGATTATTTGCTCTATGACAATATCAGCACACGCTTATCTTTTACGCCGATGTATTTGATGATTAATGGAATTGTGTCCATTCCAATTTATTTTCTGGCACTGGCGTTATTGATCTTTCAGTTCTGGTTTATGCTGATTGCGATTTTTGCACCGTTTGCACTTTTATTTGGTGCAATACCAGGCCAGTTTAATGTTGTTAAGCGGTACTTTATTGAGTTGGGCTTGCCTCTGGTCCTTAAGGTGGTTGTTTCGTTTACAGCCTTAGTCATTTTTGCTATTTCCGACTTATTATATGAGGCTGATTTTATAGCTTCGGACAATGATAATCCGTTTGTTGCTTACATCGCAGCAGCGTTAATTCATTTTGTGTTGTTTATGCTCATTTTCCTTCTGCGCAAACGCATTAAAAAGGTTTTTTCCGCGGGCTCTCAAAGTGTGCAAGAATTGCGAGAAGGAATGGGCGAACTAACGAATCCATTGAAAAAAGGTATACAAGGGGCAGGTACCGTTACCGGGGCAGCGGTCGGCACTGTCGCAACAGGAAGTGCCGGCGCTATTGCCGGTGCGAATGTTGGAAGTTCGATTGGAAAGGCGGCCACGGGAGCAGGCAGTGCCGGTGATATTGCCAAAAGTGGCATGCAAGCTCATCGTTCGCAACAAATGGCTTCACTAAAAAAGACTTCATCTGCAAGCATACCTGAAAATCAACAGGTCAATCATTTATCAGATGAGGGGGCTCAAAATATTGGTTCCTTCATAGAAGATAAAAATATTGATACACATGGTCCAGAAGATATCATGGATACGTTCGATCGAAACCAAGTCGAACGTGCGTCCTTGAATGATTTGGACGCAGCCCATGATCAAATCACTCAACAGGCGGAACATGACGGTGAATTAAAAGGCGATTACGCGAAACTTTTAGCCAATCGTGTCAAACAGCAACAGGAAGATAGGGAATTGAATCATCAATATCAAAGCCTCACGCATTTACAGAAGTCAGACCAACCAAAACCTGATCTTACGTCTCAAAAAGAAGAGGTTGGTCATGCGTTTCCTGAAACCGATAGATGGCCGGACAAATCAGTTGATATGAATGCAGAAACAAGTGAACCTGATATGTCATCGGAATTACTCAATTCAAGTCAAAATAACAAACAAAATGAGGATTGGCATCAGACAAATGTGCCGATGGAAGAAGCATCAGATATGTCTGTGAGTGATAGACACGTCAGTGATTTAGCGAGTTCAACAAGACCCGAAAGTGACACAGCAAGAGTAGATGAAGAGCAAGCGAATCTAGCCTCTTTAGAAGCGTCGATACCTCCTGAGCAGGACAGGTCAAATGAAAATGGAAAAATGAGATGAGATTATCCGCTATTCATGAAATGGGGTGAAGTTGTGTGAGTCCTAAAACCAAAAATATGATTGTTTACAGCGTCATGGCTATTGTCATTGCGCTGTTTATTTATGCTATTTTTGTTGGTAATCATGTAAAACAACAGGAAACAGAGGGGAAATCAGAGCCTGCTCAGCCAGACCAAAATGAGCAATCACTAGCGGTGCGGCAATACAGCGCTGAGGCGGAACAAACACACGAAAATAAAGAGGCAAACAATGAACCAATTTCGGAACAACATGGGAAGTTAGACATTGAAATTCCTAAAGCAGAGACGCTGGAGAAATCGGAAGGTGAATATGATGATTACTTTTCGAGGGAAGGGATTGAAAAATCCCGTGAAACAGCCAGGCTTTTCACAAAAAACTTTTACGAACTTAACGGTGAGGAATTAATGGCACATGTGGAAAATGCAAAACCCTATAGTACTGCTAACCTGTATCAGGGATTAATGGAACAGACGCCCAGGCCAACAGCCGCAATTTACATGAAAGAAGCAACATCTCTTAATGTTTACGAGCCTTATGACCCTGGCCAAGAACAGTTAATATGGAACGTTCAGGTGAAGGGTCATGTTTATGATAAGAATGGCAATAAAACAGCAGTGGAGCGTCAAGTTTATACCATTAAAACAAAGAAAGTCGAGGGAGCATTCAAGGTAAAAAATTATACGTTGAATGTTCCTTTTTAGTTGAGGTGTAAACCTCTATGCAAGCAATGAAAATTGTTTTTGGCTCGCTAATTGGTGTAGCTATCGTTGGTGGTATGGTTGCTGTTCTTATTTTGGGATTTGTTCTCTTGTTTGTTACAGGATTTGAATTTGGTGATGAAGAAATGGCATTTTCAAATGCGCCTTCACAAATTGCTGAAGAGGAAATACCTGAACAATTTATTCCGATTTATAAAGAAGCCGGAGAGGAATATGATGTGCCATGGTTATTGCTTGCTTCAATACATCGTGTGGAAACGGTATTTTCATCGATTGAAATGGTGTCACCGGTTAATGCACAAGGCCATATGCAGATGATGCCCTGCAGCTGGCTGGGCTGGGATTATCCCAACTGTGAAGGGCTGGGAGGAACCGACATCCCGGAAGCAATCAAAACAGACCCTGAAAAAATTGAAGATTACGGTGGATTCGGTGTGGATGCCAATGGCAATGGCAAGGCAAGTCCCTGGGAAGAAGAGGATGCGATTTTTGCCGCGGCTAATCACTTGGCCAGCTATATTGATGGCAACAAGGGACTGCGGGAGGCACTGTTTGCCTATAATCATGCCCATTGGTATGTGGAGGATGTGATGCATTACTACCAACTGTACAATGATGGGTTTGCAGCAAAAGATGGCGGCATCGTGGAAGTTTATGGCGATAAAGCTTGGGTAGTTCCACATACGAAAAATCTTACCTCGGGATATGGACACCGAACCATGAATGGCGAACAAGAGTTTCACGGTGGTATTGATGTAGCAGGCGGCAATGACCGGGGCCAACCGATTGTTGCCTTTAAGGACGGAAAAGTTGTTGTATCGCAGGGCAACACTGGTGGTTTTGGCAATCTGGTAATTATTCAGCACGGTGATGATATGTTGACGTTTTATGCTCACTTGATGGAACAAGGTGTTCCGGTTGGAACAGAAGTTAAGGCAGGCCAAATGATAGGGAAAATGGGGACATCCGGTAACTCGACCGGCGTCCATTTGCACTTTGAAGTTCATGTCAAAAAAGAAAAAGGTGGCTTTCAGCGTGTCGACCCTATGCCATATGTGAAGGCATTTTTGGGTAGTTGATAAAAATGAATGTCTGACGTTTAAAAGGATGTTAAATCATTGATGCGAAAGGTATTCATATTTGGACCGTCTGACGCTGGGGGTTAACAACGTCAGACGTATATTAAGGGGTCAATTCTTAGTATAACAAACTTTCCCCTAAAATACGTCAGACGTTAGGGGGAAATAAAAAAATAAATCGTCATAACGTCTGACGCAAGAACATCAAAATATTGATATATTGCTGTTTCAAAAGTCCGAATAACGTCTGACAATGGCGAGGAGGAATGAACTTGATGAAATCGCACTATCTGGACTTACTTAAAAGCGTCGAAATGTTTAAGGAAGAAACCATGCGGCGGTTGTATGAAGAAAAGACGGAAGATATGAACGAGGCGGGGCCAAAGAGTAACCCTTTAGCGACAGCCACACCGCTTATGGTCAATGGTTATCCCGTTTTTCAGCTCTCGTATGACGGAATGCTCCCGTTATACAAAGAGAATGACAGAGATTATGCAGCCATGATTCGAAACTATTATCAGCGCATTACGTTTGAATCCTATAACTATACCGCTGTTAAGAACCAATTTAGTCGTGCTGTACTCATCATACAGCATTACTTCGATGACAATCGTATTCGAGATTTGGACAACAGGAATCGAAAGTACATTATTGATGCCATGCGTCATACAGGGCTTGTTCAGGATGATAACTGGAAAGAGCTTTCGGTTATTGAGGAAGGGTTATCCGATAAACAGAACCATATTCAGGTTTATTTGCTGGCAGAAGAAAATAAGATTAACTTTTTGAGCTATCTCGAACAACATCAACATCACTTGAAGCAAATTCCGAAGGTGGGGGAGCGAAGCGAAATGGAGAAAGAATTAAAGCAACATAGTTGGCGAAAAGACAAAATCCCATTTGCGAATCAGACACAGCCATTTCATGAATTATGGGGTGAATAAGTCAATGTTAGACATCGATTGAACGGTGTTTTTTTATGTATAGTATTCACGTTTTTTGCAATCCCTGACATTCTATTCAACTATTTGATTGATGTTGTACATGGAATAATGCTTAAATCCAGCTGCAGATAAGCCATTTTACAAAAAAAAACCGAACTGAATGGACCAAACTATTTAAGCGAAGTTTTGTTGAGTCAGCACGGAGGACACGCAGAAATGGCGAAACAAAACAGCCCCGACACGAACTGAGAAAGGCAGGTGAAAACATGCCCAAAACCAAAAAGCAGGTCATCAAACGTCTGCAGCCATTGGATATTCAGATACTCAAACATTTATATGACTACCGGGCACTGAGCACTGAACAAATCAGCAAATTCCATGACATGACGATGCCCTACACGTATCGCAAATTAAATATCTTGCGCAATACCGGCTACATTAAGTCAGAACCAATACGCGGCTATATCAAAAGCCAAAGCCGGCAGGGAAACTACCACCGTATCAGCGAGACTGGTATAGCCTGCTTGCGAAAACAGGGCTATCCTGTTGAGCGTCG
>NZ_DATGTI010000150.1:0-38916 GCF_035301925.1 Lentibacillus sp. | reverse complement strand
TCCTCGCAGAAAAGATTGCTGCCGCACTGCGGGGTCTCACCTATGCCTCTCATCCCGCAGGAGTCTCCGTATATTTCCTCCGCTAAGGCAACTTATTGTTCACCTTTAGTGTTGGTCATTTTTGTTATGTCCCAGTCTCTTTTGGCATGTAAGACATATATTCAGTTTGTGCATGAGACTTTTGATAATCTGACTGATTTTTGGAGAACAAAGATGAATTAAATGGTTCTAGGAGCTTTTTGCTGCAGGAACAGGGATAAACCAGCATCCGATATTTGTCTGATCGCAAATAACATGGAGGTTTTCCCGCTCAATCCCGCGTTGGATCAGTCGGATTAATTCGAGAGATTCAGCATAGGCCGTTTTTCCTTCTTTCAGCTGGGCAATTTTCTCATCGCGCAATCGTCGTTTGTTGATAACGAGCATCTTAATCCAACCTCCTTTTTGAAAATGAAGTTAACGTGTAATGCTATTATAACTGAAATTTGGCAGAATGTTTGATGATACGTTCAATTTTCACGAAATGTTCATATTAATTGGAAATATCCGCCTCGACTGTAATTTTGACTGTTTGATGGATGATGAGTGTATCGACTGTAAACTGATAAGTGAAATCATCAACCGTGAAGTCCTTATTCTGAATGGTCGCTTTTAATAAACCATCGCTTTCAGAAATGATGGATACATTTTTTCCGATTATATGAATGATTTCCTCTTTTATTAATTCTTCCAGGTCATGTATAATTAAGCTGTCCGGCAGATCTTCTTCATTGTTAATCGTTATTTCAATCGTTTCCACTTTAATTGGTTCTTTCGATTTTTCATCAAGATTTTCATTATCTTCCAGCAATGCTTCATTTTGATTCTTCAGTTCGGTCACCTCTGATTTCAAGTCACGATTTTCTTCCAGAAGCTGTCCATACATTGAACCATGCATATACACAAATATAAAGTAAGCAGTGACTGCACCGACAAATGTTCCGACTAAAAACCGCTGCCATGTTGCTTTTTTATGGTATGGGGGAATATGCATTACCCAACATCCTCCTGAATCAGCCAACTGATTAGGATGAGTCCGGCTTTAACCCCGCCCATAGCTGTCAGAATAAGCATAATTTGTTTGAACAGGTCAAAGGTGGATCCGTCCAAAATACCCTTTTCAAAATTGGCAATGGCATCAAACGTGCCGCCGATTGCTGCTACAATCGCCCAAATCCTCAGTCTGTCTGCAATTCTATTCATTTGGGCGAATGGTGCATCACCTGTTGCAAATGCCCCGATACTGCCGATAATGGCCCCGCCAATAATGACACCAAAAGCTATGAAAAAACAATGAATAAGCTGAGCTATAAACCGTTCCTCCATCATGTTCGCCCCTTGTCGGTATACTAGAGGATGTTCAAAAAGTCCGGTAAAAATGACACATCGAACAGGGGGAGCTTCTGCTAAATACGCCCACGTCAATCGCCAACTGCAGAGGTCACCACAAACAAGAGAAGCCCGCTCCTTGGAAAATAAGAACGCTTTTCCTGCGTGCGAAGTGAATTCAATGGAGCTTTTCTTGTGCTAGAAACTGCGCCGTATCGAACTTTCGACGCGCAGGACGTGCTAGTGCAGGCGCCCGCACAGGACGCCTGAGAACTTAGCCTGCCGGTCCTTTTTATCCGCTTTTTTGAACACGTATTACTAGTAAATTTTATGAGGCTGATGGACAAGATATGTCAGAACGCGAGAAATGTATAAAATGCAGTTTTTATTATGATTAGCTATAATAAGGGCACATACACGGGAAGGAGAAGTGGGGTAGCATGTCATTTACACATTTACAAGTGCGAAGCGGATATAGTTTCATGAACAGCACCATAACCATCGATAAATTGGCTGAAAAGGCGAAGGAAATGGGTTTTGATGCGCTGGCACTGACCGATGAACATGTTTTATATGGTGCTATCCCATTTTATAAAGCATGTCAAAAGAATGGGATAAAGCCGATCATCGGAATGAACGTGACAGTCTTTTACAATGATGGGGATCCGGAATATTGCATCCTTTTGGCAAAAAACAATCAAGGGTATCAAAATTTAATCCGATTAAGCACACAGATTCAGTTATCAAATCAAAACGGCATCGAAATTTCAGAGCTGGCGTCATACAGTAATGATCTGATTTGTATTTTATTGACCGTTGACTCTAAGGCTGGTGCACTATTAATGGATGAACCCCATGATAGGGTGAAGGAATACTTCGATACATCATGGCATATGTTTGACCGGGATGATTTTTATCTTGGCGTACAGGATCATGGTCTAGGACACGAACACAGTATCAACAAGAAAATTAAAGCTTTCCATCAGGCTTATCAGACCAAGGCGGTACTCGTGAATGACGTCCGGTACTTAAACAAGAAAGATGATGCAGCGTATGATTGTTTACGGGCAATGAAACATGATAAAAAATGGCCGCTTCGTATAACCGATCGCACTGTTAAAGCGCGCCATTTGCGATCAGCATCCGAAATGGAGCAGCTGTTTGGAGCTGATTGGCCTGAAGTGGTCGAGGAGACGGGAGTCATTGCGGATAGATGTCACGTTATCCTGGCGTTTGATCAACGCATGCTGCCGTCTTATCCTGTTCCGGAACAGATGGATGCCCATACATATCTCGAGAACATATGCCGGGAAAATGTCAGTCAAAAATATGAGGTTGTGACAGACGAAATAGCAGACCGCTTGGCATATGAACTCAATGTCATTCGATCAATGCAGTTCAGCGACTACTTTTTGATAGTCTGGGATTTTGTTTCCTATGCCAAGGAACAAAACATTTTGGTCGGACCGGGTCGCGGTTCTGCAGCTGGTTCTCTTGTTGCTTATGTACTGGGTATTACAGAAGTTGACCCGATAAAATATGGTTTATTGTTTGAACGGTTTCTGAATCCTGAGCGTGTCACGATGCCCGATATTGACATTGATTTTTCCGATCAAAGAAGGGATGAAGTCATTGATTATGTCCGTGATAAATATGGCAATGATCATGTCGGGCAAATCATTACATTCGGGACGTTTGCAGCAAGATCGCTGTTGCGTGAACTTTTTAAAACAATGGACGTTGATCAGCAGGATGCCTATTTTATATTAAAAGAAATACCTGTTCAGACCAGACAGCCGATTGCCGCTTATGTGAAAGAGTCTCAAGACCTGCAGCAGTATATCAAACAATCGGACAAACTAAAGGTTTTATTTGCCATTGCAGCGAAATTGGAGGGGCTGCCAAGGCATATGTCAACTCATGCTGCCGGTGTCGTTATTAGCGAGGAGCCGCTCGTTGAACATGTCCCACTGACTGTCGGGACTCATGATACACATTTGACACAGTATGCCATGAATGACCTGGAGTCAATCGGTCTATTGAAAATGGATTTTCTGGGGTTGCGCAATTTAACACTGTTGGAAAGAATTTTGCAGACACTCCGTTTTACAGCAAACCAAATAATCACGCTGGAAGATATCCCGGACGAGGATGAAAAGACATACGCCCTTTTGCAGGAAGGCAGAACGAATGGTGTTTTCCAACTGGAATCCCAGGGCATGAAACAAGTTTTGATCCGACTCAGGCCGACAACGTTTGAAGATATTGTGGCGGTGAATGCATTGTTTCGTCCGGGTCCAATGGAAAATATACCGGTTTACATTGACCGGAAGCATGGCAGGGAAAAAGTCGCATATCCGCATCCTGATTTGGAGCCGATCTTGAAAAAAACGTACGGTGTCCTGATTTATCAGGAACAAATTATGCAAATTGCCCATAACATTGCCGGGTTTTCATTGGGACAGGCTGATATTTTGCGCCGGGCAGTGAGCAAAAAACAGCAGCAGGTGATGGATGAGCAGCACGAAATATTTATTCGGGGCTGCCTGGACAACGGCTATACTGCGGATATCGCCGAAGAGATTTTTCAATGGATTGTTAAGTTCTCCAACTATGGTTTCAACCGAAGCCATGCGGTGGCATACAGTAAAATATCCTATCAGCTTGCCTATCTGAAGGCCCATTATCCTGCCAGCTTTTTTGCGGAATTATTGAGTTCTGCAGTGAATCAGCAGGATAAAGCTGATTTGTATATAAAAGAATTGAAGGCGCTGGGTCTCACATTAGCGCCGCCTTCGATCAATAAAAGTTTCGGCAAATACACAGTGGAGGGTCAGCAAATCCGGATGGGCTTTCGGTCCATTAAGGGGATTGGCCGACAGGTGATTAAAGAAATCATCCGAGTACGAAAAGAAGGCGCGTTCAGCAGTTTGTTTGATTTTTGCCTGCGTGTACCGCTGACCGTGATAAACCGCAGAACATTGGAGACGCTGATCATGGCCGGTGCTTTCGATGAACTTCATGATAATCGGGCCAGTCTTTTAGCATCGATAGATCAAGCCATGGAACAAGGGGAGCTGTTTAAAGAATTCGGCGGACAATCCAGTTTGTTTCAGGATAAGCTTAATCTGGAAGAAAGCTATGTTGAGATGGAAGATTTCAGTCTGATGAAGAAACTGGCCGATGAGAAAGAGCTGCTCGGAATTTATGTATCCAGCCATCCATTTCATAAATACCGTGGCGTGTTAAGGGCAAATGGCTATATAACGATGCTGGATGCACAAAAACTGGTCGGAAAACGGAACCTGAAAGGCGCCGGAATCGTACAAGCGATTAAAACAATCCGTACCAAACGCGGCGATCCAATGGCATTCCTGACGGTCAATGATGAAACAGGTGACATGGAGGCGGTCGTCTTTCCTGATTTGTACAGGGACGTTCATCGCTGGCTGTCAGAGGAGATGCTCGTGACATTCACTGGGAAAGTTGAAAGCCGGAATAACCAGCTACAGTGGATCATGTCTGATATGGAAGTGTTCAACGAGCAGGAATGGGTGATAAATGAACATCAACGTTTATTCATTAAAATAACGGATGATAATAGCAAAAATGTATTGGCAATCATTCAAAACATCGCAAACCAAAATCGCGGCAGGACACCAATCATCGTGTATGACCAGGAAGCAAAGAAAACGTACCAGCTGTCAAATGAATACTTGGTTCATCCGAACGATACTTGCCTTAAGTTACTAAGAGATCATTTTGGTGAAGACAATGTCGTGCTGGATACGATCAAACAGTGAAGTACATTCAGTGGAGAAAAGCACTCCCTGAATGCAGTTTCGCTTTACCCCGCATGTAATGGTCAGTAACCCGCCAGAGTACGGCGGCAAACTGACCTTAAATGCCCGATTCGGCTCGGGCCTGCAGGAAGCAGGTCACAAAGGCGTTGCGACAGGACGTCGCGAACTTAGCCTTTGTTCCCCTTATTCAACAGGGATAGAACGCCCTGTTGAATGCAGTTTCGCTTTACCCCGCATGTAATGGTCAGTAACCCGCCAAAAGACGGCGGCAAACTGACCTTAAATGCCCGATTCGGCTCAACTAACATTCAACAGGGATAGAACGCCCTGTTGAATGAAGTTTCGCTTTATCCTTTACATAGACAAGTCATTTGTTATAATGAAGTCATTAAGTGGTCAGACCACCTTGACGATTTGACTTCCAAAGGATTTGTATGACTTCTGTGCTGTTGCTTACAATGTGGATTGTTTCAGCAGAGGTAGGTGACATTTTGGGGCTATCTTATAAAGGAGTGAGCAGTGTGGCAAATTTAAGAGACGAAGCGTTGCATATCCATAAAGTGAAGAAAGGAAAACTTTCAACGGAAGCAAAAGTCCCCGTACGTAATGAACGGGATCTAAGCTTAGCCTATTCCCCCGGTGTGGCTGAGCCATGTAAAGAGATTTATGACCGCAAAGGTGCCGTCTATGATTACACAATGAAGGGTAATACGGTTGCCGTTGTCAGTAATGGGTCAGCTGTTCTGGGGTTGGGCAATATCGGACCCGAGGCGGCACTGCCCGTAATGGAAGGTAAGTCCGTCCTGTTCAAAAGCTTTGCAGGGGTCGATTCTTTTCCGATTTGCCTCGAATCACATGAGGTCGATAAGATTGTTGAGACGGTTAAATTGATGCAGCCGACGTTTGGCGGGGTCAACCTTGAAGATATCGCAGCCCCAGACTGCTTCATTATTGAAGAACGGCTGAAAAAGGAAACCAATATCCCGATTTTCCACGATGATCAGCATGGAACAGCAATTGTCACTGCTGCGGGGCTGATCAATGCGCTGAAACTATCCGGAAAGTCGTTCTCTGATATTAGGGTCGTAGCTAATGGTGCTGGTGCTGCTGGGATAGCTATTATAAAATTATTGTATCACTTTGGTGTGCGCGACATGATCATGTGTGATTCAAAAGGTGCCATTTTTGAGGGCAGGTCATATGGCATGAACGAAACCAAGGAAGAAGTCGCCAAAATGACCAACAAGGACAATAAAGAAGGATCGCTGGATGACATATTGGAAGATGCTGATGTCTTCATCGGTGTTTCTGCCGCCGGCTTATTATCGAAAGAAATGGTACAAAAAATGAACGACGACCCGATTATTTTTGCGATGGCAAACCCTGATCCGGAAATCTTACCGGAAGACGCAAAAGAGGCAGGAGTCAAAGTTATTGGCACTGGCCGTTCCGATTATCCAAACCAGGTCAATAATGTACTTGCATTTCCTGGTATTTTCAGAGGGGCATTGGATGTCAGAGCAACGCGTATCAATGAAAGAATGAAGATCGCTGCCGCCGAGGCCATTGCGTCACTTATAACCGATGATGAGTTAACAGAGGATTATGTTATACCAGGTCCGTTTGACCCGAGAGTTGCACCCTTGGTAGCGGCCCATGTCGCCCGCGCTGCCATGGAATCAGGTGTGGCCAGAATCGAAGTTGATCCCGAAACGGTTGCCGAAAAAACGAGAAGGCTGACACAAATTGATGAGGCATAAAACCTCTTACAATGCGTGTTCAAAAAGGAGAATAAAAAGGACCGGACGGCTAAGTTCTCAGGCGTCCTGTGCGGGCGCCGGCACTAGCACGTCAATCGCATCGAGAAATTTCGAGGCGGCGCAGTTCGAATCGCGGGCTTCTCTTGTTTGTGGTGACTTTTGCAGTTGGCGATTGACGTGGGCGTATTTAGCAGAAGGTCCTCTATTCGATGCGCCATCTTTACCGGACTTTTTGAACAACCTTTCTTAAAGGAGTGACTGCGGCTGTGTCCATGTCACCAAAGCAAAAAGTTTATCAAGGGGTTTTACAGGAGCTCCGCAAGTATATCGACAATCATGATTTGCAGCCAGGCGATAAACTTCCATCTGAACGGGAACTTTCTGAAAAACTGCACGCTGGGAGATCCTCAGTCCGTGAAGCACTAAGGGCAATGGAGTTATTGGGTCTGATTGAAACAAGGCATGGAGAAGGCACATTTTTGAGTCAATATCGCCCGTATCACTCGGTGGAAGTGCTTTCATCTTTTATCCTGCAGGGCGCCAATACAAAAAACGACTTGTTATTTGCCAAAAAAATTATTGAAAAAGAAGCGGCCAGAATTGCATATGATCATATGACTGAAGATGATATCAAGGAATTGGACGGGATTATTCAAGACAAGACGTTAAACAACAATGAGAAGCATGTGGCTTTTTTTCAGTATTTATTTTATAAAACGGACAACCTGCTGCTCGCCAGGGTATGGCAGCTGATGGATGAGTTTTCCTATACCATTTCCAGTCTTTCTTACAATCGATCATTTTATTTGGAGCTTATCAAGCTTTATCAATCGCATAATTATGGTGACATAGAAGAACTATTTGATACATTGCCGGCAAGAAAATGAATTCCGGTTTTTCGCTGGAGAGACGGAATGCCAGCTGAGATTTTATTGTAATGCTTGCCCTGCTGTTGTTAAAAAAGGAGGAGTTTCCTTGCTTAAGGATTTTTTTGGCAAGAAAAAGAAATATGCTACCATTCCAAGCGAACAAAGCAAGCTAGATATTCCTGAAGGGTTAATGAAAAAATGCAGTCATTGTCATAAAATCTATTATCGAAAAGAAATCAACAAAAATATCAATGTTTGTCCAAACTGCGATTACCATCATCCGCTGACAGCCTGGGAACGGATTGACAGTTTATTTGATGCTGGATCGTTTGAGGAATGGGATAAGGAGCTTACAACAACAAATCCGTTACAATTTCCCGACTATGAAGAAAAAATCGAAAAGGACCGGCATAAAACCGGGCTAAATGAAGGTGTTGTGACCGGGAAAGGTTCGATTGACGGACAAATGACTGCTTTTAGTGTCATGGATTCCAGTTTCCGGATGGGAAGTATGGGATCGGTCGTTGGCGAAAAGATTGCCCGTGCAATTGAGAAAGCCAATCAACAGTCACTTCCGCTCATTATCTTTACCGCTTCGGGTGGTGCAAGGATGCAGGAAGGTGTTTTAAGCCTGATGCAAATGGCTAAAACATCTGTTGCTGTGAAACGCTTTTCCGAAGCAGGCGGTCTGATGATATCCGTGATGACCCACCCGACCACTGGCGGTGTATCTGCAAGCTTCGCATCGGTTGGAGATTATAATTTTGCTGAACCGAGGGCACTGATTGGTTTTGCCGGCCGCCGTATTATTGAGCAGACAATCCGGGAAAAGCTCCCGGATGATTTTCAGACAGCTGAATTCCTATTAAAGCATGGCCAGCTGGATAAGGTTATTCATCGGCATGAATTGAAGTCCCTCCTTTCAAAATTGCTTTCCATGCACCAGAAAGGCGGGGACGTTTCATGAAACACGTGCTGGATTTTGAAAAACCGATTGCCGATTTAAGAGAAAAAATCACCGAGCTAAAGACGTATACAGCAGACAGTGACATCGATTTGACGGACGAAATCAGGACACTTGAACAACGGCTGGAATCTTTGGAAAACGATATATATGGGAATTTACAGCCATGGCAGCGTGTTCAAATGGCAAGGCATCAAGACCGGCCGACGACACTTGATTATGTCGACCGGTTATTTACGGACTTTATTGAATTTCATGGAGATCGATTATATGGTGATGATAAAGCAATTGTGTCCGGCATTGCACTGTATAAGGATTACCCTGTAACCGTTATAGGCCATCAGCGGGGCAAAGATACGAAAGAAAATGTTCGCCGTAACTTTGGCATGCCGCATCCGGAAGGGTACCGAAAGGCATTAAGACATATGCGTCAGGCAGAGAAATTCAAGCGGCCAATCATATGTTTCATTGATACGAAAGGCGCCTATCCGGGGAAAGCTGCCGAGGAACGCGGACAGAGTGAGGCAATTGCCAAAAACCTGATGGAGATGGCCGGTCTGAGTGTCCCAATCATCTGTATCGTTATTGGTGAAGGCGGAAGTGGCGGTGCACTCGGACTGGGTGTCGGTGATCGGATTCATATGCTGGAGAACGCTACCTATTCGGTCATTTCGCCTGAAGGGGCAGCGGCATTGCTTTGGAAAGATTCCGGTCTGGCAAAACAGGCTGCAGAAAATATGAAAATAACAGCAAATGATTTGAAAGAGCTTGATATTGTTGACGACATTATACCGGAACCCAGAGGCGGTGCCCATCGTGATATTGAGACCCAGTCTCATAATATTGATGCTGTACTGGCCAATTCACTAAAAGAATTGATGGACGTCCCTTCAGATGAATTGCTTGAAAAAAGATGGGAAAAATACCAAAAAATTGGTGATTATAAACAGCTTTAAATGGCCTGGTTAGGAGGTTGACTCGAGTCAGCCTCTTTTGCACTTTTGACTGAAATAATTGATATTTTTGCTGATTCCAATTATCTTGGAAGTAGTGACAACATGATGTGAGGTGAAAGCATGAAGAAGATCGGTGTTTTGACAAGCGGCGGTGATGCCCCGGGTATGAATGCGGCAATCCGCGCAGTTGTACGAAAAGCGATTTACCATAACATCGAGATATATGGCATCAAAAACGGATTCCAGGGTCTGATTGACGGTCATATCGAACAAATGAATATTGGTTCTGTCGGTGATATTATTCAGCGCGGTGGTACAATATTGCGTTCCGCCAGATGTGAGGAATTTAAAACAGATGAAGGTCAGAACAAAGGTGTTAAGCAGATGAAAAAGTACGGAATTGAAGGCTTGATTGTAATCGGTGGCGATGGTAGTTTTCGCGGTGCCCAAAAACTGACTGAAAAAGGATATCCTTGTATCGGTGTTCCAGGCACCATTGATAATGATATTGCCGGTACTGATTTCACAATTGGGTTTGATACGGCACTGAATACCGTGATTGAAGCAATTGACAAAATACGTGATACCGCTTCGTCACACGAACGGACATTCATCATCGAAGTTATGGGAAGAGATGCCGGAGACCTCGCGCTTTGGGCTGGTCTTGCCGATGGTGCGGAAAGTATTCTTATCCCGGAAAAGAAAGACGAGCTGGAGGAGATTATTGAACGTCTCAAACGCGGTCAGGAACGAGGCAAAAAACATAGCATTATTATTCTTGCAGAAGGTGTCGGAAGTGGATTTGACTATGCTGAAAAAATAAAGGAAACAGCTGATCTAAAGACACGTGTGACCGTATTGGGTCACATCCAGCGTGGCGGATCTCCAACGGCATCCGATCGTGTGCTGGCAAGCCGGCTTGGTGCCCAGGCAGTTAGTTTACTGCTGAATGGTAAAGCCGGAAAGATTGCGGGCATACAAAATAACCAATTGGTCAGCCATGATATTTCTGAAATATTGGGCCAAAAACATGTGATTGACATGGACATGTATCAATTATCCAAAGAACTGTCGATATGATAATGGAAAAGGAGGCGCAGGAGATGCGGAAAACAAAAATCGTATGTACGATCGGTCCTGCATCGGAATCAGTTGAAACACTGATACAGCTGATTGAAAGCGGCATGAATGTTGCTCGATTGAATTTTTCCCATGGTGACCTTGAAGAACATGGACGCCGAATTCAAAATATCCGGGAAGCGGCGGCGAAAACCGGCAAAACCATTGCGATTCTTCTGGATACAAAAGGTCCTGAAATTAGAACAGGCACATTCAAACATGGTGAGGCTGAAATTGTCAAAGACAGTATCGTCCATGTAACCATGCATGAAACGGAAGGCACTGCTGAACGCTTTTCCGTTACGTACGCCGGGCTGATTGATGATGTTCATCCTGGTTCTAAAATACTGCTTGATGATGGCCTGATTGAGCTGGAGATACTGGATATTGATCATGAAAATAAAGAATTAAAAACCAAGGCACTGAATTCCGGCATTATTGAGAACAAAAAAGGTGTTAATGTTCCGAATGTCAGTGTGAATTTACCCGGTATCACAGAAAAGGATGCACAGGATATCAAGTTTGGCATTGAACAGGGTGTTGATTTTATCGCGGCATCGTTCGTGCGGCGTCCATCCGATATATTGGAAATACAGGAATTGCTTGAAGAAAATGATGCAACACACATTAAAATCATTCCGAAAATCGAAAATCAGGAAGGGATTGATAATATTGATGCCATCCTGGAAGTGAGTAATGGGCTGATGGTTGCCCGTGGTGATCTTGGTGTGGAAACGCCGGCTGAAGATGTACCGCTTATGCAAAAAAAGCTGATTACTAAGTGTAATACAGTCGGAAAACCCGTTATCACGGCTACCCAAATGCTTGATTCCATGCAGCGTAATCCGCGGCCGACCAGAGCCGAGGCATCAGATGTGGCGAATGCAATTTTTGACGGAACGGATGCCATTATGCTTTCAGGTGAAACAGCTGCAGGGGAATATCCGGTTGAGTCGGTGCAAACGATGAGCAGCATTGCATTAAAGGCTGAAACGGCACTGGATCATGAGATGATTCTGGATAACCGGTCGAAGTCTGTTGATATGACCATAACAGATGCCATCAGCCAATCGGTTACACACACGGCGATGAACTTATCGGTCAGTGCGATTATCACACCAACGGAGAGCGGACATACCGCAAGAATGATTTCAAAGTATCGTCCGGAAGCTCCTATTATTGCCGTAACATTTCATGAAAGTGTGAACCGTCAACTGTCACTCGTATGGGGTGTACATGCTGTTATGGGCAGCAAAGCAGGCTCAACGGATGAAATGCTGGATATTGCGATTGATCAAGGTTTAAGTACCAACCTGTTCGAACGCGGCAGCAGAGTGATTATAACGGCTGGTGTGCCAATTGGCGAAAGCGGCACGACCAATTTAATGAAGGTTCATGTGATTGGTGATGTCATGGCGAAAGGCCAGGGTGTTGGCCGTGGCAGTGCGTATGGCAGAGCTGTCGTTGCCAAAAGCGCTTCGGAAGCAATCGAGAAAATCTCCGAAAATGATATTCTCGTCACTTATGGCACAGATCGTGATATGATGAAAGCAGTGGAAAAAGCAGCCGGTATTGTAACAGAAGAAGGCGGCCTGACCTCTCATGCCGCCGTTGTGGGGCTGAGTCTTGGCATACCGGTTATCGTCGGTGTCAAAGATGTATTTGACATAATGGCGGATGGGGCATACATTACGATTGACGGTGCAAAAGGTGACATTTATGAGGGACACGCACGCGTCCTGTAGTGATTTTTCAAAGTTTCAGATTTAAAAAGGGGGCATAAAATGCGTTGGTTGCTGCTTGCTTTCATAATCGTACCTGCAGCTGAAATTGGTGTGTTTATTTGGGCTGGAGGCATTATTGGCCCGTGGTGGGTTATTGGGCTAATCATTTTTACCGGTATTGTGGGTGTATCTCTTGCACGAAAAGAAGGGTTTGAAGCCTGGAGGAGGGGACAGACGGCGATAAATTATGGACAGCCGCCAGGTGATGCCATTATCGATGGTATTTGCATTTTTATTGGCGGCGTTTTCCTGTTTGCCCCCGGATTCATTACCGACATTATTGGGTTTGTTTTAGTGCTGCCATTCACGCGTGATCCCTTTAAAAGAATGCTGGAAAGGCTTTTTCGCAAATGGGCGGAAAAGGGTACAATCATTTACCGCAGATGGTAAATCAGGAACCTTTTATGAACCGCCCGACCTGATGAAAGACACCTGCCCGAAAAAATGCATGACCGATAATCACAACCAATGGCGCAAGGAAAAGCCCAAATGCTCCCCATATCTGAATGCCAATAAAGAGGGCAATCAGAACTGCGAGCGGATTCAGTCCCGCATTGTCCGATACAATCTTTGGTTCGAGCAGCTGCCGCTGAATAACGACAATCATATAAAGAACGGATAACGCAATGGTCAACGCATAGTCGGCTGTTAAAAATGTATAAATAATCCACGGTACAAAAATGATACCTGTTCCGATGAAAGGAAGGATATCTGCCAGTGCCGCAATCAGTGCAATCGTTAATGCATACTCAACCCGCATTAGCAAAAGCCCCGCAAATATTGTCAATGCGGTTATCGAGATAAGGCGTAATTGTGCCTTCAATAAACCGGATAATGCTTTTTGCATATGTTTCCAAACGTTGCCGATTGAATGAAGCACATTTTGGGGGATCATTTTTTTAGTATGATTGATAAGCCGATGCCAATCTTTTGTTATGAAAAAGGCTGCCATGATAATAAAAAGAAAAATTGTGATGGACCCGGGCAGTAACGATAAAGCAGCTGGTATTTGCAGTAAAAGATTTTGCAGGATACCGGTACTGAATGAAGCAAACTGATTAATGGCATCATGAATACTTTCATTAATGTTTGCCTGCTGGTCTGGGCTTAGTGTATGCACGTAAGACGCAAGCTTATGGTACAATGGCAGCAGCTGTTCATTTATCATTTTTTCCAAAACCGATACGAATGTGCGGAAATAATCAGGAACATGTTTTGCCATGTAAGTGGTGCCTTGCATCAGTTCTGAAATCAGCAGGATCATACACCCCAATAAGGCTGTTACTGTCAATAGAAGTACGGTAAATACAGCGAAACCGCGGGGCATTTTTATGGCGTTCTCCAGGAATGTAACCACCGGGTTGAGAAACAATGAAAGCATGATTGCCAGCAAAAACGGGTAAATATATGGGAAAATAAATTGGATGACTAAAAACATAACAATAACGGATAATATAACTAAGCAAAACCGCAAGAGCTGGTAGATCCTATGGTTGTACACTCAGAACGCCCCCCATATACGACAGAATCAAGCCTGTACTATGTACATATGACGACAAACAAAAAAATAGACTTGGGACAGAATTTTCGGGTATGAGGAAAGAATTAACCTTATAAGTGTTGTTGTTGATGCAAAAAAATATTGCTGAATTTAATCGTTTTCAATTCACATAAGTCAAATAATACTTTATAATTGGCTATGGGGATGACAATGTGTTTATAAAAATATTGTCAAATTACTTTATCCCGCATGAAACGGTCAGTAACCCGCCGAAATACAGCGGCTGACTGCCCGTAAATCTCCGATTCGGCTCGGGCCTGCACGATGCAGGTCACAAAGGCGTTGCAACACGATGTTGCGCTTTTAGCCTTTGTTCCCCTTTTCAGCGGAAAAAAAATCGTTCCGCAGAATGAAAGTTTTGCTTTAACCTAAGTTAATGAACAACAATTAATAGAAAAAGGAGAGGGTTTGTTATGGCAAAAGGGTTAGAAGGGGTTGTCGCAACTGAATCATCCATCAGTTCGATCATTGATGACCAGCTGACTTACGTAGGCTATACAATCGATGACCTGGCGGAGAATTCCAGTTTTGAAGAAGTTGTCTATCTGTTATGGCATTTAAAATTGCCGACAAAAGCAGAGCTTGATGAATTTAAATCTGACCTGGCAGCTGAGATGGAAATTCCGCAAGCAATTATTGATCATTTGCGTTCATATGATTTGTCAAGTGTCCATCCAATGGCGGCCTTGCGCTCAGCTGTATCGATTTTGGGGCTGCATGATGAAGAAGCCGACGTGATGGATCAAGCCGCTAATAAGCGAAAGGCGATTCGTCTCCAGGCAAAAATAGCTACCATTGTGACAGCTTTCGCCCGTATACGCAAAGGTGAGGACCCGGTTAAGCCGAAAAGAGATTTGAGTTATGCGGCTAACTTCCTGTACATGCTGAATGGTGAGGAACCAAATGATGTTGAAGAAGAAGCCATCAATAAGGCACTCATTCTGCATGCTGATCATGAACTGAATGCCTCAACATTTACAGCCCGGGTTTGTGTCGCGACACTGTCCGATATTTATTCCGGTATAACAGCCGCAATCGGTGCGTTAAAAGGACCGCTTCATGGTGGTGCTAACGAACGCGTCATGGCGATGCTGACAGAAATCGGCGAAGAGGAAAATGCGATTTCCTACATTAAAGATAAAATTGCCAACAAAGAAAAAATAATGGGCATGGGACATCGTGTCTATAAAAACGGTGATCCGCGTGCTAAGTACCTGAAGCAAATGTCGAAAGAATTAACGAAAACCACCGGGCAGCCAAAATGGTACAATATGTCCGTTAAAATTGAAGAATTCATCAAAGAGGAAAAAGGACTGCCTGCCAACGTGGACTTCTATTCAGCATCTGTATACCACAGTCTGGGCATTGACCACGACTTGTTTACACCAATCTTTGCAACAAGCCGTGTCTCCGGATGGCTGGCGCATATACTCGAACAATATGATAACAATCGTCTGATTCGTCCGCGCGCTGAATATGTCGGACCAAAAACACAGAAATACGTGCCTATCGAGGACCGCTAGAAGAAATGGCAAATTCAGTGGAGAAAAGCGCTCCACTGAATGAATTTTCACTATATGATACACTAATGATGATAAGGATAACAGGAGGTATTTTTTTATGGCACAAGGTGAAAAGATCACTGTTGAAAATGGCAAGATGAATGTACCGAATCGCCCGGTCATTCCATTTATTGAAGGTGACGGGACAGGCCCTGATATTTGGGCTGCTGCACGACGTGTTATCGAAGCTGCCGTAGATAAAGCATATAATGGTGAAAAAGCAATCGACTGGAAGGAAGTTTATGCCGGTCAAAAAGCTTACGACAAAACCGGAGAATGGCTGCCGGATGACACGCTTAAAACGATTGATGAATATAAAATCGCGATTAAAGGTCCACTTACAACACCAATCGGCGGCGGTATCCGTTCACTGAACGTTGCATTGCGTCAGGAGCTGGATTTATTTACTTGTCTTCGCCCTGTCCGTTATTTCACTGGTGTCCCATCACCGGTCAAGAACCCGGAAGATGTGGATATGGCCATTTTCCGTGAAAATACAGAGGATATTTACGCTGGAATCGAATGGCAAAAAGGCTCTGACGACGTGAAAAAAGTTATTGACTTCCTGCAAAGCGAAATGGGTGTCAATAATATCCGTTTCCCTGAGACATCCGGAATCGGTGTGAAACCGGTATCGGAGGAAGGCACCAAGCGTCTGGTGCGGGCTGCCATTGAGTACGCACTTAATGAAGGACGCAAAAGTGTTACTTTAGTACATAAAGGTAACATCATGAAATTTACAGAAGGATCATTTAAAGCATGGGGTTATGAAGTTGCTGAGGAGGAATATGGCGACAAGGTATTCACATGGGCCGAGTATGATCGTATCGTTGAAAAAGAAGGAAAAGATGTGGCCAACAAAGCGCAGGACGAAGCAGTTGCTGCAGGCAAGCTGCTTGTCAAAGATGCAATTGCTGACATCTTCCTGCAACAGATTCTGACGCGTCCGAAAGAATTTGATGTTGTTGCCACCATGAACCTGAATGGCGACTATATTTCCGACGCACTGGCTGCACAAGTCGGCGGAATTGGTATTGCTCCGGGAGCAAATATCAACTATGATACCGGCCATGCGATTTTTGAAGCAACTCATGGTACAGCTCCTAAATATGCTGGCATGGATAAAGTGAACCCATCCTCTGTCATCCTTTCCGCTGTACTGATGCTTGAACATCTGGAATGGAGAGAAGCAGCCAATCTGATTACAAAAGCGATGGATAAAACGATTGCCTCCAAAGTGGTCACATATGACTTCGCCCGTATGATGGATGGTGCTACCGAAGTAAAAACAAGCGAATTCGGCGATGAACTGATCAAAAATATGGACTGATCCAAGGAAGGTGAATCGACATGGCCAACAAACGCAAGAAAATTTCCGTAATTGGATCCGGATTTACCGGTACGACGGCAGCTTTGATGATGGCACAAAAAGAACTTGGTGACGTTGTGCTCGTTGATATTCCGGATAAAGAAGACCCGACAAAAGGGAAAGCATTGGACATGAAAGAAGCAAGCCCTGTCCAGGGTTTTGATGCCAATATCATCGGGACTGCCAATTATGAAGACACGAAAGATTCCGATCTCGTCATCATAACAGCCGGCATTGCCCGCAAGCCAGGGATGAGTCGTGATGACCTTGTCAGTACAAACGCTAAAATCATGAGAACCGTCACCAAGGATGTCGTTACCTATTCACCAGAGACAACTATCATCGTTTTGACCAATCCGGTTGATGCTATGACATATGCGGTATACAAGGAATCCGGGTTTCCTAAAGAGCGGGTTATCGGTCAATCCGGTGTGCTTGATACAGCACGTTTTCGTACGTTTGTGGCAGAGGAGCTGAATTTGTCCGTCAAAGATATAACCGGATTTGTACTTGGCGGACATGGTGATGATATGGTGCCATTGATCCGTTATTCATATGCTGGCGGTATACCGATCGAAAAGCTAATTTCCAAAGACCGCCTTGATGAAATAATTGAGCGTACCCGAAAAGGCGGCGGGGAAATCGTCGGACTGCTTGGCAATGGCAGTGCCTATTATGCACCAGCAGCTTCCTTGACGGTCATGGCCGAAGCGATTCTCAAAGATCAGCGACGCGTCCTTCCTTCGATTGCCTACCTCGAAGGTGAGTATGGGTACAAAGATATTTACCTTGGTGTACCGACCATTATCGGCGGTAATGGTTTGGAAGAGATTATCGAGCTTGATTTGACTGACGATGAAAAAACACAACTTGACAAATCAGCTGATTCTGTGAAGGATGTTCTTGATGTATTAAGATAATCATTTGAAAAAACTCCCTTTTATGCTTGAAATGATAAAGGGGAGTTTTTTTATCCCGCATCCTTTTCAGCAGTGAGAGTACGTCCCGCTGAATGACGTTTTCCCCGGATATTGTGATGACGTATTACGAGGGAAACTAAATGCCTGTCCGGTGTATGAACCTGAATCGCTTGCAGGACAATCATGAGAATTTCTTTTAGCAGTTGTTGGCAGTTTGCTATATTGCCATATCAACCCAAATATCCCTGATATCAACCGAATAAAAAATATATCAACCAAATATCCGTGATATCAACCGGATAAGAAATATATCAACCAAATCACCGGTAAATCAACCAAATAAAAAATATATTAACCAAACACCGTGTATATCAACCAATCAGAACGTTTATCCATCAAATCAATCGGTAAAAGATATAAGTTTCATCCGTGCTTTTGTAAATTTATCTTTACATCTTTAACTGTTCACTTTAATCCTCATTCATTGTAAGATAAAGGTAGAATGTATTGTCATAGAAATGAGGGCTGCAGATGGGGAAACGCATTTTAATTGTTGATGATGAAGCATCAATTGTAACACTGCTTAAATTTAACGTAGAACAGGCTGGTTTTGAAACGGATGTCGCGTATGATGGAAAGGAAGCTATTGAAAAGGCTGAATCAGCTGATTTTGACCTGATAATCCTTGATCTCATGCTGCCCGAAATGGACGGCCTCGAAGTCTGCAAACATCTCCGGACTAACAAAAATGACACGCCCATCCTGATGCTAACAGCAAAAGATGAGGAATTTGATAAGATATTGGGACTGGAACTTGGGGCAGATGACTATTTGACGAAACCATTCAGTCCAAAAGAAGTCATTGCTCGTATTAAAGCGATTTTAAGGCGTTCGGAAAAGACACAAGAGTCGAATACAGCCAGTTCAAACAAAATTGGTGATCTTACCATCTATCCTGATCGCTATGAAGCTGAGTTAAAAGGTGAACCGCTGACATTCACGAGAAAAGAGTTTGAGCTATTATATTATTTTTCTACCCATAAAGGAAAAGTTTTGTCACGGGACCAGCTTCTGAGTGCCGTGTGGAATTACGATTTTGTCGGGGATACACGTATCGTGGATGTCCATGTCAGTCATTTGCGTGAAAAGATTGAGCCAAACACGAAAAAACCCGTTTATATTAAAACGGTACGTGGGCTTGGTTATAAAATGGAGGATCCGAAATAATGCTGCCTTTATTCAAGAAACCGTTATTAGCCTACCATGCAGGTCTGTTCATTCTGGTAGTCTTGACGGGACTCGCCTTAAGCCAATTGACATCGGAATACATCATTCTCATAGCCATTTTGGTGGTAGAATATGTGATGATGCTTGTGATGATGCTGCATGTGTATGATAAATATATGAAACCGATTAAAAAGACAACGCAGACAGTTGATGAACTTGTGAAAGGCAATTACCGTACAAGAATTCATCATTCAGAGCAAGGCAGTATTGGTGAACTGAATAACAAGCTAAATGTTCTGGCACGAAATTTGAGTGAATTTCAAATACAGGAGCAGGTGCATGAGGAGCAGCTTTCAACGGTCATTGATAATACAGAAAGCGGTTTGGTGCTGATTGATGAAAAAGGATATATCCATTTAATTAATCGTAAATTTATATCGATGTTTGGAGGAAAATCTCACAATTACCAAGGCTATTTATATTACGATGTTTTGGCAGAAGAAACCATTCATGAGACTGTCCAGCAAACGTTTCTGTATGAGACAAATATCAAACACACCTTCACACATACGGCGGATGTCGATCCCAAATACATTGAAATTGTCGGTGCGCCCATTTTTAATGAGCGCGGTATGCTGAAAGGTGCAGTTCTTTTGCTGTACGATATCACGCATTTGAAAAAGCTCGAATTAATGCGGAAGGATTTTGTGGCAAATGTTTCACATGAGCTGAAAACACCCATTACATCGATTACCGGTTTTGCTGAGACGCTGCTAAGTGGAGCAAAAGATGATAAAGATTCATTGGACCGTTTTCTGACGATCATTTATGATGAGAGCACCCGTCTCCAGGGACTGATTGAAGATTTACTGACGTTATCCAAGCTTGAAAAAGATGAATTCAAAATAACCAGAACAACCGTCGATATAAATCAGCTGATTGATGAAATTTTACCGGTTATTGAGCAGCAGGCTAAACAAAAGGGGATCACGTTGACGACTGATGCCAAGGATAATATAACACTGCAAGCTGATGGTGAAGGAATTAAACAGGTTATCATCAATTTATTAACCAATGCCATCAGTTATACATCAGAAAATGGGACAGTGGATTTGACAGCAGCAGATGAAGGCGAATCGATTCATATTCACGTTTCTGATAACGGCATTGGCATCCCGCGTAAAGCTGTTCCAAGAATATTCGAGCGTTTTTATCGGGTGGATAAAGCGCGAAGCAGGAATACCGGCGGAACGGGACTGGGTCTCGCCATTGTTAAACATATTGTCGAAGTGCATGATGGTAAAATATTGGTCGAAAGTGAACCGGATCAAGGGTCAGTTTTTCATGTCTATTTACCAAAAAATGAAGCGGCATCCTCTTAATCGAGGGTGCTTTTTGATATACTGTGATAGAATAGGGTTAAACATGATAAAGTGAAACTTCATTCAGTGGGGCGCGTTTTCCACACTGAATGTTAGTTGAACAGAATCGGGCATTTAAGGTCAGTTAGCCGCCGTATTTTGGCGGGTTACTGACCATTAGATGCGGGATAACGGCATGATCGGAGGAACACGTTGATGAGTGATAAGCTTGTATTGATTGACGGAAACAGTGTGATATACCGTGCTTTTTTTGCATTGCCACTATTGAATAATGATAAAGGTGTTTATACGAATGCTGTGTATGGTTTTACGAGTATGCTTCTGAAAATACTTGAGGACGAAAAACCAACACACATGCTCGTAGCTTTTGATGCCGGAAAAACGACTTTCCGTCATGAAACCTATAAAGAATATAAAGGCGGACGGCAAAAGACACCGCCCGAATTGTCCGAGCAAATTCCGCTTTTGAAAGAAGTGCTTGACGCATTCCATATCTCTTATTATCAGCTTGATTTATATGAAGCGGATGACATCATCGGCACGCTTTCAAAGCAAGCTCAGGAAAAAAATTGGGATGTGACGGTCATTTCCGGCGACAAGGACTTGCTGCAGCTTGTATCGGACAAGGTAACGGTGAACTTGACCAAAAAGGGGATCAGTGATATTGAAGCGTACACGCCGGAATTCATGAAGGAGAAGATGTCTATAGCCCCAGAGCAGATTATTGATTTAAAGGCATTGATGGGTGACAGTTCAGATAACATTCCAGGTGTTCCGGGAGTTGGTGAAAAAACAGCAACTAAACTGCTGAAACAATTTGAAACGGTTGATAATGTGTACGAACATCTTGATGATGTCAGCGGCAAAAAACTAAAAGAAAAGCTGGAAAATCATAAAGATGATGCCTTCATGAGCAAGAATCTTGTAATTATCGATCGCGATTCTCCGATTGATGTGTCACTGACAGATACGACATATCAAGGCTATCCCCATTCGGAAGTCAGTGCGATTTTTAAAGATTTGGGATTTCAGTCGCTCTTAAGCCGGATTGATGGCAGGGCTGGAGATGGTGAGGAAAGTACTGAACTCAGTGAGCTTGACTATACAATCGTCGAAGAGATCACTGAAGAAATGCTCGGAGATGAAACGGCACTGGTGCTCGAAATGCTTGAGGAAAATTATCACTATGGCAAGATTGAAGGCATCGGTGTGGTGAATAAGTCCAATGCTTACTTTCTTCCGACAAAAATAGCCATTGACTCAGAAGCTTTTAAAAAATGGGCGGAAGACAGCAGTAAATCAAAAGTGGTTTTTGATGCCAAGAAGACTCTTGTGGCCTTGTTTAATCAGGGCATTCATATAAAAGGGATTACGTTTGATATGCTGCTGACTTCTTATCTACTTAATCCGGCGGAAAATAATCATGACATTCCTGCCATAGCAAACCGGATGGGTGAAGCCGATGTGTTATTTGATGAAGAAGTCTACGGTAAAGGGGCCAAAATGAAGGTACCTGGACAGGACGTCCTCAGTGAACATGTGGTCCGAAAAGCAAATGTCCTTTTTAAGATAAAAGACCGCATGAAAGAACAGCTGAAAACGAATGAACAATATGAACTGCTCAAAGAACTGGAAATGCCGCTCGC
Organism: Lentibacillus sp.; assembly: GCF_035301925.1. GTDB lineage: Bacteria > Bacillota > Bacilli > Bacillales > Amphibacillaceae > Lentibacillus. The sequence continues at coordinate 16,626 of NZ_DATGTI010000150.1, read as the reverse complement.
ACTCATTTTAGGTGAAATGGAACATACAGGTGTGCTGGTTGACACGGATCGAATCAAGGAAATGGGTGACAATCTAAAGCAGCGCCTGAGCGATCTTGAACAGGAAATATACGAACTGGCCGGCGAGGAATTCAATTTAAACTCACCAAAACAGCTTGGCCCGATTTTATTTGAAAAGCTGGGTCTGCCGGTTATTAAAAAAACAAAGACCGGCTACTCCACAGCAGCGGATGTGTTGGAACAGCTGCAAAATGAACATGAGATTATCCCGAAACTGCTACTGTACAGACAGCTTGGCAAACTGCAGTCAACCTATATTGCAGGTCTCTTGAAAGTCGTGGACAAGAATACCCATAAAATCCATACACGCTTTAATCAGGCCTTGACACAGACCGGCCGTTTGAGTTCGGTTGATCCGAATTTGCAGAATATCCCGATCCGGCTTGAAGAAGGGCGCAAAATTCGCCAGTTTTTCGTTCCATCCAAACAGGATTGGATGATGTTTGCGGCTGACTATTCCCAAATTGAACTGCGTGTTTTGGCCCATATCGCAAATGACGAAAAATTGGTTGAAGCATTCACGAACGATTTGGACATTCATACGCAGACAGCGATGGATGTGTTCCATGTTGACCGGGAAGATGTTACACCTAACATGCGCCGCCAGGCAAAAGCGGTCAACTTCGGGATTGTTTATGGCATCAGTGATTATGGACTTTCACAGAGTCTTGGCATCACACGGAAGGAAGCCGGACAGTTCATTGACCGCTACTTTGAAAGCTATCCTGATGTGAAAGCCTATATGGATAATATCGTTCAGGAAGCCAAGCATCAGGGCTATGTAACGACGATCATGAAACGCAGACGTTATTTGCCGGAGATTACAAGCAGGAATTTCAACCGGCGTTCTTTTGCCGAACGGACCGCGATGAATACGCCGATTCAGGGCAGTGCTGCCGATATTATCAAAAAGGCAATGATTGATCTGCATGAAAAATTAAAGGATGAAAACCTTAGATCGCGCATGCTCTTACAGGTGCATGACGAGCTGATTCTCGAAGCACCAAAAGAAGAGATTGAACAATTAAAAGAAATCGTGCCGGCTGTCATGGAAAACACCGTAGAGTTAAATGTCCCATTGAAAGTTGATTATGAATACGGTGACAGCTGGTTTGACGCAAAATAAGGGGAAGATCATATGCCGGAATTGCCGGAAGTGGAAACGATAAAAAACACACTCAAACGATTTGTAATCGATAAAACCATAACGGATGTTTCTGTATTTTGGCCAAAGATCATCAAACGGCCGGACGATATTGAACAGTTTAAGCAGCTTTTAACGAATCAGACAATACTGGATATTCACCGAAACGGCAAATTCCTGTTATTTGAATTGGATGACACTGTAATAGTTTCTCATTTGCGGATGGAAGGCAAGTACAGTGTCCATCCATCAGGAGAGCCGGTTAAAAAGCATACACACGTTATTTTTAAGTTTAGCGACGGGGAGGAACTCCATTATAATGATGTACGAAAATTCGGTACAATGCACGTGTTTAACAAAGGTGATGAATTGAATCATAAACCGCTAAATCAATTAGGCCCGGACCCATTTGACGAGACGTTCACAGTTGATTATTTTTACCAAAAGCTGAAGAAAACCGACCGGGTGATCAAATCGGTGCTGCTTGACCAGACAGTTGTCGCCGGGCTGGGGAATATTTATGTTGATGAAACGTTATTTAAAGCAAAAATCCATCCATTGAGGAAAGCAAACAAACTAAAGAAAAGTGAAGTGAAAGCCATCTGGGAAGCAGCTATTGCCACACTAAAGGAGGCGGTGGCCCAGGGAGGCACCACCATCCGTTCGTATGTTAATTCACAGGGTGACATGGGCATGTTTCAGCAGGAGCTGTTCGTTTACGGACAGGAGAACGAACCATGTAAAGAATGCGGAAAGCCAATCACTAAAATTAAAATCGGCGGGCGTGGGACACATGTCTGCGTATCATGTCAAAAAATGAAATAATGAAATGAGGATAGCCAATGACGCGCGTTTTAGGACTGACCGGCAGTATCGCAAGCGGCAAAAGCACCGTTTCGTTAATGTTTGATGATTTCAATATCCCTGTGATTGATGCAGATAAAATATCACGTGAAGTTGTTATACCCGGCGAAAAAGCTTATGGACAGATTATCGATACATTCGGTGAGACGATTTTAAGGGAAGATAAGACAATCGACCGGAAAAAATTAGGTGCCATCGTTTTTGAAGATGGAGACAAACGCAAAACACTGAACGGCATTGTTCACCCCGCTGTCAGGGAAAAAATGCTTGAACGCAGAGATGCCTATGCAGCATCAGGTGAAAAATGTGTTGTGCTGGATATCCCGTTGTTATTTGAAAGCAAACTGACACATTTTGTGGATAAAACGATCGTCGTCTATGTCGATGAACACGTGCAACTGGAGCGGCTGATGGAGCGTGACGGCTATTCGGAAAAAGAAGCATACCAGCGGATTAACGCTCAGATGCCGATGAAAGAAAAGGCAGAACTGGCTGATGCGGTCATTGATAATAACGGTTCAAAACATGATTCTTATCAGCAGCTGGAATCGTTACTGCGTGAATGGGATGTATTATAAAATTGGGACAGCTATGCGTGGAACGCGTTATAATAGCTTTACTATGTAAATAAAGTTCGCTTGAAGTGAATTTCTTTTACGATTCATCTCCATTAACACTGTTGCAAAGGATGAAGAATATAAAAAAGAGGCTGTACATGCTACAGTCCCTTTTTCCACGGGATTGCCAATGATCATTCAGTTACTTCAAGCTGAACTTCTTTATGCTCATGCAGACCTTCATCATTTTCGACGTGAATGATCATTTTATACGAACCTGCTTCAGCAAATGTGTGACCTGCATAGTATTCCCCGGCTTTCGTTTCTTCGGCATCCACGTATTCATGGTTTTCCGAGCCATCTTTCCAAATTTCATAGCGGACGTCGGCATCTTCAAACGGATTGTCGTCCAACTGCAAATGAACTGTTAGATCAGTTTTTTCTTCCGCCTTGATAGAATCGGGCTTGTCGAAGTGCATACCGAATCCTTCTGCATGGTGATTGCCATGGTTGTGGCCCTCGCTGCCGCTGCTATTTTCTTCTTCCCCGCTTGCGCCGTCACCAACCGTGATTGATTTTTCAGGCATGGTGTGCATGCCGCGTGCGGTTGTGTGGGCATACATTTCGTAAACGCCGTCATGGTCAAAGGTGACTTCAGCGGTATATGTTCCATCCTCATTATTTGTTGATTGAACCATGGTACTGTCATCTTCATTGCCTTTTTCCCAGTACTCAAATTCCATTTCTTCCGCATCTTTCACTTTTTCGTCTCCATACGTCACGCTTGCCTTCAACTGTACCGTTTCACCAACTTCGGCGGTTTCCGGTACTTCAAAGTCCACTTCAAGTGCTTTAATTTCCTCTTCCTCATTGCCGGATTCCTGTTCCGTATCATTGCTGCTGCCGCTATTACCACATGCGGCCAGCAGTGTCATGACGAACACGGCTAAAATTGTCCAGATTATTCTTTTCATTTTCAATTCCTCCATATTTTCATTTTTAGTCCAAGACTACTTTCAATCGTCAATAATTTTTTGCATTTCTTCTGATTGAGTGCCATTATATGATTTAATGACTTTCCCTTCTGGAATTGGTGTTCCAGTGACGCCTGTATCCGAAGATCCGACCACAATAGTTGCCATATCAGTGATGGCTACCGGAACAACCGTTGTGGCCGTTCATTTTTTGGAAAATGGTTTCCATAGCTTCTGCAAAGCGGTAAACGGTTCCCCCGAAGCCTTTGACGAATTTAGCCGCATCCTCGCCTCGTTCGAATGTCAGCACTTGCGGGTGACAGCATCCGATTTCAACGGACGCATCCATCACATAAAAGGCCAGCTGCGAACTGAGTGTTGTCTGACGAAAAAAGTCCGGGCAAATGGCTTGAATCACGTCATCACCGAGCTGGCGATGGCGGAGAAGCCCACAATGTGCACAGCATGCTGTTTCCGTCCGGTTATTTGGCAAAATCAGACGATATGCAAGACGATCATTTATGGTGCGGCTGCAAAAAACACAGTCTTTCGTGGCAGCTTTATAGTCGTACGCCTCCTGGGCAATCGATACCCCGCCGAACGTCTTGAGGACGGTACCACCGTCAATCAGCGGCTTCAAATCCCGGTGAATCGTCATTTCGGAAACGTTGAGCTCTTCGCTCAAATCAGAAATTTTCATATTGTGGTGTTTATTTAACAATTCCTTTATTTTATTCTGCCGCTCAATTGGAAGCAATTGCTCATTCCTCCTGTCTATGTATGTTTGTTTGTAACAAACTCAAACAAATCTTAACATCATCATAACCGGGAATGGACAGTTATTCAATGCCGTTTATGTGGAAGTATTGTGAATAATTTGTGAAGGTTTGTCATATACATGGGGGAGGCAATAAGGAAATCATTTCCGTTTATGATGTGACAGGAGGAAACTTTTGATGGATACGTTATTTTTGGAACAGTTTCTTGTGTGGAATATCCCGTTCTTAGCGGGCTGTTTGATCGTGGGTATCTTGTATGTGTATCTATTCGAGCGTTTCAAACAGAGCGATGGTGCGCACAAAAAGCCGTTGTTCTTCTTTCTTGCGTTGATTAGTTTTTACTTTGCTACCGGAAGTCCGCTGGCAGCTGCCAGTCATCTTGCTTTCAGCCTGCACATGCTGCAGATGAGCCTGCTATATGCTGTCAAAAGTAAAGGACTTTATTTTTACTTAACAATAGCCGGAATAAGCAAGCTAACGCAGAAGCAGAAATTTCAGGCAGCACCAGCTTTTACCTGTAACATACAAAAAATAGCTCAGTTGCAGTGAACTAAGCTATTTCCATGGGGTTTCTCAAGTCTCAGGTAATGACCTTTTATAACGTAACGATACCTGCTCTTCGCTTGTATCGGTGGGGCTTACACTTCTCTCTTGATACACAAACCCTCGTGATTCGTAAAAAGGGATACCACGCTGATTACCTTCCTGGACGGATACCCATTGCGCCACAGCACCATTATTCATATGATCCTGTGTCAGTGCTTCAAGCAGACGCGTGCCGACTCCCTTATATCGATATGTTTCATCCACATAAAACATAAAAATCTCAGCAGTATTTGATCCAGTCATGCCGCCGCCAATCACACCGGCAAACTTTGAATCAATCAAGGCAGCGTGTGTATAAGCACCTTTTTGAATGTCATGGCGAACACGTTCAAGATTATACCAAAAATCAATATTTTTCGCCTGATATTCTTTGCTGAGTATGCCTTCTACCGTTTGTCTCCAGCCCGCCGCACAAATGGCGGCAATCGTTTCAGTATGTTCTGTCTGCGGTTTAATGATCGAAATATCCAATGACAATCTCACCTCGATTATAAAATCACTATTGTGATAAAGGCTGGACAATCCAGATCCAGTAGCCATCCGGATCAGCTATGACAGCTTCTTTCACGCCCCACTCCCGGTCAACAGGTTCCTGAACGATTTTGCGTCCGGCGCTTTTGACGGACTCAACAGCCGTTGTGACATCATCAGTCAATAGTTCGATCGTCACACCTTTTTCCACTGGTTCAGGTTCATCAATGATGTGCAACATGATGGTAATCTTGCCCTCACCACTCCCAACAGAAAAATAAGCCATGCCATCTTCCACAAAATCTTCAGCCAAACCCAAAACGTTTTTGTAGAAATCAATGGATCTTTCCATGTTCTTTACCGGAATCACGATTGTATTGAGTTTTTCAATTTTAAAATGTGCCAATTTCTTCTCCTCCTTAAATAATTTATTTTAGCAATGTCTCTAAAACGTTTATCACTTCTCTCATCACGTCCTTATCTATTGAAAAATATTTTGTGTTTCCTTCTTTTCTGACGGATACAAGTCCTGATTTGTGTAGTTGATTCAAATGACGTGATATCGTGCTTTGTTTCATTTCCAGTTTGTTTACAATTTGCTGTGCAAACATTGCCTTGTTTTCTGCCAGAAGCCCAAGGATTTGCAATCGTGTTCGATCGCCCATCCCTTCAAATGCAGCGAAAATATTGGCATAATGCTGCTCTGATACGTTTACTTCCTTTTTTGATGTATGCGTGGAAGGTTCAAACATGACATACATGTGCTGATTAATATTTTCAAAAGTTAGCAGCCTGCCTAAATTAAGAACAGGTATGAATGTCATTTTTTTTGCCCGTTTAACCTGATCCATCTCATTTGTATCAGGGTAAAGGCCCGTCACTTCAAGAAGCGCTTCATCGTTTGTCCGGTATGATTTTGAGAATGTTTTTTCGTTATGATGCCGCCATTCACAAAGTCGTTTATGTTCATCTTCCCAAAGCTCTTTGAAACCGGATGTCCAGAAACCTTCTATCAGTTGGATGATTTTGTCTTTAACAAGTTCTAAGTCATCATAGAAAGCCAGAGAATCCTCTGTATCCTCAACCGACCAGCTTTCCAACACAGCCTTTATGGCCCGGTGTCGATTTTCGGGATCTTTGAGTTTGTCTTCTGCCAGGCTGACATCTTTCATTGTTGCCTCCACCAGGGGCATACGCGGCAGATAGTGATAATAATAACTCATTGTTTCCCTTATTCCGTAAATGAGAAGTTCCAGCACCTGTTCTTCAGGCATGGTCTGCCACCAGCCAATAAATTCATTCCAGTCCTGATTCAAATGATCATGCGATTTGATGTAGTATCCCCTAAGAATAACGCCATGAGCAAACACGGTTCGCAATAAACGCAAATCGTTTATAACTTGCTCAGGTAATTGACTGGAAAAGTCCTTTAACCAGTCAGATGTATGGGTCGAGCTGTTTAAAAAATAATCAGTTAGTTGAATATTAGTCAGGAGATTAACGCCTAAAGACTGCTCTATGTTCAAGTTTGGCGATGGGTAGGCAGGTATAAAAAGAGATTTCTCCATGGCCGTCCTCCTTTTATTAATATTTGTATATTGAATATATGCATATTAATATATTAAATGATTATCATTTAAAAATCAAGTGAATGGATGCAAACAGTCAAAGTGCCAAAAGAAAATGCCACTAAAGGTTAGCGGCATTCTTTATTACTCTATAAAAATGGGTCAAGCTTGGGATTACTGATACAATGTCAACTTCTTTCTTTGTGTATAAAGAATGATGCATAAAATAACAGCTATCACTGTGAAGGCGATACTTAAACCGATTAAAATCCAAAAACCGGAAATGGCTAATCGGCTCAAAATCATGACAGCAATTAGAGCACCGATAAAACTGGCTAACAAAAACCAGACCAATGCCTCCTTAAAAATGTATTTCAGTATTTCACCCTTTGTCCACCCGATCACATGATACATCTCAAACTCCTGCTTTCTTTCCCTGAATAACGTATTGAGACTTTCACTGAACGAAACAACACTCATATAGCCGACAAGAATTGTAACAATGAGTTGAAACCAAAAGGTCTGATCACTAATAAATTGTCCCAGCGTTGTTTCTGATGATTTGAAAAAAGCATCTCCCAGCGCCGCTGTCTGAATCGCTATTAACAACAGTGACATACAAGCGATTAACATCATGGCTATAAATAACTTTTTATAATAGAATAAAGAGGCGAGTCGTTTATACTTTTCCGTTCTGGCATGAGGTTTTTCTTTGCTGTTCAACACTATGAAGGATATGAGTAAAGAACTGCCCCACAAAGCCCCTGCTGTCCAATACATATTAGGTTCTGTCTTAAGTACGTTAAGAATAATAAGCGAAACAAGAAATGCAATTGTTGTAACGATATATTGTTCCATAAGATTTCTCGACATGATTTTGCTCTTTTTCCATCCAATGATAGACAGTGTCTCATTTTCTTGCACTAAGGAATGACTTTCAAGCGTGAATCTAATAGTCAGCCAAAGAACACTAAATATGCCGAGTAACAGAGTCGTTATTAAGTTCATAAAATTCCATGTATCTGTCAACGTTTGCGCGACTCCAAGTGTTGTCCAGGATTCGGTTACTTTGCCGATACCTTCAACATTCAATTCCATATTTTGATAAGAAGAACCGGCCACAACATCTACCTCATAGCCCTTTTGTAATAACTCAGTTGCTACGTTTTCTATTTTATCCTGAGCCGCTTCATTATAAGATGAAATCCCGGCAATTTTTACTCGTATGGCGTCGATTGGCTTTTCTCCTTTTACCATCTCTGCGTTTTCCAGGTCCGTAATGCCGCTGGCGGGAGAGGGGATAAAACTCCCCGGTTCTGTCGTAGGCGTTAATGTTGTTCCGTCTTCTGACGTTGCTTCCATGTCACCATAAATCCCTAACGGACTGGAGACTAACGCATCTTGTTGTTTCGTTTCAGGTGAAAAACTTCCTGTCTGATGGGTAATAAATGGAAGTTCTTTTGATTCCAGAGATGATTCCATCATCGAAACACCTTTTTGTTCTATTTCCTTATAAGAAGGCGGACTTCCGGGTGTTTCAATTCGGACACCTGGAATATTATCCAGGTTTTCGTAGTCGATCTTGGATGACGTATAATAGATAGATGTTTCAAGATCTGTCATGGATCGGTCTGTAAGCTCAGGTTCAAGATCTTCATTTAATAATAAAGCTGTTCCATCAAACGGCTTCTGAAAGTCGGACAAATCAACTTTCAGTGATTCAGAATGTTGTGGGGGGATTTGTTCTATTTCTTGAAAAGCTTCAGATCTTTTGTCTTCGGAAGCCGTCATAAACCATTGATCATCCTGTAGTGCCAATAGGTCTTTAAAGTAGTCGATATCCAAGGCAAATTGTTCAACTTCCAGATCAAGATATATCGGTATGTTTAGGTCATCTCGTTGTAACACTTTCATAATGGGTGGATTTCCGTGACTTTCTAAAATATTATTAAGAAACGGCCCTTTTGCTTCGTTATCCAAATCGGAAAAGTCAATCCCCGTTAACTTTGATTCACTCACCGGGTCGATGGCCACCAGAAGGTTATAATTTTCCGGCATAATCGTCATCATTGCTGCCGAGCTCCCGCCGCTTTTCTTTGTTTTTAAATAATTGATTTGACCAGGTTTTACCTTGTCGAAATACATGATTGACTGTTTGGATTCCAACGGATAGTCTGTCAAACCATTTGATGTATAAAACTGATAGGTAAATTTCGTTGGTTCATCCAAAACAGGGAACTCGATAGAAAAGGTTTGTCCTCTGAAATAGCCAAGTGATGCAACTGGCGCTGCAACATCGATGTCCGGATGATCTTTCATGTCATTCCATTCGTCAACGGATATGCCGCCGCTACTATCTCCTATATAATTCTCTTCCACAATCCCCATTTTCTGTTCTATGCGCGTCCGTGAATCCGGCGGACGTACGAGCAAATCATAACTCCCCCGGCCATGTTCTTCAATAGAGTTCAGTACGGTGGCAGTTGACGTCTTTGACTGTTCTAATCCGACAGGGATAAGGGAAAAAATACTGATAAATGCAATCAGGATAATAACGGTTATGAGTTTGCGATGTTTCAAGCGTTCAAATGCAAGCCGGATCATTGTTTCACCTCATTTGGTGAAAGGGTTCCGTTTATCAATTGATAAACCTTATCTCCATGGTTTGCTGCCTCCAAATCGTGTGTCACTAGAATAATGGTTTTGCCTTGTTCTTTTAATTGGCTGAATAAATCAATGATTTGATTCCTGTTCTTACGATCCAGGTTGCCGGTTGGTTCATCACATATTAATACATCCGGTTCAGCGATTAGGGCTCTTGCGATGGCCGCTCTTTGTTTTTCCCCGGCGGATAATCCTTGAGGCAGCCGGGAATAGAGGGATTCCGGCACACCAACCATTTTTAATATCCTTCGTGCGCGCTTCTGCAGTTCACTATGTTTGTGTTTGGGTTCGTAGTGTAAAGGCATGATAACATTGTCTAATACTGAATAATAAGGCAGTAACTTGAAGTCCTGAAAAACAAATCCGATATGTTTTCTACGCAAGTTACTTCTTTCCTTTTCTGTTATCTTGTATATATTTAATTTATCAAAAAAGACACTGCCTGAATCGGGTTGTAATAATCCGGACATGATATTTAAAAAGGTTGATTTTCCGGTGCCGGATGGTCCTACGATGGAAACCCATTCTCCCTTGGAAATAGAGAAGCTTATATCATTTAAAATTTCAATAGCGTATGATTTGTTGTGAAACGCTTTAGTTATATTTTCCGCTTTTAACATGGTAACTGCACTCCCAATAAATACTGCCTCCGTTACGCAATATAACGAAGGCAGTATTTTAGATTAATAATATAATCGATTATCTGTCACTTAGCGTTACACTGCCATAAGCTGTATCACTTGTTCCGTTTGAGACGTATAGATTTGTATTCCATGTTCTTGTGCTCAGTGAACCTTTGTTATAGGTTTCAGTGTAGTTATGAGAGTAATAATTTGCTGCTGGATCTGAGAAACCAACCTTCATCCCATCATAGGAACTTACATTATAAGTGTTGGTTGTTCCCCCGCCCCAGGATAATCTCTTAGTAAAGGATGCTGTGTTACCGACGCCACTTTTTGTCTGATCGGCAGGGCTTAAACTTGCACTTACAGGTATGGCGGATGGCGCTTTTTCAGCGGCCAAAACCGTTGTCATTCCACTACTTAATACCAAAAACCCACCAAGAACAGCCACTATTAATTTTTTGCAATGCTTCATACTATTATCTCCCTTCCGATTTAATTGTGTTACAGTTAAAAAATATCATAATTAACAAAAAATATCAATAAATTAATATTCAAAAATTGGAGAATAGTTAAAATATAAAAGAATAAGGACCAAAAATGTTTTAATAATAGACATAACATGACCGCCGATAGAACGTCCGTTTCCGCTGATAGAAATCTCAACACACTGATAAAAATCCCAATAAGCCGATAGAAATTAAAAACGTTGCTAATGAACGCTGGAACGAGCACGCATAAGCGTCTGCATTATACGCTTGTAGCAATGCTATCGAATGCAGATCCTTTTATTGTAAAGTCACACCAAATAATCATACGCCGGGACGACGTCAAACAAGCCGCTCTCTTTCAAAAACTGTGATATTAAATGAATGTGAGCACTGCCAACGATCATCAGTGTACGGTCAAGCGGGGAAGCAGTGATTTCGGCCAGATTGGCATAAATGGTTAAATTGCGCTGGTACCACCATCTCAGCCAATCAATACCATAATAATCCGTTCCGATTCCGATGCGGGCAATTGCCATGTACATTTCATGATTCAGTTTAATGAATGACTCACTGTTTATCGTACGGATCCGTTCGATAATATTTCTGTAGGCTATTGCTTGTTCGATTTTGGGCCGATAGTATTTGTTAATCGTTTCGGTTGTCTCCGGCTGGTGTTTATCTGCCCAATCAAGGACATCCCCCAGCCCAATATTTCCTATATCTTCCATCCAGTCAACTGCATATACTTTTTCATGCTGCAATTCAGATGCGAGCCTGAATCCAATCTGATGGACTTCATTCACTTCCGGTTCCAGACTGCCATTTAAAAATCGCTTGTAAGTGTCATTTAACGCATCATGTTTTTCCTTTACAACCTCAAAAGCTAGTTTTTTTGGGTTAAATTCTTTCATATAGGCAACAAGTTTATCGATTTCCCTCTGTCGCTCCGGGGTTAGTATGTCATTTTGGTTACCTTTGATCAGATCGGGCGTATGCCGCATATGAAACACGCCTAAAATCATTATTTTTGGTTTTTTGTCTGTATTTCTCAACTCAGTCCACCCCACTGTATAACGTTTCATTTTATTTTAACAGATACACAGGTAATATGATTAAAATCATACACAATTTTTCCGTAAAGTTTAGCACATTTTCTTTTAAATATGTTATACTAATTGCGAATAACGAGTAAAAAGTATAACATAAATTGGGGGATGGAAAATGAGTAGAACCCGGATTGCAATTAATGGATTTGGTCGTATCGGGCGGATGGTTTTTCGTCAGGCAGTCCAAAATAATGAACTGGATCTAATAGCAATAAACGCTAGTTATCCTCCTGAGACACTGGCTCATTTGATTAAGTATGACAGTATTCATGGCAGGTTTGATGGGAAAGTGAAAGCGCTTGAGAATGGCCTTGAAGTTGACGGGAAGCATATCGACATCGTCAGTTCACGCGAACCCGAAAAACTTCCGTGGAAAGAACATGGGATTGATATTGTGATCGAGGCTACAGGCAAATTCAAAACCAAAGAAGAGGCAGGCCGACATATCCAGGCTGGTGCCAAAAAAGTTGTCATTACAGCTCCCGGAAAACAGGTAGATAAAACAATTGTCATGGGTGTCAATGAACAATCATATGACCCTGAAGAAGATGAGGTTATTTCCAATGCATCCTGTACGACCAATTGCCTGGCACCGGTTGTAAAAGTTCTGGATGATAACTTTACGATTGTCAATGGTCTGATGACCACAGTCCATTCGTTTACAAACGACCAAAAGAACCTTGATAATCCGCATAAGGACTTGCGGCGTGCCCGTGGATGCACGCAGTCAATCATCCCAACGTCAACCGGAGCAGCCAAAGCGCTTGGCGAGGTAATGCCGCATTTGGATGGCAAACTGCACGGCCTGGCATTGAGGGTTCCGACACCTAATGTATCACTTGTTGACCTGGTCATTGATATAGAGGAATCCGTAACAGCCGAAATGATTAACAATATCTTCCGTGATGCTTCAGAAAATCAGCTGAACGGCATTATCAAATATAGTGATGAGCCGCTTGTTTCAATTGATTATACAACAACTGATTATTCCGCTATTATCGATGGGCTCACAACAATGGTGATGGAGGATAATAAAATCAAACTATTAGCCTGGTACGATAATGAGTGGGGCTATTCCAAACGTGTTGTTGATCTTGCTGAATATGTGGGAAGCTATATCAGCCAAGATCAGGTTAAAGTGTCGTGATGATAACACATGATAAACTGGAGAAAAAGATTGACCATTTTAAAAAAAGATGTGTCAATCTTTTTTTCATATATTTACTGTACGAATAAAAATCATGTTATAATAGAAACACATTGGCTATCACGGATCGGATTTATACATATTGACAGAGTTCTTTAGGATGGGGTGCTTGGGATGTCGTTTCGCCAGACAATTGCAAGGTATTTCAGTGATCACGCTGAAACAAATGATGTACATATGGATCCTTCACTAAAGACACACTATTATAAGACAACAGCCGGAAAAGGCATTAGTATGCTGGAAAATCTATTTCAAAACAATCCCAAATACCGTATTAATGCAGTATCCAAAGACCGCGGGGAAATGAGTGCATCGATTGTAAAAGGGAAAAAAGCGTTCATTGTTGCAACGGTCACTATGGTCAGGCCGCATAGAACAGCGATTGATTTTTCGGTTACAACCGAGTCAGTTCTTCCGTTTGATTTCGGTTACAGTTATAAAGTGATTCAAGAGTTATATGCTTATGCCGATAAGGAACTGCCGCTCATTGAGAATATACGGCAGTCATAATGAATGGGGATGGACAAATATGCGATGTTCAAATTGCCAAAACAAAAGCACGAGAGTATTGGATTCACGTCCGATTGAAGATGGCCGTTCTATCCGCAGGCGCAGGGAATGTGAACGGTGCGGTTTCCGGTTCACAACATTCGAACGGATTGAAGAAGTGCCATTGGTTATTGTCAAAAAAGACGGCACCCGGCAGGAATACAGCCGTGAAAAGCTCATCCGCGGTTTAATCAAAGCGTGTGAAAAGCGACCTGTTCCACTCGAAAAAATTGAAGGAATTGCGGTTGATGTGGAGAAAGAATTGCGTCATGCAGGGGTTTCCGAAGTGGAGAGCAATGAAATAGGTGAAATGGTCATGGAGCGGCTTTCAGAGATTGATGAAGTTGCCTATGTCCGATTTGCATCTGTTTATCGCCAGTTTAAAGACATATCGGTATTTTTGGATGAACTGAAAGATTTAATCAAGTCGGATAAAGAACAATCCGAATGAGTGATTCAGTGCAGCAGGAAGAAGAAAGGAATAGCATTATGCGTGATATCGGAAAAATTTTACCAATCGAAGGATACCGTGTTTTATTAAAGGGGAGTCTGCCGGCCGACTACACAAAATCGCTGACACACTTGTATCAGCCGCTCATCGGAATTCAGGCGGTCTCATTATACCAGACTCTGATCAATGAACTGGACTTTCAGGATGGATCCACCGTTCAGACACACCATACATTGATGAATTATATGAACATGCCGCTTGATGAGATATACCGGGCCAGGCTGAAACTTGAAGGGATCGGTTTGCTTAAAACTTATCAGCATGAATCCAGTGAACACAACACCTATACATATGAAATTCAGCGTCCGTTTGCGCCTGCTGAATTTTTTACTGATGACATGCTCACACAACTGCTGTATCATCACATCGGTCAGTCGAAATTTACAATACTGCAGGAACACTTTCGATTGCAGACAACCCAGAAAGGAACAAACATTACCGCTTCCTTTAATGACGTTTTTCAGACATTTCAGCCGCATACAACAGGACTGGATATACCGCCGGAGGAAAATCAGAAAACGGAAGAAAACATCCCATCAATTGATTTTTCGTGGATGGAACAAATGCTCAAGACGCGGATGATTCCGGTCAAAAAAGTGCTGACTGCAGCAAACAAAAAGTTGATGTCCCAAATGTTGACGCTGTATGACCTGGCTGAATTTGAAGTGGAAAAAGCAGTATTATGGGCGCTGACTGATGAAAATACACTTAACCCCAAGGAATTTAAGGAAGCCTGTCATGATTTGTTTCAGGCTAAACATCAGCAGGCAGATATCAGATTGACCGAGAAAAATGAAAGCGAGACACCTGAGACGGAATATAAACCGACAACGAAAGAAGAACAGCTGATCCTAAAGCTGGAAAAGATATCACCAAAACAGCTGCTTGAAGATTTGTCCAGTGGCGGTCAGGCATCCGGTCAGGATTTAAAAGTCATTCGTGACGTGATGACGACACAAGGTTTGCCATCCCCGGTCATGAATGTGCTGATCCATTATGTCCTGCTGCAAACCGATATGAAATTATCAAAAGCATATATCGAAACAATCGCCAGTCACTGGTCGCGGGCTAATTTGAAAACGGCGAGAGAAGCGATGGCGTTTGCCAAAAAACAAAAATCCCAGTATCAGCAGCGTAAAACAAAACCTAAAAATTACCGGAAGCCTGCAGCAAAGGAAGTTGTTCCGGATTGGTTTAAAGAGCGGAAAATGAAACAAGGGACAGCCAGTTCAACAGAGCAGCCATCTACCTCGGATAAGGAATGGGAAGAAACGGAAGCATTGCTTCGAAAATATTCCAAAAAGAAGAACAGTCATTTGTAAGGATGATATAAATGAAGCCGGTACAATCCGAATTAAAAAAATGGATGCAGCAAAATAAGAACTTCAAAGAAAATTATTTGAAGGTTCGGGAGGAAGTCCTGGATGACCCTGAAATCAGCGAGTTCCTTTCATTGCAACCGCAGCTTACGCAAAAAGAAATTGATAAAAGCCTGATAAAGCTTTATGAATATAAGACCCAATCCAAACAGTGTGACAGATGTGAATCACTTGGCGGCTGCATTAACATGATTCAGGGCTATTCACCAATACTGAGGGAGGAGAATGGTGAAATCCACCTGGTATATGAAAAATGCCATAAGCGTGTTGATGCTGAAAAGCAGAGGGATCAGCAAAAGCTGATTCAAAGTTTGTATGTGCCAAAAGATATCCTAAACGCCACCATCGATGATATCGATCACGATACACAGAGAGGGAGCGGCATTCGTGAGTTGCTTCTTTTCCTGGAAAATGCCCGGGAAAGCCTTCCTGAAAAAGGGATTTACTTTTATGGCCCGTTCGGTGTTGGAAAAACATACTTGCTCGGTGCGCTGGCGAATGCTTTAAAAGACTATCATATATCATCCATGCTGATTTATATGCCTGAATTCGTCCGCGAGATGAAAAGTTCCATCAAAGACGATTCCATCAATGAGAAAATTAATTATTTCAAAACAACTGATGTCCTCATTCTGGATGATATCGGCGCGGAAACGCAATCAGCCTGGTTCAGGGATGAGATACTCGGCTCTATTTTACAGTATCGTATGATGGAAAAACTGCCGGTATTTTTCACATCCAACTATAGCCTGGAACAGCTGGAAGAACAGCTTGCCACAACAAATCGCGGCGGCAGTGAAACCGTCAAAGCCGGCCGGATCATTGAACGGATCAAACAGGTCAGCAAGGAAGTCAAACTGTTTGGTGAAAACCGCCGTGATCAATGACATAAACTGCCAAAAATACGTTATCCTTTATTTACTTCTATAATCGAAACGAAGTCCAAAAAGGTGGCATATCCCTTTAAATTTTTTGGGATGCCATCTTTTTTCATGTTCCATCGATTGTTATAACAAAGGTTGTTTTAGCCCCGGAACACACCCTATCTTAACCAGCTGAGCCATAGATATTTA
>NZ_DATGTI010000149.1:0-28523 GCF_035301925.1 Lentibacillus sp. | reverse complement strand
TCAGTATACGACAATTTTTGCTGTGATGAAAGAATAATACTCACTGTTAATTAATAATGATTATAAAGTAATTTAGTCACATGGATCAAAAGAGTAGTGCTCAAGCAAAACGGGTATGTTACCATAATATAGAGAAGAATTTAGGGGGGAACATAATGAATGTGTTTATGACAAAAGGGACATTCGACTTTTTGAAACATATCCCGGAAAAACATCCGAATATTGATTTTTTCTTTATGCGCGAAAATACCAGCACCCTTATTTACTATGAAGGTGAAACGAAAAACATCTTTGCTTCGGGCAAAGGATATGAAACGGTCACGCAAAGCGGTATGTTACAGAAAAACGGTTATGTAGTCATGAATAATATCCCAGTGGCGGATGATGGCATGGCAACATTTGAAGATAAGTTCAAACAACGGCAACAGAGTGTAGAGTCAATGCCCGGGTTTCAGGCTTTCCGGTTACTCAGGCCAAAAAAAGGCAATATCTATGTTGTCATGACCCAATGGGCCTCAGAATCCGACTTTGAAAACTGGAAACATTCGGATCAATTCAAACAGGCACATAAAGATGGCGGAGACGTTAAACCGCCGGCATACTTTTTAGACAGACCTTTTGTGACAAACTACGATATGATTGATATGGATGAAATAGAATAAGCAAGCCTGGAGTCCTCCTGGCTTGCTTATCCATCATCGCCCTCTGAATCATTGACAGCATATTCATTGAAAAATGCACGGAATATATCGTTCGACTGTGCCCCGTTTACGCGGTCAACTTCTTCCCCATTTTCAAAATAAACAAGTGTCGGCGTACTTTCAATGCCATACTGTCGCCAGGCATCCTGAAACTCAAGCAGGTTCAGTTTTTTCATATCAACATCCATCTCTTCCACGATCGGCACAAGCCTGGGTGTTAACTCCTGACAGTGTGAGCATGTCGGATCATAGAAATAAACGATCATATCCTCGCCATTGTCCAGTTTTGTCGCTAATTCGTCCGGCAAAATCTGATTCTGATAGTTAGGGTCATCCAGCTGATCAATCGTCGCCTGATGCAAGTCTTCTTTTCCATATGGGTTTTCACTATCGCCCACTGCCTGCTGGTTTTTATAATCAATCACAAAATAAAGGGCAGCAAATAATACGACAATTGAACCTAAAATTATCAGCATTTTCTTTCCCATGGCTTATTTCCCCCATTTCCATAGAATGATGTGTAACACAAATATGATAACGAATGCAATACCTGCCATAAAAGGAATTGTAATAAATCCAAAGTAATTAACATATTCCGTATTACATGGAACAACACCGCACGAACCCCCTGTTTCCTGTAAAGCCGGCAGCTTTTGCACCAAATAATGATACAGCGAGACGAACATCCCGATCCCACTCAAAATCAGACCAGGCAGTGCAATGGACAAATCTTTTTTAAATAAGGCAGTCCCATAAATAATGACCAGCGGATACATGATAATCCGCTGTATCCAGCATAGTTCACACGGCACATAGCCCATTATTTCCGAAAAAAACAGACTGCCTAATGTAGCTGCAAGCGACTGAGCCCATATGATCATAAGCAATGTTTCATTTGTTTTTGAATGTTGCATACGGTCGTCCTCTCAATTCATATTCCTACGTATTATACTAGGAAACATTGAAGAAAAGCAAAAAGGAAGTTCTGTCATCATCCGTCAATTTGTTTTAATAAGGCATTTTTATGAACATAAACCGCAGCCTGTGTCCGGTCCTGAACGTCTAATTTGGAAAGAACATGGCTCACATGTGTTTTAACCGTTTTAATGCCAATGTACAATTTTTCTCCGATTTCCTGATTCGTCAGCCCTTCTCCAATACACAGAAGCACTTCAAGCTCACGTTCGGTCAATTCCTCATGCGGCTTCTTCTGTCCTCTCCGGAAACTGGACATCATTTTTCCGGCCACTTTTGGCTCAATCACATGTTCGTCATTCGCAGCTTTTTTAATCGCATCAGCAATTTCCGAAGCGGAAGCCGTTTTCAGAAGGTAGCTGAATGCCCCGGCTTCAAGTGCGGGGAAAACCTTTTGATCATCATAATAACTTGTCAGAATAATAATTTTACACGCCGGCAACTGTGTCATAACTTTTTCGGTCGCTTCAATGCCACTGCCATTATCCATGATCAAATCCATCAGGACAACATCAGGTTTGATGCGCAAGATCAGATCCGCCCCTTCATGACCGTCTGATGCTTCCCCGACAACATCTATTTCTTCTTCAGTCTGTAAGTAGGCCACAATTCCTTTTCGTACGATTTCATGATCATCAACGACGACTACCCGGATCATCAAACCCCTCCCCCTTATTCAACAAGGTATTCGAATATTAATGTACGTGCCTTCCCCTTTGCTTGATCTTACCGTAAATGTTCCCCCGAGGTCCTCCGTACGTTCTTGCATCGTTTTCAGACCGTATGATGTTTTGCGGTTTGTATCTTCATGTGCATCAAAGCCTTCTCCATCATCACGAATGTGCAAAAACAATTCATCGTCCCCGTCGGTGATATCCAATTTGACATGATGCGCCTTTGCATGTCGCAATATATTTGATAACGCTTCCTGAACAATCCGGAACAGATGCTCTTCTATCGTCTCAGACAGCGGCAGGTCATCTTCAATATTAACTGTAAAATCCAATTGTGTTTTTTGCTCCAGCTCACCGATTAGCTTTTTGATCCCGACCGGAAGCGGATCACCGGATAAATGGACAGGCCGTAAATGCAACAGCAATGCCCGCATTTCTGTTTGTGCCTTCAAAGCAGTACTTGCCACTTCCTTGATCTGTGTCCTGGCCACTTCCGGCTGTTTATCGAGTTGTTTGACAGCAGCTTCCGACATCATTGTTAAGGCAAATAGCTGCTGGCTTACTGCATCATGCAGATCACGCGCAAGCCGCTGTCGTTCCTCCATAGCGGCAGCTTTATGCGCAGATTTGACATAATCAGCCTTTTCATCGGCCATTCGCTTGAGCGATTTCACCTGGATCTCAAGCTTTTCGCCAAGTTCATTCATCTCATTGCTGATTCTCGTGATTTCGTCATGTTCATCAAAATTAACGCGGGAATCATAATGGCCATTTGCAAACTGTGTAATCAAGACAGATAAATCATCAAGCCGTTCTTTCATTTCACCGCCTGCTTTAAAACCGGCGTAAACCGAAATGATCATTCCAAACAGTACATAGAAGAGGATAAAAGCAAAAATGCTTCCAGCTGAAAGCCAATCAGGTGCAAACAGGACATGGATACTTAACAGAACCGCCAGCAATAACACTGTCGTCAGTAAAACAGCATATAAGTGGGAACGAATATACATATATCGGATACTGACCAATTTTTTCAGCACACTGTCGTCCCCCTCTATACTTTGACTACCTTGATTGCGCCTGATCTCAATTTGATGAATAAATCCAACTTTTGAATTGCCTGTTCATAATTGAGTGTTTCATACGTCATGGCCCGGTTAATACCATCTTTTTGCTGGCCAACAACATCAATATCACCAGCCATGACTGAGGCATCTACCCGGAAAGCAATATTTCCGGGGACAATGATATGAACATCAGCAGCCAGGGAATGAATCGTAATCGGGATTTCCTTTTCTGGGATGAACGCCTTGGAAAAGTCAAAGTAAAAATCACCGGCCATATTTTTCAAATACATCGGTTCCACTTTCCAGTTTGGCTGATTATACTCATAACTGCCGACAGTAAACATGCCGAAGTCACCGGTATCATTCATTCTATTTTTTTTCCGGCGATGGTCAAACGTTCGTTTATAGCCTCTTGTGCTGCCAATAAATGAAAAGCCGATATAAACAATCAAGAGCGGCCATAATTTAAAAACGTCGTCAAAATGAAAGGTGATGATATTAAAACGGTCAAGCAGCAGCAATGTGCCAAATATGAAGAAAAAGGATCCAAAGGCCCAGCTGCCGCCGCGATGTCTGATACGATCGGCTATCCATTTAATCCCGAGTATCATAAATAATAGTGGATAAATATACAGCCATATATTGTGAAAACTGAAATCAATGATGCCAATATTGGCCAGCACCAGTGCTGCACCAACCGAAATAAGGATAAATGCCAATACATAACGCGTGAACCGCCCCAATCAATTCACCCCATTCCCATAACTAAAAATCGATATTCTTTGTCTATATTGTACATGAGGTTTTCGCAGAAGGTAATCGTCCTCAGAATGTGATAAAACTCAGTCTTAAGACGGAGACTTTTTACGTCATGACTGCAGCCATTCATACAGATAAATCATACCTATCAAGTATATGAATCCAAAAACGAACCCGGCAAAGACATCTGTTAAATAATGAACATTAATGATAAAACGGCTGATCCCAATTAAAAAAATGAGAAGGGCAAAGCTGAATTGAACGGTTAAAACGGCCTTGGACGATGTTAGTTTTTTGGCAACAAAATAAGCGAGCAGCCCGTAACAAACCATCGGAATCATGGCATGACCGGATGGAAAACTGAATCCTTCAGCATTGGCAGCAACAAAGATACTAGGACGTTCACGCTCAACAAGCTGTTTGATCAGTATATTCAGACCATGGCTGCTCAATGTGCCCAAGCCAAAAATGACAGCCGGCAGCCAGTCCCTGAAGGCAAACCACAAGAGAAGCGCCGTCAAAATTGTGAATGGTGTCAAAAAGGTACCCGATCCTAATTCCGTTATCCAGCGGAAAATGGTATATGTAGTGGTATCTTCAAATGCTTCAACAAGGCCACGGGTGATTTGATCGATATAAAGAACTTTCCCACTGATGATGCGAAACACCCAAATACCAATCGTTAACAGGACGGCCATCAATAAAAATAATATGATATAGCTGCGTCTATTCAACACGTTCACACCCTCCTGAATAAATCATACCTCATTTGACGTTTGAAAAAAATAGTGCCGGGTATGATAATTGTGTGCTCTTATTATAGTGGAAAGGTTGGGATAAATCATGGATCAAAATCTGCAAAATCTGATTGATGGACTGAATGAAGATTTGTCACATGAGTATGGTGCTGCGATTCAGTATACGTATAGTGCAGCTGTCGTATCTGGTCTGATCCGTCCCGCATTGAAGCCTTTTTTCGAATCAGAAATCAATGATGAAATGGGTCATGCATTATATTTGTCCGAAAAAATTAAATCATTGGGCGGAATACCGACAACAAAAGCTGCAGACATCCCACAGCCGACAGAAGTAAAAGATTTGCTGGAGGCTGCACTGGAAGCTGAAAAAGATACCATCCAACGGTATGAAAAACGCAAACAACAAGCTGAAGAATTAGGCTACACCGAACTGGTTGTTAAACTGGAAGATATGATAGCCGATGAAACAGCCCACCAAGAAGAAATTCAACGATTACTGGCTGATTCAAATGTCAATTAACAAATAATACTGCTCCGAAAAGTGATTTGGAGCAGTTTTTTATCTGTTTCAATTGTTTTGTGTTTATTCCTATTTCCTTCGTTCTTCTGCAGATATTTTCTGTTAATCTGTAGATATCTTCAGTAATCTGTTGATATTACCATTCTTCTTTACATAACGCTTATCTTCTCGAGAACCTCTGTCGATTTTGCATTCTTCTGCGGATTCAGATAACTCTTGTCTATTTTCTAACACCATTTCCTGTCATGATGTTATAATAATTAAAAAACAACCGAAAAAGAGGAGGCTTTTTGATGTTACAGGCTATACATAATCGGTTGGATGAATTGTACGCTGAAATGGTTGACATCCGGCGTTATCTGCACCAATATCCGGAACTGTCTTTCCAGGAATTTAAAACAGCTCAATATATCGCCGATTTTTATGAAAAAATAGGAATTCCTTATCAGTCAGGTGTCGGCGGTAATGGTGTGATTGCTACATTAAAAGGCGGAAAACCCGGTAAGAAAGTGGCATTAAGGGCTGATTTCGATGCGCTTCCAATTCAGGATGAGAAAGATGTCCCCTATAAATCAAAAGTTGATGGTATCATGCACGCTTGCGGTCATGACGGGCATACAGCAACACTCTTGACACTTGCCAAAACCATGAAAGCTTTTCAGGACAATTTGCCGGGTACCATCGTCTTCCTTCACCAGCATGCAGAGGAATACGCACCGGGCGGGGCCAAGCCAATCATTGAATCGGGAGCGATTGATGATGTTGATGCAGTGTTTGGCACACATCTCTGGTCAACGACCCCGTTTGGCGTGCTGCAGACATCAAAGGACGTCTTAATGGCTGGTCCCGATCGCTTTGAGATAAACATACAGGGTCAAGGCGGGCATGGCGGTTATCCACATCAGACAAAAGACGCCATCACCATTGGTTCGCAAGTCGTGTCTCAGCTGCAGCAAATTGTTTCAAGACGTCTCGATCCGCTCGAAACAGCTGTTATCACCATCGGACAATTCGAAGCCGGCAATGCGTTCAACGTCATCGCTGACAAAGCAAGGCTTGTCGGTACTGTCCGGTACTTAAAAAAGGATATTCAGGAACAGGTTATTCATGAGATGGAAAACGTTATAAAAGGCGTTTGTGTCGCCAATGACGCCTCCTATTCATTTGATTACAAAAAAGGCTATCCGCCGCTTGTCAACAATGCCGAAGAAGCACAGCTCGTTCTCGAGGCAGCAGATCAAGTTGATGAAATCCAGACGGCTGAAGAGGTAAAACCAGTCATGGCCGGCGAGGACTTTGCCTATTACACGATGGAAAAACCCGGCGCATATTTTTTCACTGGGGCTCAAAAAGAAGGACACCACTACCCGCACCACCATCCGAAATTCGATATTGAAGAACGGGCGATGCCGGTAGCAGCCAAAACGTTGATTTCAGCGTATTTCAAATTCCAGGAAAAGTGAGCTGTAAAGTGAAACTTCATTCAACAGGGTGTTCTTTCCCGCTGAAGAGGAACAAAGGCTAAGTACGCAACGTCGTGTTGCAACGCCTTTGTGACCTGCATCATGCAGGCCCGAACAGAATCGGATATTTAAGGACAGTTGGGCGACGTTTTTTGGCGGGTTACTGCCCGTTACATGCGGGATAAAATAAAACTCATTCAGTGGGATGCTTTTCCCCCACGGAATAAAAAAAGGCTGATGCCACAACAGATCAGCCTTTTTTCTATGTGGTCACCTTTTTCTTCACATAGCCCAGAATAAATAAATAATCAAAGACTATACCACCGGCGAGTACAATGAGCATACCTGCCCACTCCTGCATGACGATAAACAGCAGGGTATAAATGATGGTCTGAAATAATGTCAGCTGAAACAGCAGCTTGAGCAGCGATCGTTGCCGCACCCCAATATCGACCGGGTAGAGATCAAGCCACATAATCGTCCGATGGTGATGGTATAATGTCATCATCTGAAAAGCGCTCATATATAAAAACAGCAGGGCAAACAGCAATTTCATCCAAATGTTTGGAACAAAATAAACGAACAGTCCACCGATGACAATCAGCCGGACATACATGCCTAAATAATCCCCGCTGCGGACGAACGAAATCCGGTATAAATAATCAAATGTATGTCTGTTGGCAAATGGCACCCGGCTGACAAGCGACACCAGCCAATGCCTGTTTTTCACCTGATTTTTTAAGTGGGGGACATCCGTAAACATATTGGCTATCCGATAAAATGTCTGCATCCGGCTGCGGTCTTTTTCCACCAGTAAATCCCAAACGATACCGGGATATTTTCGTGATACACTTAAATCATATAAAAAGACGAGCGTAAACAGCACAGTTGTAATCCCTGCCCATACCATTTCACCCTGAACGATAAAATAAAAGACAGCCACATTCAGTAACATACGGACAGCCTGATCAACCTGCCTTATTCCTGGTTCCCTGATTTTCAGCATCCACCAGTTATCAACCAGGTTTCCGACTTTAAAAATCAGAACAACCAGCAATGTCAACAAATAAATGTTCCCGGCACGATCCGGATAAGACGCAAAATATAACGGTCCAAACGCAGCACCGGCAAGCAGGATAAGATAAAGCTGGATAACAAAGCTGTAGATCAAGGCATCACGGAAATAGGGACCCATCTTATTCTCGGCCGCAATCAAGAATACCAAGTCAGGTTCTTTCAACAATGTACGGACAGGACTGTAACTGACTAGAAGTCCGAATGCCACGCCAATAATCCAAGCTGTCGGAAAATTGTCAGGAAGATTCGCGAGCCACCCCTGATAGTAATAAGCGGCTGCCGAGATAAAAAACAGCATGGCCACCGCAATATGCCCGTTAAAGATATAGCGCAGATAACGGCTTGTTTCTTTCATATGGGCTGAAAAACGACGCTTAAAAAAAGCATGCGAATCAAACATGGCTATCTTCCTTTGTCAGTTCCACATATAAATCATCAAGCGTTGCATCCGGCATATGAAAGTCCTTCCGCAGCTGATCCAATGTACCAATTGCCCTAATTTGGCCTTCATGCAGGATAATAAACCGGTCACAATTCCGTTCGGCTGTTGCCAAAATATGGGTTGACATGAGGACACCCGATCCATCTGCCTTCATACCATCCATCAGCTGCAGATAGGATTTGATGCCAAGTGGATCAAGACCAACAAACGGCTCGTCCACAATATATAACGGCGGCTCGATTAAAAAGGCACACATAATCATCACTTTTTGCCGCATGCCTTTTGAAAAATGGGTCGGGAACCATTTCAGCCGCTTTTCCATACGAAACGCTTTCAGTAATCGCGGGAGTCTTTTCTCAAAATCAGCCTCCGAAATATTATAAGCCATTGCTGTCAGACGCAAATGCTCATATAACGTTAACTCATCGTATAAAATAGGCACTTCCGGTATATATGCCATCTGGTTCCGATACGTATCCGGATTTTCCTGAAATGTTTTTCCGTTAACTGCCACTTTTCCTTTTTTAGCATGCATCAGCCCAATAATATGTTTGATGGTCGTACTTTTGCCGGCACCATTCAGTCCGATCAAACCGACGATTTCACCTGGATAGACATCAAACGATATTCCGTGCAGCACATTTTTGTGTGTATATCCGCCATGCAAATCGGCTATATGTAATAAAGGTTCCACAAAGCCTGCCTCCCAATTGTCACTTAACTAAAATTTTACCACGTTTGATGTGAAGTGCCAAAGCAAATTCTTCGACAAAAAATATGTATAAAAAGACATTCCCGGTTCACACTAACGAATGAAGCTAAGTGAATGAGCAAAATCATATAATTTCACGCTGCACACAAATGAGGTGTTTGTGATCGATAATTAAATGATTGACCCGTTTAAGATTGACCGCACGGTGTCTTTGGATACTGATGCACAAATCTTAATGGTACCATCTAATGCTTTAAGCCATTTTGCCAGATTGACCAATCAATTGGGATCTGACAAATCGGTTTTTGTAACGTTAAAAGCAAATGCGATTGACGGTTATTACAAGTCCCCAGACGTTAGATGCTTTGCCGTTCACTTGCTTCTTAAAGCAGGCAGGCTCACTAAAAATGAGCCTGACCTGTTTGTTTTTTATTGACTTCAGAATAAAACGGGATATGAGATCAGAATAATCTGACCACATGTCCCATTTTTTATTTGAATGACGTGTTCACAAAGCTTTACTTTCTACCCTATTTCTTTATACAATAAATGAAAACACGTTAAGGAGTGATTTGGCATGGCTCATGAGGATTGTATTTTTTGCAGAATCATTGATGGTGAACTCCCGTCAGCGAAAGTATATGAGGATGAAGACGTTTATGCCTTCCTGGATATCAGCCAGGTAACAAAGGGGCACACTTTGGTCATCCCGAAAACCCACACGAAAAACATATATGAAACACCACCAGAGGTTGCAAGCAAGTTGTTTGAACGTATCCCTAAAATTGCAAATGCCATCAAAAAAGCTTATCAGCCGATTGGCATGAACTTATTGAATAACAATGAGAAGCCCGCGGATCAGTCAGTTTTTCATTTACATATTCATCTTCTCCCGCGTTACGGCAATGATGACGGTTTCTCATTGAACTGGCAGGTTCATGAAGATGACTATTCACAGGACGACCTGCAGCAAATTGCCAAAGACATAAACGAAGCATTGTAAAACACAAGCTGCAATAATTAGAAAATTAGTACTGTTTATTTTGATCCATTTCTGTTATAATGGCACTATGCTTTCGCAGCTGGCAACGAGTGCACAGTTGGAGAGCCAAAAATAGCTTAGCTGAGAAGAGGAGAGGTAAAAATGAATACAAGAGTTTTGGTATTTTTATCGTTGTTATTGGGGATTGGTGCTGTATTGCATTTTGTCATTCCACCTTTTATTTACGGAATGAAGCCAGACATGTTGCTTTCCATGATGTTTTTGGGGATTATGCTATTTCCAAGGACGAAATATGTTTTGGTATTATCCGTGGCGGCAGGTGTAATTTCCGCCTTAACAACGCAAACACCGGGTGGCCAGATTGCCAACGTGATCGACAAACCGATTACAGGATTATTGTTTTTCGGGCTGCTAATACTGGTTAAAAACCGCGTAAACGCTAAAATAAATGTACCTGTATTGACAGCTGTCGGTACCATGATAAGCGGTTCAATTTTCATAACTGTGGCCCTCTATATTGTTGGCTTGATGGAAGGGGCATTTCCGGTATTGTTCGGCACAATCGTCCTGCCCGCTGCAGTGTTGAATACATTATTTATGATTATTGTTTATCCAATCGTCCAAAACATCTTAAAACAGACACAACCGATGATGACCGCCTAAAAACATGATATATCAATCCTCTGGCGCAATGATTTGTCAGGGGATTTTTTAAAATGGCGTATGAATTAGCATTTGGGAATGTAACACACAGTCAAAACATGTAAAGTGAAAATTTATTCAGTGGATGCTTTACCCGAATCAAACCTTTACTGGCAGTTCACCCCACATCAAGTTAATTTATATCGGAATTTTGATAACGTGGCTTAACTGCCTGTAAAACAGGAAAAACAGAGTCTTTGAAAGGAGTGTTAATTGCTATGAGTAAGGGAAAATCGTTACTTCTGGGCATTTTGGTGGGAGGAACAGTCAGTGCTGCTGCTACATTATTAGCTACACCTGAATCAGGCAGAAATCTCCGAAGCCGTGCACAAAATATTGAATGGAAAGAACTGATTGAAAAATTTAAAGATGACGGCCTCAAGATAAAAGAACAGTTTACCGAAACCTCCAAAGAAGGCGCTGTCCTCATCAAGAAATTGACCCGGGAAATGAAAAGCTCTGTGGAAGATTGGAAACGAACTGTAGAACCGCATCAGGAAAGTATTCATACATATCTGGAAGAGATTGAATCAAACCTGCGAGACTTGGAAGATAAAGTAAAGGTATAAAGTGAAACTTCATTCAGTGGAACGCATTTCTCCACTGAATGTTAGTTGAACAGAACCGGACATTTATTTATAGGCAAATGCTCCTCCAATACAATTTTCAAGTTTTTCGATGATATGAAATTGGTAGCTTATTGCCTGCTAAGGCGAATTAAACTTTGATCAAATGTAACTTCCCTGAAATCTGCCATATCAGCTCGGAAATCAGGGGAAGTTTTTTGTTGTACCAATCGAAACCATATTTTTGTTTGCATTAATAAAGCTGCCTCATCTGTAGGAGGCAGCTTTATTTTCATATATCTGATGTTTTACTCACCAAGGCCTTCTGTCCATTTTTCCAGAAGATCAGGATTATCTTCAAGGAATTGGCTAGCTGCATCAGCTGGTTCTGCACCATCATTGATTGCTACAAGCAGCTCGTTCTCCAGTTCCGTATCATAATCTTCTGTAATACGCTGCACGACTTCATATGCTGCAGGTGAGTCTTCTTTAAAGCTTGTGTGTGCTACAGCTTCAATACGGTCACCGTCACCACCGTATACTTCTTCAGGATCTTCAAGCATTTTCAGATCCATTTCAGCAAACTTCCAATGTGGTTTCCAGCCTGGAACAATAATGGGTTCTTCATTTTCAATGGCTGTCTGCAGTGCTGACAGCATGGCACCTTCAGAGCTTGATGACAGTTCCCAATTTTCCAAACCGTATGTTTCAATTGCTTCTTCAGTACTCTGCATAACGCCGGCACCAGGGTCAATACCGGTAATTGTCCAGTCTACTGCTTCACCCAGTTCTTCATTACCTTTCAAGTCTTCAATAGCGTTAACATCCATATATGATGGAACAGTCATGCCAAGTGGTGCCTGTGCTACGAATTCACCAATAGCTTCCACATCGTCCTGGTACTGCTCCCAATAAGATTGGTGTGTTGCCGGCAGCCATGAAGCTGTCATAAATGATGCATCATCATTGGCAACACTTGACCACATCGCACCTGCTTCAACCTGTGACGTTTCCACAGTATACCCTACTTCTTCAAGAACTTGCTTAACCAAAGGTGTACGAGCAATAGCGCCTGCCCAAGCAACGTAAGGGATAGTCAGTTCTGATTCACCAAGTTCTACACTGCTGCCGCTGTCGCCACCGTCACTGCTGCCGCTGTCGCCATCGGAGCCGCTGTCACTTCCTTCTTCGCTGCCTCCGCCGCCACACGCTGCCAATGCAATAACAAGCACAAGCGCTGCAGCTAAGCCTAATAATCTGAATTTCTTAAACATAAGAAATTGACCTCCTTAAAATAATAATTTATATATGTTCGGATTTCCGCACCATAAATGATGCAGAAATCCGTAACATGTTTAATTTTTATTTGCCCCCTGCGTAATACGGTCAAGCAGCATTGCAAGGATTACAAGGGATAAGCCACCTTCAAAACCCGGACCGATTGCAACTTGTGTTACAGCCCTGTAAACGACTGTTCCAAGACCAGGTGCCCCAACCATTGAGGCAATAACAACCATCGATAATGACAGCATGATTGTCTGGTTAATACCTGCCATGATTGTCGGCATAGCAAGTGGTATCTGTACTTTACCCAGTCTTTGGCCAGTTGATGAACCGAATGCATTGGATGCTTCAATCAGTTCCTGGTCCACCTGCCGGATACCAAGGTTTGTCAGCCTTACTGTAGGCGGCATGGAGAAGATGATCGTAGCTACGACACCTGGCACCATACCCAGGCTGAAGAAGACAACCGCCGGAATCAGATAAACAAAGGCGGGCATCGTCTGCATAAAGTCAAGAATCGGTGTTATAATCGCCTGCACCGCACCTTTTTGTGACATCCAGATACCAATTGGAATGCCAACAACCATCGAAATCACAACAGAAACAAGTACCAACGCAATTGTTTCAATGGTTTCCGGCCAATAGCCAAGGTTGTTGATGAGCCCGAGACCAATAAGGGCAAAAAGACCGAGTTTCCAGTTAACTACCCACCATGCTAAGAGTGCAATTAAAACAATCAATAACAATGGCGGAACAAATTCCAATAACAGCACAAAATTCTCGGTAATAAACTCAAGAACTGCTGTAATGGTATCAAAAACAACCGATAACGAATTTGTCAGAAAATCAACGAACGATTCTACCCATTGTGCTAATGGAAGTTTGGGGAAAAGTGTTCCTGCTCTATCCATTTGCTTCTTCACCCCCATTTCCATTCATCACTTCATCGTTACCGGCAAGCGCACCGATAATAGCTCCTCTGACGACAATTCCAACCAGCTTGCCCGAATCATCGACAACAGAAAGTGGTGCCTTATCTTCAGTCATTGGTTCAAACAGATCATTCAGCAGCGTATCCGGATGCACTCTCGGAATATCTGTTCTAAGGATATCCTCCAGACCTTTGTTTTCCTTGGCTGCGGCTGCTGCCTGATCAGCTGTAACATAGCCCAGCAATTTCTGTTTTTTATCAACGACATAAATCGTAGAAACACCATCTTCTTTCATTAACCTGAGAGCAACATTCGGGCCCCTGTCAGAAGTTACTGTTTCTGCACGTTTCATGACATGACCGGCTGTCAGCACTTTGGCAAGGTCGACATCCTCAACGAAACGTTCAACGTAATCGTTAGCAGGATCCATCAAAATCTCTTCAGCCGTTCCTATCTGTACAATAGACCCATCCTTCATCAATGCGATTCTGTCACCGAGTCGGAGCGCTTCATTAAGGTCGTGTGTGATAAAAATGATTGTTTTATTTACCCGTTGCTGCAAATCCATAAGTTCATCCTGCATATCTTTACGGATCAGTGGGTCCAAGGCACTGAACGCCTCGTCCATCAGCAGGATCTCCGGATCGTTGGCAAGTGCCCGTGCCAATCCGACACGCTGCTGCATACCGCCGGAAAGTTCGCTCGGACGTTTTTCCAAATAGCCGCCCAAGCCAACCAATTCAAGCGCTTCACGGGCTTTCTTTTCCCGTTCTGCTTTATCAATTCCTTGAATCTCCAGACCGTACTCAGCATTCTGAAGTATTGACTTATGCGGCAGCAATGCAAAGTTCTGGAAAACCATACTCATTTTTTTCCTGCGAACGTCCCGCAGCTGTTCTTTATTCATTTTTGTTATGTTATCATCACCAAGCCAAACATCACCCGAGGTTGGCTCGATTAAACGATTCAGCATGCGAACAAGTGTGGATTTACCACTGCCGGACAAACCCATGATCACAAAAACTTCGCCATCCTGTACATCGAATGTAGCCTGATTAACACCCACTGTCATCCCGGTTAACTCCAGAATTTCATCCTTCGTTTTGTTTTCTTCCAAGTATTTGACAGCTTGTTTCGGTCGTTTACCGAAAATTTTCGTTAATCGATCTACCTTAATTTTACTCATTTTTTCACCTCACTTAACATCAAAACTTTAATTCCATTACGCTTTTTTATACGGCAATTATTTTTCATATTTTACCGAAACGAAAGATTGATAGAGCTGGCCCATAACCGCGGGCTCACTACCACGTCCATTTTTCCCCCTTTTCCGATAATCTCATTTGACGAGGATAATAGTCCTGCGACTTTTTCATCAGATTAAATTAATAAAATGATTCCACATAGTTTGGAATAAATTTAATCGACCTCGTTGCGTCCACTCTTAATACTGTATTACTACTACTATTAAATTTCAAATATTAAATACCAGTAATTTTGTATATATTTTTTGTACAGTTTAAACTGTATAAAGTTGTGCTACTTTATTCTTCTTTTTTCTTTTTTTTGCTCCGATTTACTTATCACTTCCAGATTTTAATTCTGTTTTATTTTGGTGTAACCTTTATTTACGAGCTCATTTAGGAGGTTTTTATGTACAACTCAACATTAGAAAATGCTGCATACGACATTATCTCAGTATTTGCCAAAACCATTGAAATGTTCGATTTAAGTCCATTAGAAGCACGATTATTCGTTTTTTTATATTTGCAGGAACAGCCGAAAACGCTGGATGAGATGAGTGAAGCGTTGGGAAAAAGCAAAACATCCATAAGCACAAGTATACGGAGTCTGTCCGATGCCAATTTTGTCACGCTCGTATGGCGAAAAGGTGTGCGGAAAGATTTATATGAAGCTAAATATCCATTATTCAAAACATTTATGAACAATTATGTAAACAAATGGATTGATGCATCCCATCATCAAAAAGATGCACTTGAGAAAATACAAAAGGAACTTGAGTGTCTTGATGCAGAGCAGCCCCTGGAAATAATGGATAGTCTGGATGAAATCATTGAATTCCATGAACAAATTGCATCCTCTTTTCACCGGCTGCAGCATAACCAGAACGCATAACCCGACAATTTCTGTATGAGTTGGTTCAACTGGTGACCTTTTTTATCCCGGTTTCACTTTTCCAGAATCTTGATGAACTCCTCCATTTAAGAAGGATAATATCCTTCTTTTTTTAATGCATAAACCGTTGCAGTCGGAACCAATTTTTCGTTCAGCATACCGGCAAACTTCACGAGAAGAGAGGAAAAATCCAAAAAACCTTCCTTTTTTTGCGACATATACTGATCATGCAGACTTTCCAGCAGGTGGAAAAGGTTTATGTATTCAGCCTTGGTAATATTGTTTTCGATTACCATTTTAGTAAACGGATAGCGATCCATATCGATTGTTTTCGATAACAGTTGAAGGTAAAAATTGATTGTTTCATTTTGCTCTGTATGCCGCAACAACAGCCCCCCCCGGAAGAATATATTCAAATTTCTCAATCCCTTGATTCGACTGAATAGCACATGCGTTTCTTTTTCAACGAACAAAAACCGATTCATCTCCCACTTATTCCTGGTCTATGGCCTTCACAAAATTAAAGTTGTGTCTTCTCACTTAAAACGTAAAACCTATTGATTTTTAAATCAGAACGTACTATGATGCTTAAGGGCAATTTGCACGAACCATACACCGCTCTGCAGGAGGGATCAGTAATGAATTGCTGGAAAATCATCAATTTCAATAAAGAATATGGGATAATGAGGTTGTTCCTGCAGTCATTTTTGACCGGCCTGTTAACATTCATTGTTTTATATGTCCCGTTTTCCATCAAACATGGAGCGACTGACATGGATGAATCAGGGCTCGTCCCATTCATAATCATGGTATGCTGTCTGCCGATTATGCACACATTTATGCATATTTTACCATTGATTATTATGAATAAACGAGCAAGATTGATATATCAACGACATACAATTTTCTTTCCGATTATTAATTATTATACAAAAAAACAATTGACAAAAAAAGTTTCATTACTTGCCGCAAGCGCACCAACTCTGTTTATTACAATACCCAGCGTGGCAGCAGCCTATCTATACAGTGAATACTATGTATATTTCCTGATATTGACGTCAGCTCATGCAGCGATGACGTTTACCGACTTTTTGTATATCTATTATATTGCAAAAGCACCGAAGCGATCGATTATCGAAAACCGAAACAATGAAATGACGATTCTCATACAAAATGGAAAGAAATCGGCTGGATAGCCGGTTTCTTTGTTTTGGGAAATATAAATTTACACTGTTCATGCTGAGCATCTTTTGATAAAGTAGTAAATATGGGAATTGGCGCATGTTTTTAAGGGGGTTTTTTAAATGACGTTAATTTTTCCAATTTATGCCATTTTTGTACTGTTCATCTTTAACTCACTTACACATCAATTTTGCACAAAGATGGAAATGAAAGAAAGAAAGCAATCTTCTATGTTTCGTGTCATTAATATCATGATCCTTGTTCTGCTTGTATCCTCTTATGTGAAAGTATTAAATGCAACGGTATAAGCATGATGACCCATTTTTTTTGGATAAATATATGATATATTTATAAAATAGCTAATGAAAAATCAACAATTAAACTAGGAGTGTGCACAAATGAAAAAAATAACAATTGCTGCAGCCTTAACAGCCAGCATTTTTACATTATCCGCGTGTAATTCCGGTGGTGACTCAGAAGTCGTTGCTGAAACAAGCGCCGGTGATGTGACAAAAGAAGAATTTTACCAGGAGATGAAAAAACAATCCGGTCAGCAAGTTATGCATCAACTCGTGACACAAAAAGTACTGAACGATAA
The DNA here is from genome assembly GCF_035301925.1 of Lentibacillus sp. Lineage (GTDB taxonomy): Bacteria > Bacillota > Bacilli > Bacillales > Amphibacillaceae > Lentibacillus. The sequence goes on along the minus strand of NZ_DATGTI010000149.1, from coordinate 10,972 downwards.
ATATGACGTTTCCGACGAACAGGTTGATAAGGAAGTTCAAAAAACAAAAGATCAATTTGGGGATCAATTTGAAATGTTCCTGCAGCAGCAAGGGATCCCTGACGAACAAGCATACCGTGATACAATCCGCCTCAGCCTTCTTCAGCTGGAAGCAGCAGCCGAGGATATGGACATAACAGAGGAAGACTTGAAGCAGCGCTATGACCGCATGCAGACCGAAATTGAGGCAAGCCACATTTTAGTGGAAGATGAAGAAACTGCAAAAGAGGTTAAAAACAAGCTGGATGATGGCGGAGACTTTGCTGAACTAGCAAAAGAATACTCCACTGACAGTGCTTCTGCTGAGAACGGCGGTGAACTGGACTACTTCTCTACCGGCGATATGGTCCCGCCTTTTGAAGACGCAGCATACAGCATGGAAATCGGCGAAGTGAGTGACCCGGTTGAATCACAACATGGTTTCCACATCATTAAAGTGACGGACAAGCGTGAAACCGAAGAAGATGTCGGTTCATTTGAGGAAAACAAAGAAACAATCCGCCGCAACATCATTAACCAACGTGTCGATGTTCAAACGCTCCAGCAGAAAATTAATGACATGATCCAAAATTCTGATGTCGACGTCAAAGCAGAAGGTCTTGAAGATATGTTCGAACAAAATAATTCAGAACAAGAGTCCGGTCAAAACGGCGGATCAGATTCCAGCGACAGTGAAAGTTCAGATGAAGACTCAGATTCCGGCAACAGTCAAGACTCAGACTCAGGCGAAGGCCAAGGTTAAATAAAAACTGCGGATTCATACAAAATATGAATCCGCAGTTTTTATTTATCTTTTCATCGGCAGGGTTGAATATACAACCTATTGCGGCAGCCGTTTTCGTTCCTGTTTTTCCCTGCGTTCCTTCTCAATCCGGTCAAGATAAATTTTACCTTCCTGTTCAATATATTGCTGTTCAAGTTTACGTTCTGCGCGCATTGCCCTAAAAGCCATATAACCGCTCACAAAAATGAAAAGTATCATCATGAATACCCACCAAGGCACGCCAAGAATCATTGCTATATCCCCCTTGTCCATGAATCTAGTTCATATATATGACTAAAAAGAGGGAAAAATGACCTTTCAACACAATCAGTTATCCTGCATGTAATGGACAGTCACCCGCCAAACAACGGCGGCTGACTGTCCATAAATGCCCGACTCGGTTCGGGCCTGCACGATGCAGATCACAAAGGCGTTGGAACACGACGTTGCGCTTTTAGCCTTTGTTCCTCTTCTTCAGCTGGGAAAAGCGTCCCGCTGAATGAAGTTTCACTTTATCCTTCTTCAAAAAGTGGTTTGTAAAATGCCCGGTTATCGAGTGCAAATAGGCGTTCCGTAAATTCTCCCGGTTTGACCTTATCCAATGCTCGGTTCAATGTGTTCATCCGGGCATCAATCAGATCAATCAAATGCAGTAATTCCGCTTCCCTGATTAGTGGTGCCTTGGGACTCCCCCATTCTGCTTTGCCGTGATGGGAAAGGATTAAATGCTGTAAAATCAATACTTCCTCACCGTCAATTTGCAGCTCTTTGGCGATATTTCCGATTTCTTCAACCATCATAGGAATATGCCCGAGCAATTTCCCTTCAAGTGTATATGAGGTTGTAACAACCCCTGAAAGTTCTTTCACCTTTCCGAGATCATGCAATATGACGCCTGCATACAATAAATCCTTATTCGTTTCGGGGTATAATTGATGCAGTTCCCGTGCCAATGCCAGCATACTGACGATATGATGCGCCAACCCCGAAACGTACTCATGATGATTTTGCGTTGCTGCCGGATAAGTCAGTAAAGCTTCCTGATACTTTTTGATCAATGCCCGGACAATCCGCTGCAGAGACGGATTTTTCATTTCGAAAATGGCTTCTGTCAATTTTTCCGTCAATACATTTTTATCAACGGGGGCTTTCTCAATAAAGTCGGAAACTTGTAAGCCGTCTGTTGGCTGGGATGGACGGATGGTAAAAATTTTTAACTGCGGTTTCCCTCTGAACTGGTTGACTTCGCCTGACAACTTAACAATCTGCTCAGGCACAAACACTTCCTCATCTTCTTTCGTGATATCCCAGAGTTTGGCTTCGATTTCACCGGTTGCATCACGCAATATTAATGTTAAAAACGGTTTGCCGTTACTGGCGACTCCCCGTGTTGCGGATTTAATTAAAATAAAGCTGTCAAATGGATCACCGATGCTGTAATGTCCAATCCCCTTTTTCAAATCATTCCTCCCCCTTCTGTCACGTAAAAAATTGACGGGAACTTGTTTCATTCATTCGTTTTCTTTATCTGTCTGTGACGTGTTCCGTGGTATATATTCAAATATCTTGCCGGATTCAACAACGTGAATGAATTCCATCAGCCAGCGATAATAATCCTGAGCATATTTGAGTCTGTCAATATCCCGGTCAATCTTATCTTTCAGCTGCTGATCTGTGGTTTTTTGTGCTATTTTCCGCAAATCACGTATCGTTTCCTCGGCCTCTTCAATATTCGTTTCGGTATGATGTTTCCAGCGATTCGCAAACAATGACGTGAACGATTTATACCAATCTTCTTCCGACTGATATAAATCTTTTCGGATACCCCTCTTAAAAGTCGATTCCACCATTTTCATATCCGATAGCGCACGAACACCTGTCGACATACTGGTTTTGCTCATTTCCAGGGCATCACGCATATCATCAAGCGTCATCGGGTCATCTGAAAAATAAAGGACACCATATAAACGGCCTACGGATGACGTAATACCATACAGACTCATATTCTTAGCAATTACCTGGATAAATTTTTCAATCGATTCTTCGTATTTTTCGTGTTCTGTTGATGTGTTTTTGTCCTTATGCAACGGAATCCCTCCATATGCTTTTATAAGAGGATAATATCAACAAGTTATCTGAAAATAGTTTACCATTAATTTTTATGGAATGCGAACAGAATTTGCTGAATCAATTAAAGTGACATTTGCTGTGGCTTCTCTTATCTTCTGTTTGGAAAGTGAACAGAATAATCTGTTGATTGACAGCAACGTCACGCAATATTTGGATCATCCGCTTTGTGCGTCTGGCGTCAAAGTGGACGAATGCATCATCAACGATAAAACGGCAGTCGGTGTTTTTCACTCATTACTTCACTGATGCCAAGTCTCGATACATATAACTGGTCAATCGTCCCCTATGATAATTCATCCACATGATAAAGGACACCACCACGTGCTTGTACCCTGAATGGCAGATTGCTTCAGGCGGATAGATGCACGTGTATTCTTCCCCGTCAGCACGGCGAAAATACCGTGATGTTCTTTTGATCAGATCGCCGAGGTATTTACCAATCAATTTTTTAACGAGTTTGTCAAGCGCCTCAAATGCGGATCCTTCACATTCTGAAAAATTGGCTCCGGGAGTGTGAAGGGTTTTTAAATGGACGATCCATATGCAAATCCGCCGCGTGAATGAAAGATATTTCTGACGGTCATCCTCCTCCCTGCCACTATTGTAGCAAATCCTTAAAACGAATGCAGGTTCGATAATATGAAAAAATATTTTTATCAAAGCCTTCTCCAGCTGTCTCATTTATGATACGTTTAAATTAAAAAGATAGAATTTTCTTGAGGAGGAACGCACATGAAAACTTATTTTTTAACAGTTTTTGATAAATCTGGAGAAAGGTTGCTTAATGAGACGTTTGAGGCATCCAATAACGATGAAGCGAAAAAAATTGGCCAAAAACGTCTTGACGAGGAAGGGTACAGTGAATATACCCATCGCTGTGTTTCACCGGAAGCTAAATTGGTCCTGTTTCATCGTTAAACGAGTCCTTCACAAATACAATCGAATTCCACACAGTAAAAGGTGGCATAACCCATAAAAATTTATGCCACCTTTTTACGGTCATAACAGGACGATGGTGCTGGTCAGGCAATTCACTTCCCTGTAAACACAGGCTCACGCTTTTCCAGAAATGCCTGCACACCTTCCTGATGGTCTTTTGTCTGACGCATATCCCATTGTGCGGCCCGTTCCGCTTCCAAATAAGACTTGAGTGTTTCGAGGTTGTTCTGATGATAAATCATTTTTGTTTTCAACATGGCTGACGTAGGTGCCGCCAATATTTGGTCAGCCATCAGGAAAGCTTGCTCCAAAACATCCTTTTCTGCCAATACATCGACAAGCCCCATTGCTTGCGCTTCAGAGCCCTGAACTTGCTCTCTTCCCCATATAAATTGTTTCGCACGCTGGGTCCCTACGCGTTCACGCAGCCAGAAATGTCCGCCGCCATCAGGAACCAGACCGATGCCGATAAACAGCATACCAAGTTTTGCTTCTTGTTGTGCCACAACGTAATCTGCTGTCAGTGCAAGACTCAGCCCCAAGCCGGCAGCAGATCCATGAACGGCTGAAATGACCATTTTGGGCATCATATACAATTTCAGCGCAATATCTCCAATTGTCTGCATGACTTCTTCGTAAAACGATTTATCGGCAAGATCAGCCATCATCCCGATATCACCGCCTGCGGAAAACGCCTTCCCTTTTCCGCTCAGCACAACAATCCGGTCTTCATTCTGTTCAACCTCAGACAGAACATCCAGTAATTCCGTCAGCATTTCCTTATTCATGGCATTATATCGTTCAGGACGATTCATATAAACATACGACACGCCATTTTTACTTTCATATAATACAGTACTCACCTTATCGACCTCTTTTGACAAAATGTATTACTATGTTTATTCGTGAATGCCATGTTAAAATCCTGCTTTTCTGAAAAAAGTCATCAAAAATAAATCCCGCAGCCAATTTCGTTGCGGGAATGTTTTTGTTCATTTATTCATTTGTCTCTTCTTCAGGGTTGCCGTATAACTCTTCAAGTGGTTTAGTGATGATACGGCTGACATCATTGATGACAACATTCAATCGCTGCTCTTCCTCCATTAATTTGGAGATATCCTCATGCTGTTGCACCAATTCGACAACTTTGCGTGCCTGTTCAACTTCCTCTTCGGAAATGTCCTGTCCCTGCATTTGTTTTTCCTGTAATGCCATTTGCGTATTCCGGAAATTATCAAACATTTGCTTGGCAGATTCATCAGCCATCACAGCATCATATGCATTTTTTAATCTTGTGAATTCTTCGCTGCTGCGAATTGCTTTTTCTAAATCATATGCACTATCATAAATATTAGGCACGATAGATCCTCCTTCAGTTTTGTCTAAACTAACTATAACAAACGTTAGAAGCACTGTATACCATTTCATAAAAGGCCGATAACTGCAAAATTCATTTTTACAGACCCTATACATTGCTATAATGAAAAAAAGAACTGGGAGAAGTGGTGTTTTGATGATCGAACATCTGCGCAAAATTTTTTCGTCATTAATTTTATATCAAAATGCAGCAGACGATGAAAAAGAAAAATTCGAATGGTTTCTGACTCATGACAATCAGTTAATTGGTATCGCTAAACAGGAGCTGACACATAAAGAGAGCCAATTATTGAGCAGTTTCCTGACACCCCATCCGGTTTCGGTTCCGAAGATGACACCCGAAGAAGAAATGTGGCATTCATATATCCACCATGGTGACAACACGCCACATTCCACGTCAATGACCTATCGTTTCATTTATTTTTCCTTTCAGCGAGAGCAATTGGATCCTTCCTCGTTTAAAGAAGCCATGAATACGTTTTTCGCAAAGCGGGTTCCGATATTATGGGAAAATGATCACGAAGGCGTCATCATTGAAGAAAATCAGGATGAACCCATTTCATATGAGACGATTATTGACGTTTTCATGAGTGATCTTTCCGTAAGCATTCATTTTTTCGTCGGACCCTTTATGCATTCACTGAAAGAGGCAAAAAAAGGTTATCAGATGCTGCTGACAGGAGCTCACGCTTCTCGAAAGCGATCTGAAAAGGCTGTTGTGACATATACCGAAGCGATTCCATACATACTTATCGATCAGTCCAAAGACAGTATTTGGACGGACCTTGCCGCTACTGTACTGGCCGATGCCGCAGCTGATACGGATCTTCTTAAGACGATTGAAACGTTTATTGCCTGTAATTTGAATGTATCCGTCACAGCTAAAGAATTATACTTACATCGAAACAGCCTGCAATATCGCCTTGACAAATTTAGAGACAAAACAGGTATCGATATACGCGAGTTCCAACAGGCAGTCGCTGTTTACATCGCTTTACTGGCACTAAAGTGAAACGTCATTCAGTGGGACGCTTTCCCCCCCAGTTACGGCTGGCGATGCATTGCGGAAAATGACAATCTGCACAACCGAGCGTCTTTTCTTTAGTCATTTTTACTATTTACTGAACCTTCGCAAATTAGTTAAAATAATTTTAACCGCTTACATACTGAGGAGGAGAAAAAATGGCTGAATTACGGATGGAAAATATCCAAAAAACCTATGACAAAAACGTTCGTGCTGTCGATGACTTCAATTTAGACATCAAGGATAAGGAATTTATTGTATTCGTCGGACCGTCCGGCTGCGGCAAATCGACAACATTGAGAATGATTGCGGGTCTCGAGGAAATTACCGACGGGGAATTGTACATTGATGATAAACGAATGAATGATGTCGCTCCAAAAGATCGCGACATTGCAATGGTCTTCCAGAATTATGCCCTTTACCCGCATATGAACGTGTACGACAACATGGCATTTGGGTTAAAGCTGCGCAAATTTAAAAAAGACGAGATTGAACAGCGTGTGCAAAATGCCGCTAAAATATTAGGGCTGGAAAGTTATTTGGACCGTAAACCAAAAGCATTGTCCGGCGGGCAGCGGCAGCGTGTTGCCTTAGGTCGGGCAATCGTCCGCGATGCGAAAGTGTTTCTGATGGACGAGCCGCTGTCCAATCTTGATGCCAAACTGCGTGTCCAAATGCGTGCCGAAATCCAGAAGCTGCATCAGCGCCTGCAAACAACGACAATTTATGTCACGCATGACCAGACAGAAGCGATGACAATGGCAACGCGTTTGGTCGTTATGAAAGATGGTGTCATCCAACAGGTCGGTGCACCAAAAGAAGTTTATGACCAGCCGGAGAATGTTTTTGTCGGCGGGTTTATTGGTTCGCCTTCAATGAATTTTATAACTGGCACACTGAAAGATGGCCATTTTGAAAATGAAGAAGCCAACATAAAAATTCCTGAAGGCAAAATGAAAATACTGCGCGAACAAGGATACATCGACAAAAAAATTGTTTTGGGAATACGTCCGGAAGATATTCATGATGAGCCGGCTTTCATTGAGGCTTCACCCGATACAAGAATCACTGCAACCATCGATGTTGCTGAGCTGATGGGTGCTGAGTCATATCTTTACTCGAAATTGAATGAACAGGACTTTATTGCCCGGGTTGACTCCCGTTCCGATATTACCGGCGGCGAGCAAGTTGACCTTGCCTTTGATATGAACAAAGCACTTTTCTTTGATGCAGAAACAGAACAGCGGATACATTAACAGATTTTATGTATACTTTTCCGTTGGTTGAAAAAAATACCAATATACGACTATAACAATAGAGGGAAGCCTTTAACAGACTTCCCTCTGCACTTTATGAAGGGTGTTACCCCCTCGTGTAGCCATTCGTTATTGTTGTTGTCCGCTGAATTGAGATTGAGCTGATTGAACAAGACGCTTAGTGATTTCACCACCGACAGAACCGTTTGCACGGGAAGTTGTGTCAGCACCCAAGTTAACGCCAAACTCTGATGCAATTTCAGTTTTCATTTGGTTCAGAGCTTGTTCTGCGCCAGGAACAACCAATTGGTTTGAGTTTCTGCTGTTGTTGTTTGCCATGTTTATCACCTCCTGTAAGCATTATTGTTAACAGATCACTAAAACTTATCATGAAATATCGCTGGTAATTGTTGCTTAAAAACTTAAGTATTGTTATGACAAAACTGATTTATGCAAGGGGAAAGCGAAGTAGCTGGACCATCACAACAACCTTTTGGCAGCTGTAACATATTAAAAAAGCCCACTATCAAGATAGTGAGCTTTTTTAACATTATTTCGGATATGTCATGTCTTTTGGATTGACGTATTTTTCAAATTCTTCTTCAGTGAGCAAATTGAGTTCAACAGCCGCTTCTTTAAGGGTTGTATCGTCCGCAAACGCTTTTTTGGCGATTTTAGCCGCATTTTCATAACCGATATGCGGGTTGAGCGCCGTTACCAGCATTAACGAATCACGCAAATATTTGTCGATCTGTTCATAGTTTGGTTCGATTCCCTGCACACAGCGCTCGTCAAATGAAAGCATACTGTCTGCGAGCAGCTGGCACGACTGCAGGAAATTATATGCAATCACCGGTTTGAACACATTCAGTTCAAAATTGCCCTGACTTGCTGCAAATCCAATTGCCGCATCATTTCCCATTACTTGGGTTGCTACCATTGTAACAGCTTCTGGCTGTGTCGGATTCACCTTCCCAGGCATGATTGAGCTGCCTGGTTCGTTTGCCGGAATGGTGATCTCACCGATGCCTGAACGCGGTCCGCTTGCCAGCCAGCGCACATCATTGGCAATTTTCATCAAATCAGCAGCCAATCCTTTCAAGGCACCATGGACATGAACGGTATCATCATGGCTTGTCAATGCATGAAATTTATTCGGCGCGGATTTAAATATTTTCCCGGTTTCTTCACTGATGGCTGTCGTAACAACTTCCGAAAAATCGGGATGCGCATTCAGACCCGTCCCAACAGCTGTGCCGCCAATAGCCAGCTCTCTAACAGAGCTGAGGCTTTCCGAAATCATGGTTTCCGATTTTTCCAGCATGCGCTGCCAGCCACTAATTTCCTGTCCCAATGTCAATGGTGTCGCATCCTGGAGATGTGTGCGTCCAATTTTAACCACATCCTGAAATGTTTCCACTTTTTCTTGCATTGTATTTTTCAGTGTTTTTAAAGCAGGCAGAACATGATCCTCCAGTTTTAAAACAAATGCTATATGCATGGCTGTCGGGTATGTATCGTTAGAGCTTTGGGATTTATTGACATCATCATTCGGATGAAGGGTCACATCGCTTCCCTGCTCTTTCAGCCATTCCGTTCCGACATAAGCAATAACCTCATTGACATTCATATTGGACTGTGTACCGCTTCCGGTTTGCCAAACAACCAGCGGAAAATGGTCGTCGAGATTCCCATTCACAATCTGATCGGCAGCATAGCCAATTGCATCCGCTTTTTGCTTGTCCAATAAACCGAGATCACTGTTAGCCTTAGCAGCACTTTTTTTAAGAATCGCAAATGCCCGGACGACTTCAATTGGCATCTTTTCTCCGCCAATCGGGAAATTTTGCTTGCTTCGCTGTGTTTGAGCACCCCAATATTTATCGGCCGGCACTTTCATTTCGCCGAGTGTGTCTTTTTCAATCCGGTAGTCCATATCTGTTGCCTCCCTATGTAAAGATAAACTAACTGACTTTATTGTAACAAAAAAAAGGACAAGGGTCAGGTCCGGGTTTCTCTCTGCCAAAACGTAGTACAAAACAGCAAAAATGTCAGAGAGAAAGCTTCTCTCTGACCAAATACGGTGCAACATTTGCAAAAACGTCAGAGAGTGGGCTTCTCTCTGACCAAATACGGTACAACATTTGTAAAAACGTCAGAGAGAAAGCTTCTCTCTGACCAAATGCGGTACAACATTTGTAAAAACGTCGGAGAGAAGGTTTCTCACTGGGTCAGACTTCATGTCCCATTCAGACCTCATGTCCCATTTTTAAGGAAAAACAGCGCTTCTTATCTGCTTCGTATAAAAATAGCGTACAACCAGAAAATAGATAATCTGGATCAGAGCAAACGAACCAAGTACCATTGTCGACTCGCCTGCAAGGTTATAATCAAATAAATGCGACAGGGCGGTCAAAGCAACAGCGCCGTGAATCAACGCGACAACAATCGGTGCAAAAAACAGGAGTGCTGTCTGACGGTTGATCACTTTCTTCAGCTCTTTATCAGTTAAGCCCATTTTAGCAATCGCCTTGAATTTAATTTTGTCCTGATCAAGATCCGAATACAACCGGAAATACAGGAAACTTCCGGCGGATACAAAAAACACAACACCAATAAACAGTCCGATAAACAACACAGGACCATAGCCTTTATTGATGGTATAAATGGTATAATCAATTGCCTGGAATACACCTGGCTGGAACTTATTCTGCAATATTCGCCCGGCTTCGATGATTGACTCCTGGGAGCCTTGTGTCGCCTGCCAAGTTATATAAGTTTTTGACTCTACAGGTTTCGGGAGCGATTCGAATGTGTCATCATCAACAATATAATAGGCGTACATTTCCGGCAGCACAACCGTCGATATCAATCGATCAGGATGAATGCTCCCACCATCCTCCATTTCAATTGGAACGTCCATCAACCGTTCCTTTTTGGATGCACCGATCATAACTTTCGAACTATCTGCGACGACAATTGCTCCCTGATCACCTACATCCACTTTCTCCTCACCAAGAAGCCCGGCAAAACGATTATAGTCCGATTCTTTCGCAATCAGAACCTGGGGCCGTTCACTGTTGTCCACTTCAAAATAATTCAATTCAACTGAAGCCTTTTCAGTCTGAATATCATATTTATTCAATGTTTCATCAACCGTCTCGCTTTGTTTCTGCATCTGGGATTCATCCGCTTCAAAAGGTGAGTACGTAAACGTATATGGATTCATTTCTTTAACTTCTTTGGTCAAATAAGACTGAAACCCATACAATGACCCAATCGCACTAAACGCAACGGTCGAAATAATCGCCACCATGAAAAACGTCCGGGCGTTGTCCTTCATCCGAAATGACAAATCCGAGAAAAGCACCATATTAGTTTTCCGCCAAAAAATTCCCTTGCTGCCCTTCAACCGACGGATCACATAAACACTCAACTGGGTGA
>NZ_DATGTI010000148.1:0-4568 GCF_035301925.1 Lentibacillus sp. | reverse complement strand
CGGTGTAGCCGCTGCCGCCTTTGTCTTGTGTCTCTTCAACCATCATGGCAATTAAAATATCCTGATCTTCTGATGGATAGCCGACAAACCAGCCATTTTCTTTGCCTTCCTCATCCTCAGAACTTAGTTTGAGTTCGGCTGTCCCGGTTTTGCCGGAGATCGGAAAGTCTGCATCCTGAGCCCCTTTTGCGGTTCCATTTGGTGCTGCGACGACATCGCGGAGTGCTTCCTGAATCAATGTTGCTTCATCACTCGTGATCAGTTCTTCTTTCCAGACTTGCTCTTGTTCGGCATCAGCCAAAATGGTTGGCTTAAGCATATTGCCATCGTTTAAAAATGGCGTATAGGTCAATGCCAAATGGAGGGGACTCGTTTCGATCTGTCCCTGACCATAGCTTGTATTCGCAAGCATAACCTCATCATCGATGTCACCACTTGACGATATCTGGGACGATGTGATCGGGTACTCAAATGGCAGCTCTTCGCCAAAGCCAAATTGCTGCAGGCCATTGATGAGTTTGTCACTGCCCATTTCAACGCCTTTTCTGGCAAAATAAATATTATCGGAGCGAATGAGTGCATCGGTTACATCCACAGGACCGTCCGATTCGCTGACACGGCGGACTTCGTAGTCGCCCCAGCCTTCACCGTTGCTCCAGGTGAGACCGTTTATCTCCATACCTTCACCGGGAACAATGGTGCCATTGCTCAGTCCGATGGCTGCTGTGACTGGTTTGATGGCAGATCCGGGTGCAAATGTTGCTGAGAAGCGGTTTAATGTTGGCTGCTGCGGGTCGTTTTGCAGCTTATCATATTCAGACTGGGATATGCCGTATAAAAATTTGTCTGGTACAAATCCCGGACTGCTTACCAAAGCCAGTGTTTCACCGGTTTTTGGGTTGATGGCTGCAGCTGTCCCGGCGTCACCATCGAAGGATTCGTATATGGCTTCCTGAACGTCTGAATCAATCGTGGTCACGATATTTTCGCCATTTTCAACCTCTTTTTCAGCGATGACGGTTTCTTCCTCATCTTCACTGACAGCAATAATCTTGGCACCTTCTTCACCTTTAAGCCGTTCTTCAAATAATGCTTCCAGGCCACGCTGTCCGATCATATCTTCCGCATCGTATTTATTTGAGTCCAGTTCTTCCAGATCCTCTGCCGTTACTTGGCTTATGTAGCCGGTAAGGTGTGATGCGGCTTTGCCGAGCGGATAGACACGACCGGTTGCATCACGGATGGATACCCCATCAATCGTGAGCAGCTGGTCGACTGTATCCTGTGCTGATGCCGGCAATTTTTTGAGTGGTACATGCATATTCGGTTCCACCCAGTCCTGATTCAGACTGCTGTCAATGGCTTCAACCGACATGTTCAGCAAATCGGCAATTTTCTCTTTGTCTTGTTCATCACCCAATTTTTCCGGGACGATGCCAACCTCACTGACAGTGTCATTGATGGCCAGTGGCATCCGATTGCGGTCGAGCATCTCACCGCGCTTCGGTTCAGTTGTTTCCACCCTGATTTCGGCGCCATCCCTGATTTCAGGGAAAATAAATCCGGGGTCCCATTTGACGAACCAATTTTCCTCTGCCTCTTCGCCTTCTCCACTTTTTACTTCTTCTCTGATTAGTGTTGCTTCATAATCAAATGTAATGGGACCTGCTATTGACTGCATCTCGACCGTGAACGGGAATTGTGCGGTGCCTTTGTCCATAGCTGTTTCCATTTGTTCTTCGGATAATTTTTCATACGTTACTTGAAGGTCTGATATGTTCAAATCGCCGTAAATGGTTTCGTAACGGTCAACAAACGCCTCGGTTGGATATGTTTCAGCCGCATTTGAGGTAATCATGCCGTACATTTCGGAAAATTCCTGGTTATTCCAATGATTGACATATTTATCAAAACGTTCCTGTGGTGTCGGTTCGTCGTTTGAACATGCGGCGGCTGTAAACAGCAGAAAAAAGGAAAATATGATAGCTATTTTTTTCATACGAACCCCCTCTATCCCTAATAGAATCTTTTTAAATATTATATCACGTCACCTGTAGAAAAACATATATGGAATCACGCACGTTTATTACGTATTTTTCCAAAATGAGCTGAAGAAGAGAAGAGGTAAGAGTCATTTCGATTAACTATTACCTTGCTTCCATATGGTTTTTCAGTTCAGTCCGGACACGCTTCAATTCCTCATCCGGAACAATATAATACCAGAGATCGCCAATGTACTGTCCGTTCCCGCTTATTTCCATGGAATCAATTGTTTGTCGTGTTTGCCGGTAATCCGTAAACAGGGTTTGCATCTGGTCGAAACTGAGATCGGTTTTCACGTTGCTGCCAACAATATCAAGAATGTTTGTGACCTTCGTAATACTTGAGAAACTGGCACCTTTGTCAATCGCAGCCTGAATCACTTTACGCTGACGCTCATTTCGGCCAATGTCCCCTCTTGGATCGTTCTTGCGCATACGAATGTAGCTTAAGGCTTTGTCACCATTCAGCTGAATGTCGCCTGCAGGGAAATCATAACCACCCTGTGAAAATGCACGATCATTTGTTACGGTTACGCCGCCTAACGCATCAATTCCCTGCTTAAAGCCTTCCATATTGACTTGAACATAAAAATGTATCGGCACATCCAGCATTTGATTGACCGTGTCAACGGATAGTCCCACGTCCCCATATGCATAAGCGTGATTGATTTTATCCGGTCCATATCCAGGTATATCAACTCGTGTATCGCGCGGGATGCTGAGCATTTTCATGGAATCTGTATTTGGATTCATTGATGTCAGTATCATGGTATCGGAACGTCCTTTATCATGCTCACGTTCATCAACACCCAGGAGTAAAATGTTAATGGATTTGCTTTCATTGAACGCGGATTGAAGTTCCTTTTGCCGTTCAGGATTATCGTCCCTCGGCAGCGGGCTGTGCATCGTTTCCGCTGTGTCACTCACTTTGTCATATATGTATACAAGGCCAATACCAGCGATCAGCAGCAGGAGAAGTATACTTCCGCCAATCCAGTATGGCCATTTTCGGCGTTTTTTTCGGTGTTTGCTTTCAATTCTTGAGTTCAAATCAATTCTCCTCTGTTCATAATAATGAGCGCATCCCGCAGTGGTGTATTAGTTATCATCAACCGGCAATGCGGTAATGATGTAGCGGTCAGGTGCATTACCGATATACGAGAATGGATAACATGTTGTCACTGTCAGCACTTCTTTCGGGGCTGTCGGGGATATAACAGTTCGGTCCTCAGCATCAACGACTTCCGTTTCAACAATTTCATATGAAAAATCCCCATACGATAGCTGAACCGTTAAAATATCGCCAAGCTCCAGCTCGCCCATCCGCCGGAAAACCGTATCACGATGGCCTGATAAAACAATCTGGTCATTTTGCCGGGGGTAAGCCGTTCCGTGGTAATGCCCGACTCCTTTTTCCAGCTCATCTTCATCGGTGCCTTCAACAATGGGGAGGTCTGCTTCAAGTCTTGGAATCGTCAATATGCCAACGGTTTCCCCATGTTCGGGTCTAAAATTCTCCTTATTAATAGACGAATCGGAACCGGCGGAAGTTTCAACTTTTTCTTCAGCAAGTATGGTCCGGGCCTCCTGAAGACTGCTTTTTTGAGCGTGATTTGTTTTAAACAGCTGGTATCCGCCGGCTGCTATGAAAATTATTCCGATCGCCAAAAGCACAATCGCGATGTTTCTCATTATGAATTCACCAACCAGTTATATAATGGTCAGTAACCCGCCAAAGAACGGCGGCTAACTGTCCCTAAATGTCCGATTCTGTTTAACTAACATTCAATGGGGAAAAGCACCCCATTGAATGAAGTTTCACTTTATCCCGACTATATGTCATCTCGGGAAACAATTCAAGTGCAAAGATGAATCGTAAGACCTAATTCGATAAAATATTTTTTAAAAACTACAAAACTAGTTTGTATTTGACAAAACAAGATACCCAAAAAGCATTCGAAATATAGTATATTAGTCTTAGAAAAAGTAATATTTACCCAGAAAAAAGCAAACCTATCGAGAAATAAGGGGTAAAAGTCACGGGTCAAAAGCATGATAAACATGTCGGCCGGACTGCCTGGGAATTGAATGGGGGTGACGTTTGTGTCAAGTACGGGAAAGCTTGCGGAAATCGACTACGAATGGGTCAATCTGTTGAAGGAAGCCAAACTGCTTGGACTGACTGTTGAGGAGGTGTGGTTGATATTGTACGGTGGTGAAAAAAGCTGAAAAACGTAATAAAGAAAATGTGCTCAATATAGAACCATGCACCTTTTTATGATATAATTTACGATGAAAGAGGTGTATGTGTTGATCGGCGAAAAGATAAAGCGATTACGAAAAGAAAAACAGATGTCCATTTCCGAACTCGCAGAAAAGGCTGGAGTTGCCAAATCCTATTTAAGCTCTATTGAACGAAACCTTCAGACAAACCCATCAATCCAATTTATTGAGAAAATCAGTGCTGTACTAGACGTACCTGTTAATGATTTAATACGTGAAGATAGATGGAAAGAAACAGAAGAA
>NZ_DATGTI010000147.1:0-15978 GCF_035301925.1 Lentibacillus sp. | reverse complement strand
CTATGAAATAAGTTCTGATTAACTTGCTGATTAATTTTATCAGTGGACGTATCGAGTACGATGGCCAGTTCTTTAAACAATATGTTTTGAATGTTTATTAAAAGTTTGCTGTCTTGTTCAAAAAACTTTCTTCCTTCTGCTTCGATTACATGCTTTTTCCGTATCAGGGTGTTGGCTGTTTTAGCAATCTCCATCCGATTTCCGGTATCCACTGTAGCTGTATAGGATTTAATTCGTGAATGGCTGTTTTCGATCCACTCAACGCCATCCGAACGAAAGGACTCAAGGATTTTTTCAGCTTCATCTTTATTGATCAATTTCTGCATCATGATTTTTTTATTGTCTGCAGGGGCATGTATCGTTAATTCGTGGTCATCCTCAATTGGGTGCAGCACGTAATAGGTTTTCACAGTTCCATTCAAATTCTTATCACAAATATCATCCACTCGACATATGCCATGTCCTGAATAGATGATTAAATCCCCAATATCATGCATTTTGGTATCTCCTTTTAACCGCTCTTGTTGCCTGGTTGACTAATTCTAGTATAATTCTTATTTTAAAAATTGTCAACTAAATTGACATTGCCGAACGAATTGTATATATTAACGACAGTATAGGAGGGTAAAAAGTTGAAGTCTGATTTAGATAATATGGGTTTAATTGATTTAATCAGTGAACGTCATCTTCAGCTTCGGAAATTGTCGGAGAACCTGTGGAATGAGAACAGTGATATATACGTGGCAGATTCAGAATGGTTTATTTTGGCGAGAATCTATCAGAAAGAACAAACAACAATTTCGTGGGTGACAAAGCATGTCGAGATTTCCCGTCAGGCTACGCATAAATTCATTAAACGTCTTGAACAAAAAGGATTAGTTCAGATCACAAAATTGAAAAATAATAAAAAAGAAAAATCGATAAGGCTAACGGATTTGGGTAAGGAATTTTATGAAAAAAATAAATTTCTGGAGGCGCAGCTTGAACGTAAAATCGCTGAAAATATTGGTTCTGAAGAAGTAAACCGGTTGAAAGGGATTTTGAAATCTGATTGGGGATTATAGTAACGTCTGATCAAAATAATTCGTAAATGAATGCTAAGTTGACAGGAGATTTTGTGGAATTTACAGTAATGGCTTTCTTAATGGTTCAATGAACCCGCGCCTGCGAAAAAAGCAGGAAGCTTGTTTATCTATATAAAATGCGTGAAAATATATAATATAAGACATATAACATACATGCGTTAAGGAGGAATCACATTGGCAGGCAGTTTTTATGAAACGGGCCATATGCAGCATTTAGGCAGGCTGAAAGATCTTGCACCTGATCAGACCAAGGCTTTTGCGACTTTTAATAATGGTGTTTTCAAAGATGGGGCGCTGACTAAAAAGGATAAGGAAATCATTGCCGTCGCGGTCGCACACGTCACCCAATGCCCATATTGCATTGATACCCATACCAAGAATGCCAAAAAGGAAGGGGCTTCCCTCGAAGAATTGGTTGAAGCTGTTTATGTGACAACTGCCGTCGAAGCAGGTGGTGCTGTCACGCACAGTACCAACATGCATAATGCGCTGGCAGACGACACAGATGATACGCTGTATGAACGTTCGAACCTGAAGAATCTCAATCAGTTAGGAAAGCATGCCAAAGACGGATTCCAGGGTTATTCCGGATTCAATCAGGCGGCAATACAAGAGGGTGAATTGGGTAAAAAATTCAAAGAGATCATTGCAGTTGCTATTGGTCATGCAACGCTTTGCCCATACTGCATCGATGTCCATACGGAAAATGCTGATAAGGAAGGTGCAACGAGAGAAGAACTGAGTGAAGCTGTATTGGTTGCTTCCGCATTGCTTGCCGGTGGTTCATATGCCCATATGGCCAATATGATTGAGAGTTATGGCGATTGACACTGCCATTGGTTGAAAAATATGGCTCTCCCCATATTGGCTTTATCACATTCAATAGAAAGGGTGGATAAAATGAAAATTTTGGTTGTAGGGGCTAATGGCCAAATTGGAAAGCATCTCGTTTCATTTATTCAGGAAAGCGATAACCTCCAAGCGAAGGCAATGATCCGTAACGAGGAGCAAGTATCCTTTTTTGAAAATCTTGGTGCAGAAACGGCCGTGGTCGATTTGGAAGGGGACATCGACGCGATTACCAAAGCAGCTGATGGCGTTGATGCAATTGTATTCACAGCTGGTTCCGGCGGTCATACAGGAAAAGATAAAACCATTATGGTGGATTTGGATGGTGCTGTTAAGACCATTGAAGCGGCTAAAGCTGCTGGCGTGAAACGGTTTATTATGATTAGTTCGTTTGATACAAGACGTGAAGCCATTCAGGAAGCTTCTGCGTCATTTGCGCCCTATGTAGCAGCCAAACATTATGCGGATGAATGGCTGAGAAGTAGTGATTTGGATTATACGATTATCCATCCCGGCTTGTTAACGAATGATGAAGGGACCGGTCAAGTTGAGGCAGCTCCTGAAGTTGAAAGAGGCGAGGTTCCAAGAGAGGACATCGCCAGCGTCATCGTTGCCAGTTTGGAAAATGATACAACGATTGGAAAAGAGTTTCAGGTCGTGGGTGGTACGAAACCGATTAAAGACGCGGTGGATTCACTATAATTCAAAAATAATGGCTAAAGAAAATGACATCCCGGTCGTAACCAGGATGTCATTTTCTTTAGCCATTAAACGTTACTGCTTCTGGCCGAAAACCAATCTTCTTTCGTATAGGCCATCTCCCAAAACGCAAGCTCGAATTCTTTTGCAATGACGAATTGCTCCTTGATTTTTTCTTTTTCGTGATCACTTGCTTCTTCAGCTATCTGATCCAGCAAGTCGATTTGCTCCTGTGTGGATGTTTGGAACCAATCGTCAGCATACATTTTGATCCAATTTTGATAGATGGTTTCCTCGGGCTTTGCATGTTGGTTTTTCTTTCCGATATCGGCATACAGCCAGTAGCACGGCAGGATAGCGGCAACCGTCTGCCCGATTTGTCCGGTAAGCGCCGCCCTGTACAAGTGCGATGTATAGGCATAGGCTGTTGGTGCCGGTTTGAAATGTTTCATGTCATCCTCGGTGATGTTCAGTAATTCCGCATGCTCACGATGAACGGTTAACTCGGCTTCGGCTGTCACTTTGGCTTTTTCCGTAAGCATCGCCGTCACTTCAAAATCATCTGACTGGGCGGCAGCCATCGCATGTACTTTGCCAAAATGCTTCAGGTAGTAGATGTCCTGCAGAATATAATACTTGAACGTATCCAGCGGCAAATCTCCCCGCACAATCTCCTGGACAAATGGATGATTCAAACTCTGTTCCCAGCTTTCCCTGGTTTTCTGACGTAGTACTTCTGTAAAACGCATAAAAAATCCTCCCCTTCTTGATTAATGGTGACCCGACACGGGCGCGCACGAAGAAAAGGGAGGTCATTAAAATATAGATCGAACAATTGAACATGCCTTATATCTTGTTGAAATCGCCTATTTTAATTACGTTGTCCTGTCCACTTTCCTCCGCTGGCACCAACCAGGTCAGGTTCAAAGGGTCTTAGAGTCCACTCTAATCTCAGCCTTTAAAAGGCACCCCTAGTGAAATGCTGTTTGTCTACAGTTTAGCCTAATTGAAGGAAAAATTAAACAGTATGGAGAGAAAGACGTTAATTCGTTTTCGATAAACTAAAACTATATTGCCCGACCACCAATTGATATTATCCTAAAAGAAATGGTGGAGGCGAAAAGCCCCCATATATCTGTTTATTTCAGAAACCGCGTTACCATGTCATTAAATTTATCCGCATGCTCCCAGAACATCATATGCCCACCAAGTACTTCTATTTTTGATTCTGGCGACACTTTTTTCGTAAAAGCTGCAGCCGTTTCCGCCCAATGTTCGGCGACAACTGTCAAAGTCGGAACGGAATGGCTTAACGATGTCGCTTCAGCACGATAATCGGAAAACATACCGGCCGCAAAAAGATTCGCCGCAATATAATATGGTGTTTTTAAAGATTGTTCGACAAGCCAATTCAGTTCTTCTTCTTTTACTTCCCGCTGAATCATGACTTGAGTAATATAGTCTGTGATGAATGCCCGCTGACCTTGTGGGCTCCGCAAATGTGACGTATAAATCGCCGCGATATCATCTAGCGCTCCCTCAATCCAATCATCGTTATGTACAGATAATGATTTCGGCGGCATATCAACTAAAACGGCTGATTTAATATTATCGCGTCCGTATTGTTTGAAATATTCCCAGACCGTAAAGCAGCCAAAAGACCACCCGAAAAGTGTGGCATTTTCCACATCTAACTGTTTTAATACCTTGGCCAAATCCGTTCCATGTGTCACATAATCATTGCCATGTACGGTCACTGTGGATCGTCCATGGCTCCGTGGATCAACCACAATGACGCGGTTCGTTTTTGAAAAATAGTCCACCTGCTTTGAAAAGACTTCTGTGGTGAATGTAAACCCGGGAATAAAAACAATTGGTTCGCCCTGTCCAACGTCCTGAACGAATAATTCGATTCCAGGATCAACCTCGATATACTTGCCGTTAAATCCTGACATGCCCTCAGCTCCTTAAAGTAAGTTTGTCATTATTATTTTAGTATATTTCTGAAGAGTAAGCAAAATACAAGCGGAGGATGTGATTTGCTTAGAGATAATCAGTGGAAATGAGGGAACTAAATTTTTGAGGGTGTTCTGTCAAGGGAAATTGTTGAACGTCATTTCGGCTATGCCCGTAAAAGTTGGCGGAAGATATTGAGCTGACACATACTAATAAAAGATTTAAAGAAAGGAGCATGCGGTCTTGTAAGTGGATCAATTTATTAAAGTCCAGATAAAGCTCTCCCCAAGTTGGAAATAGCTCTACTCACCCCTACAATCGAAAAAAACCTGCATAAAGGTGGCATCTGCAGAAGGAGTCTACTAAGCTGTTGCTTACTGGACATTTGGGGCATGAAAATGGAAAGGGAAAAACCACATTCGAGGAGATTTTCAGGCAAAATGAGCGTCGGATTCATTACCACATTTACCGGCTGAATATCAGGGATCCACATCGGGAGTTTTTTCCCGCCTAACAGGCAGTAAGATCCCCACTTTAAAACTTTTAAGGAAAACGAAAAAAAGATTAGTGGGGATCAACTGCCTGTAAAGGTCCGATTCTGTTCAACTAACATTCAGTGGGGAAAGACGCCCCACTGAATGAAGTTTCACTTTACCAGGAAGGTTTGGTTGCCATGTAGAATGAATACGAGACTTATCAGCCGGACAAAGGCCCGATGGTGACGTATTTCAATTACATTATCCGCAACCGCATGATTGACTTGATGCGGAAACAGAATAAGGAGGTAGAAAAGACGACGCAATTCGCACAGGATATCAAACGCACATTGATGACGGCAATTATTATCGGAATCATGGATTGACCTATCCGGTTGTGCAAAAGAACAGCGATATTGAAGCGTGCAATACGGCGTTTTGGCAGAAGGTGCGTGATCAGCTTTCTGATAATCAGCGGAAATGGGTACGATATCATATTATCGAGGACATGCACTTAAAGGAGATCGCTGAACAGGAAGGCGTTACGGTGGAAGCTGTTAAGAGTTGGGGGAAAGGCGTCAGGCGGAAATTGCGTACGGCAGCGGTAAATGATGCCGAGGTTTGATTGGAAGGTGGGGTGAGGGCTATTGCATTGATTGGGATAACGTTGGGCTTCACCGGATCTGGAGGTCGTTCACTAATGTTTAAAATGCAGGACTTTTGGGAAACTTAATAACAAATCAATTCAATCGTGATATCTTGCAATATAAACATTCTTGGCATATAATGAGGTTAGAAAGCATAATACTAAAAAGAACCCCGACAGTAGCGTGTCGGAGTTCTGATGAGCTACACCGCAAGAAGTTGCGGTGGATCAGGTAGGAGTAATCCCCAACCAGTTCCGTTTTCGCAGGTGGGGATTACTTTTTTGTTATCAAAACAATTAGCGTCATGACAGCCGTGAGTAACGACCCAAAGCTGATCATGAGCATGATGCCTTGATATAAAGTAATCATCTGCGGCATCACCTCCCTCCTCGTCGTAGCATAACCAATGTCTACCAACGAGCAGCAAAGTTCCACCGCCCCATCCTGCTTATGTAGCTCAATATTATTATAACAAAATTATTAATCTTTCTGTAGTTTAAAAATAGAATCAAAGCGTTTTTTTAAGCCAGCAAATCAAGCTGCCAACCACCCACAAAAAAGTGGAAAGCAGCCTTTTTCCTTAATAAGTTCTCTCAAAACTCCTCATAAACAGCCGGATCCTGATCCCTCATACGCCCATCCGGCTTAGTCAATCCGTCCAATGTCGCCATGTCCTCATCATCCAATGCAAAATCAAAAATAGACATATTCTCCAGCTGACGTGCAGGTGATGCTGACTTTGGAATAGCGATGGCACCGTGTTGATAATGCCAGCGTAAAATGACTTGTGAAGCAGTTCTTCCATATTTGTTCGCAATTTCCTTAATAGTATCGTCATTGAAAACATCATTGGCTCGCGCTAATGGACTCCACGATTCGGTGGCCACGCCATGCTCCTCATGCCATTTACGCTGTTTTTCCTGGTTGAAGTAAGGATGCAGTTCAACCTGATTGATGCTTGGCAATACGCCCGTTTCTTTTTCCAGCCGTTCGAGATGCTCGGGCAGGAAATTGCAAACGCCGATTGAGCGGATCAGGCCCCACTTTTTTGCATCAATCAAAGCCTGCCAAGCCTCCACATAGTTGTCTTGTTTCGGGTTTGGCCAATGAATTAAATATAAATCATAATAGTCCAGACCGGCGCGATAGAGTGATTCCTGAATGGCCTTTACTGCCTTGTCATAAGTATGATAGCGGCCGGGAAGCTTGGATGTAATGCGTAACGCCTCACGTGGTACGGATGTCCGCTTCAATGCGGCTCCAACTGTTCCTTCATTTTCATAGTTGTAAGCTGTGTCAATCAACCGGTAGCCTTGATCAATGGCACTGGCAATGGCTGCTCCACCGTCATTTCCCCACAGTTTGTATGTCCCAAAGCCAAGTACTGGGATGTTTGTACCGTCATTCAGTGTAATTTCAGGTATTTGGTTCGTCATCGTGTCACTCCTTTTATATTTTTGTTTTCTTTAATCCATTAAGCTAATAGTAGTTTATCATAATCGATTACTACACATCATGGAATGCTGATTTCTCCTGACAAAGCTAATCAGCAAACGACACGATACAACCGGTCAACCGCTTCAACTATTTCATCTTCTTTAATACTTGCAAAGCCAATGACGATTTCAATAATTTTCGGTTTGCCATCATCATTTCCCAACAAGAAATGCTTCATTGTATAGATTTCAAGCTTTTCCTGTTTGGCCCTTACTTTTATGTCTTCATAGCTTTTGTAGGTATCAAATTCCGCAAGAAAATGGAGTCCGGCCGGCGTGTCTTTAATCTTTATCCTGTTCTGAAACCTTGTATAGAGTTCCTTTATTAATTGTTTCCGTTTCTTATCATAATGCTGATTCATTCGTTTAATGTGTTTGGCGTATTCCCCATTTTGAATAAAATAGTGTAACGCATATAAAAGGAGCGAACTGCATCCCTGTATCCGGTCGGAATAGTGAAATTGATACATTTCAAGTAACTTAGGCGGCAATACCATATAACTAATCCGAAAGCTTGGCAGTAATGTTTTTGAAAAGGTGCCGAAGTAGATGACGCGCTGATTTCGATCAAAGCTCTGCAGGGAGGGGATATTATCCGTACCATATTTGAATTCACTGTCATAATCATCTTCTATAATATATCGATCTTCGCCGGTGGCAGCCCAATTTAACAGCTCAACGCGTCGAGAGATCGGCATTATCGTACCAGTTGGAAACTGGTGCGAAGGTGTTATATACAAAAAATCGGGGTTGGATGTTTCGATTTCTTTAATATCCATTCCTACCTTGTCCAACCCAATAGGCAATACGTCAAGCTTCAGGCTTTTTAGTATTCGGAAAACCCGTGAATACCCCGGATTTTCGACAGCTATTTTTGTGTCAGTTCCTTGTATAGCCATTAATTGATGAATTAATGGGTGAATACCGGTTCCAATAATGATTTGTTCAGGCTCACATGTTACACCACGTGTTAAGCCTATCATATCAGAAATCGTCTTTCTTACGGTAAAAGGGCCTTGTGGATGGGCAATCCCGGAAAGCTCTGTTTTATGTTGAGATATTGCGTTTTGCTGGCTCTTCATCCATTCATGAAAAGGAAACATGGAATGGTCTGTTTTAATATGAGAAAAGGAAAGCCAACCTTTTTCATCACTGGAAGTTTCTTTTAAATGTTCAGGCAGTTCATGTTCTTTAGAAGAATTGCCATTAACAAAATGCGCGATATCTTCAACGAAATATCCCTTGCGTTCTACTGTATAAATGTAACCTTCAGCAAGCAGTTGTTCATATGCTGTTGCGACTGAATTGATGCTCACTCCCAATTCATTGGACAGTTCCCTTTTTGAAGGGAGTTTATTGCCTGCAGAAACTTTATGATCCAGTATGAATTCCTTAAGTTTTTCATAAATTTGCTTATAAATATAATTTGATTTTTGTCTTTTATCTACATGGAATTTAATCATCTCTCATCACCCTGGCACCATAATTTTTTCAATTCTGGTACTTTTCATTATACCAATAAGATATCATACTAGTCTATAAATTCACATTAAACAGTAAAGGGGGAATTTTGTTAAAGGGGGGTATGAAGAAACTATTTAAATGAAAAAATTGAAAGCGATTACTTATAGAAAGGAAGATTTCATTGTCTAAGAACTTAGCTGAATTAGATCAGAAACATTTTATTCACCCGACATCATCCATCCAACAGCAGCAGAAAAATGGGCCGGCTTATATTTTTGAAAAAGGTGAGGGCATTTATTTAACCGACACCAAAGGGAGAACTTATATCGATGCGATGTCATCTTTATGGAACGTCAATATCGGTCATGGTCGCAGCGAGTTGGCTGAGGTGGCTAAAGAGCAGATGGAGAAACTTGCATTCAGTTCTGCATTCTCAACGTTCAGTCACGAACCCGCCATACTGCTTGCAGAGAAAATAGCTTCTATCACACCAAAAGGATTAAATGCAGTGTTTTTTACTTCAGGGGGTTCTGAATCGAATGATACAGCCTTTAAACTGGCACGGCATTACTGGAAACTGAAAGGTGAACCGGAACGGCGGAAAATCATTTCGCGGAAAAAAGCTTATCATGGTGTCGCTGCCGCTTCAACAAGTGCAACGGGTATTCCACAATTTTGGGATATGGCCGGAACGTTCATGCCTGACTTTGTTCATGCGGATACGCCATATGAAAAAGGCACAGCTGAGGCCATTGAATCGACACGTCAAGTGATCGAACAAGAGGATCCGGAAACGATTGCCGCTTTTATCGCTGAACCTGTGCAGGGTGCAGGCGGGGTCATCATTCCGCCTGATGACTATTTCAAGGAAATCCGGAAGCTTTGTGATGAATATGGCATTTTATTCATTGCCGACGAAATTATTACCGGTTTTGGACGTACAGGGAAAATGTTTGGCATGGAAAATTGGAATGTACTGCCTGACTTGATGACGTTTGCCAAAGGAGTCACAAGTGGTTACATCCCATTTGGCGGGGTAGTTGTTTCGGATGACATACATGACGTGCTGAAGGAGCGTTCCACCGGTACATTGTTCCACGGATTTACGTATAGTGGACATCCGACTGCCAGTGCGGTCGCGTTAAAAAACATTGAGATTATGGAAAATGAAAATCTTGCGGCAAATGCACAAAGAATGGGCGAGCAGCTGTTAAAAGGTTTTGAACGCATCAAAAAAGACACGCAAATTGTCGGCGACGTCCGGACGCTAGGACTTCTTGAGGCTGTGGAACTCGTCAAGGATCCATCAAATAATGAACGTTTCCCTGCTGACTTGAAGGTAGCTGGTAAAGCTATCAATGCACTGTACGACCGCGGTGTTATCTGCCGTCCAGTAACGTTCGACAGCACGGACATTATTTGTTTCTCACCGCCATTGATTATTAATGAAGAGCAGGTTGATACCCTTGTTGAGAAAATGCATGACGCTGTGTTGGCGGTTGAAGAGGAGATTGGCTGATAAGCAAGTTATAGCGACTTTAAAAACTGGGCCAAACACCATCTGTGTCTAGGTTAAAAAAATGGAGAGGATAAGGTTTATGTTTAGTTCAAATGAAAATATGTTGATTGGGATTATTGTATGCGTTTACTTTGTTTTCCTTTTTAGTCTGTCACTTTACATAAATAAACGGAAAATAAAAACGTATGATGATTATAATGTTGCTGGTCGTTCCGTGTCGATTTTTCCATTGATTCTAACCTTTGTTGGTACTGCGGTTGGTGGATCAATCCTGCTCGGTTTCATGACTGATGGATATACTGATGGTATGGGGCAGCAGTGGTTGAATAATAGTATTTTTATTACCGGAATCATAACAGCTTTTTTCCTGGTTCGGCGCATCCGTTTTCTCGGGGAAAAATATCATATGGTCACGCTGGGGGATTTTACCGCGTTACGGTACGGAGAAGCAGCACGTGTCCCGACAGTAATCAGTGTACTATGTGCTTACTGTGCTGTTACTGGAATGCAATTCGTCGCGATTGCCACGATATTAAAATTAACAATCGGTTTAAATATGACAATTGGGATTATTATCAGCTGGCTGTTATTAACACTTAAAACTTATTTTGGCGGACTGAAATCAGTCATTTGGCAAGATGCTGTTCATGGGACATTACAAACGGTCGGCGTGTTTATTTTATTTTTTGCAATTTTGGCATTTGCCGGTGATTGGAGCTCCATGACCAGTTATGCCAGTTCACTGAATGAAGGGTATATGTTTGATTTCAACCATATAACAATGAGAGAAGTGTTCGTTTATTTCTGTACAATTGGCGGTTACCAGTTCGTTAGACAAGACTTGTGGCAGCGGTTTTGGGCGGCAAAAAGTTATAAAACGGCTATTTATGGATACTGGGCGTCGATTATTGTTGGTTTGCTGGTTGGAGCGGCTGTCATCGCTATCGGCGTCATGGCTCGATATGGTTTGGGTCTGGACAATGTAGATCCAACACTTATTTACTATCATGCAATCGATGCTGTCTTTAATTTTCCAATGGTTGTAGTCATGATTATCGCACTAATGGCAACGGTTATTTCCTGTGCCGACTCGTTTTTTATGGCTGGTTCATCGTCGATTATAAACGATATTATCAAACCCCGGATGAAATATGCGGACGATGCCAGGATTTTATGGTACAGCCGTCTTTCGGTTGTGACGGTTTCCATCATTGCATTATTGCTCGCCTTATACTTACCACAACTAGTGGACCTGTGGGTGGTTGGTACTGCGATGCTGGTATCTGGTTTATTGGCACCAGCTTTTTTTGGATTGTTTTGGAAAGGCGCAACGAAAACTGGTGGGATTACTGCAATGTGGCTTGGGCTAATTGTAGCGGTTATTTGGCAGCTTGCGGGTCATCCGTTTGGCATTCATCCGGTATTTATCGGATTACCACTGTCGACCATAGCCATCGTGGTTGTTTCGTTGTTGACAAGACCTCAGAAGCAATATCAAGAGGATATCTGGGCGAAGGCAGAATAAAATGGGGTCATTTCCCATGGTTATCGTTGATCCATAAATTTAACGATCACTTTATCTTGTAAATCTTAAGTGAAAAAAGGCTTATCTACTACCACGGAACGACCTATCCGTATTCAGAAAAATAATTCGGGAAGGTGATTAACATGGCTCAACAGCAACCGGCCATCAATTTAAAACGATTAATAAAAATGATTGAAATGAGTTCGTCAATTGGCGCAATTCCGAATAATGGACTGTGCCGTCTTGCTTTGTCTGAAGAAGATAAACAAATACGGGAAATTTTCACTAATTGGATGAACGAAGCAAATCTGGAAGTTCGTTTCGATGACTTCGGTAATATATATGGCAGGCGAAAAGGACGTTCAGATTTGTCACCAGTTTTGGTTGGTTCACATTTAGATACACAGCCAAATGGAGGCAGGTTTGACGGAGTTTTGGGCGTATTGACGGCAATGGAAGCTATTTTCACCTTAAATGATCACGGTGTAGAAACAAAAAGACCAATTGAATTGGTCAATTTCACTAATGAAGAAGGTGCGCGGTTTGAGCCGCCATTATTGGGTTCAGGAGGATTAGCCGGTGTATTTGACAAAGACTTTGTATATAGCCGGCAAGATCGAAATGGAAAATCGTTTGAAAAAGAATTGGTAAGGACAGGTTTTCTGGGTGAGTTGGAAAACCGGATTGAAGATATCCATTCGTTTATCGAATTACATATTGAGCAGGGTCCAATATTGGAAAGTGAACGCGTTTCAATCGGTGCTGTGGAAGGGATTAAAGGAATGACATGGTTTGAATTAATAGTAACAGGCGAGGGAGGTCATGCCGGTCCAACACCGATGCCGTTAAGAAAAGATGCTCTGCTCGCTGCTACGAAAATTATTACTAAAATTGAAGAAAAAGGAAACGTTTATGGTCCCGATCTAAGCTTTACTGTCGGACGAATGGCACTTAAACCAAATGTGATCAATTGTATCCCTGAGGAAGTCACTTTTTCTCTGGACGTCCGACATATAGATGATGCAGTACGTGAACGTTTTATTGCAGAAATTAAAGATGAGTTGCAAACGCTCGCTACCGAACAAAATGTGCAACTTGCGATCAATAAATTATGGGAAGTAAAAACAACTCATTTTCATCCACAAATGATTGATCAGATTGCCAATAGTGCAATGAAGCTCGGTTATTCAGTCAAGCGGATGTACAGCGGGGCCGGTCATGACGCTAAATATATCAGTCAGATTGCCCCAACGGCGATGATTTTTGTGCCAAGTGTAGGCGGGAAAAGTCATGTGGAATCCGAGCTGACGTTGGATAAGAACATCGAACAAGGGGCCAACGTATTGCTGGATAGTTTATTGCAGTTGGCTAATATGGACACAGCGTTGTCCCATTTAAAAACCACTTAAAAGGAATCAGGTGGAGATGTATGACGTTTGGGCTTAACAGAAATGCTGTATTAATAACCTAACAGCTAAAAGTTGTAAATAAGTATCAAACATAAGGAGAGTTAAATATGAAAAAGACAGGGTTTATCTGGGATGAGAGCTATTTTTGGCATCAAACTGGTCAAGGCGCGCTAAATTCCGGCTCAGGCGGGTGGATTCAAGCGGACACCCACGCTGAAAATCCAGAAACAAAACGGCGGGTGAAAAACCTGCTCGATCGTTCCAGGTTTATCAAAGAACTCCATCAGATCGAACCAAGGGCCGCAACAAGAAAAGAAGTAGAAATGAATCATGACCAAACTTATCTTAATTGTTTGAAGGAATTAAGCGATGCAGGTGGCGGTGATGCTGGAGAGCATGCAATTGTTGGTCCGGATTCCTACGAAATTGCCTTATTATCGGCGGGCGGAGCGTTAACCGCGGTCGATGCAGTCATGAAGAATGAGGTGCAAAATGCCTATACTCTCACTCGTCCACCTGGCCATCATGCTGAGTATGAAACAGGGATGGGTTTTTGTTTAATGAATAATGTAGCCATCGCCGCAAAATATGCACGCGAAGCATATGGTTTGAAGCGCATCCTGATTTTGGACTGGGATGTGCATCACGGAAATGGGACCGAGAGTGCATTTCGTTCGGATAAAGATGTGTTATTTATATCGATCCACCAAGAAAATATTTTCCCGAAAAATCGCGGGGGAATTTCCTATACTGGTGAAGCGGGCGGTGAAGGATATACTGTAAATATTGAATTACCTGCCGGGACTGGAAATGAAGGATACTTGCAAACTTTTGACAAGGTAATTGAGCCGATTGTCAATCAATATCAGCCGGAGCTCATCTTGATATCTGCCGGTCAAGATCCAAGTCGGTTTGATCCGTTAGGAAGAATGCTGATGACCGCAGGAGGATTTTACGACATGGCCGCGAGAATGAAAGTACTTGCGGAAAATCATTGTAATGGTCGCTTAGTTGCCTTACATGAAGGTGGTTACAGCACCGCATATGTCCCATTTTGTACACTCAGAGTTCTGGAAGCATTATCTGGAAAACAAAGCGGGGTAGAAGATCCATTCGACCAAGGTTACCATGAAGGACCATTCTATCAAAACCAGGCAGAAGCAATTCATAAGGTAATAGAAATTCAGAAACAATACTGGGAATTATAACAGGTCAGAACGACAGACAATTTTTCCTTAAATGAGGCGATGACGCTAAACAATGCTTGGCTTAATGTGAAACCGACCATGTTACCATGGCTTTTGCCATTGAAAGGATTCGCGGATGCTTACAGTTAATGGAATGAAAATATTTTATTCAACTCAAGTGGGAACATTGAGGGAGTTTGGCATAAATAATCATGCAAATTTTAAGATAATGAACGGCTGTCAAACAACATATAATGACGTGAGATGATCAGATGGACAAGAGGAGGATAACAATGAGTGACCGGAAACTGTTAAAGATTTTGGGCAATAAAGATGTTATCGCACTTGCATTTGGTGCCATGATTGGCTGGGGCTGGGTTGTCACAACCGGATTATGGATAACTGAAGCCGGGTCATTGGGCGCGATTCTGGCATTTCTGATTGGCGGTTTGCTTGTGGTGCTGATTGGTCTGACGTATGCTGAATTGGCCTCTGCACTGCCGCTGGCTGGTGGCGAGCTTGTCTATTCGTTTAAAGCGATGGGGCGAACAGCTTCGTTTATTGCAACATGGGCAGTGATACTCGGTTATGTATCTGTTATCGCATTTGAAGCCGTTGCGCTGCCAACAGTCTTTGAGTATTTGATACCAAATTACAGCCAAGGCTATTTATACACATTGGCTGGCTGGGACGTTACGGTTACATGGGCTGGGATTGGCATCATTGGATCAATCATCATTGCTTGGGTTAATTACCGCGGTATTAAGCTGACGTCTTCGATTACAGTTATTTTGACCGGGCTGATTCTTGCTGCAGGTGTTTTGCTGATTACGGGTGGAACAGCAAGCGGCAGTGTTGAAACAATGGAGCCATTCTTTGCAGCGGGCTCTGCGGGAATTATGTCAGTCATTATTATGACACCGTTTATGTTTGTCGGTTTTGACGTCATTCCACAGGCAGCAGAAGAAATCAATATACCACAGAAGCGAATCGGGCAGCTGCTGATTGTGTCAGTTCTTCTTGCGGTACTTTGGTATGTTGCCGTTATATTTGGTGTATCCCGTATGCTGAGTCCGGCTGAACTGAACGAATCAAATCTGGTAACGGCAGATGCGATGGCGAAAGCGTTTGGTAATAGCCGACTGATAGGAAATTTTCTCGTCCTGGGCGGTATTGGTGGTATATTAACGAGCTGGCTCGGCTTTTATGTTGGCGGCAGCCGCGCCATTTATGCGCTTGCCAGAGCAGGTATGCTTCCCAAATCATTAGGGGAATTACATCCAAAATATAATACACCACACAAAGCTATTATACTGATTGCTGTTCTGTCCACTGTCGCACCGCTGCTGGGTCGTCCAGCGCTTGAGTGGTTTGTCAATGCGGGTGGACTTGGTCTTGTTGTGGCATGGATGATGGTTGCCATCTCGTTTATTATTCTGCGTAACAAAGATTCGGAGATGAAGCGTCCGTTCAGGCTTTCCGGAGGCACTTCCATTGGCTGGATTGCCGTCATCATGTCAATTGGTGTTGGCATTCTGTATATGCCGGGCATGCCGTCAGCACTCGTCTGGCCGTATGAATGGGCCATTATTGGTCTATGGGCCATACTTGGCTTTGTCTTGTATAAAGTATCTATGGCGAAGTATGGTACCGACCATGCGAATAA
>NZ_DATGTI010000146.1:0-6290 GCF_035301925.1 Lentibacillus sp. | reverse complement strand
AGGTGCCTCTGATACATCATTTTCAACAATTGCTTCCGCCGGCCTGTCAGCCCCTCCTCTTTCATCTTCCAAACTGACCGCAAATGAATAAACGCTCGATCTATGAATACTGGTATTTTTGGGCGTGTCATTAATATGGCTCAAGTTACCCTGCAAAACGGCGTCATTTTCCCTGATAGCCACCTCAACAGGCATGTTCTGTTCAACTTCCATCCGTTCCGATTCCGTCAATTCACCTTCTGCTTGCAGTTCTGGATCACGAATTGTGATGACAGGGTTGGTTAATGTCTCAGATACTGCGGTGACTTGCCCTTGATACGGACTTTCCACGGTAATCGTTTCACCGGTCGTTTCCAATTCTGATATCTGTGCCTGAACACTTTGCAGTTCGGCCTCTTTCTGCATGAGCTCCGTCTCTTTTTCAGTGATATATTGTTCTTTCATATAATGAGCATCAACTGATCTGCTTGTCATGTCAAGGCTGCTGTTCTCATCTTCAAATTCCGTATTCATATCCGTTTCCGGAATGGTGTATGCGGCGATTGAATCAAGTGCCGCTTCAATCGCCTGAATTTCTCCGGTCAGCTTTTCTTGTTCACGTTCAAGATCAGCCATTGTTTCAGCATAATGATTAACCTGATAGGTGAACAGGTCATCACCAATATTCACAGCAGTGTCTTCTTCAACGAGAAATTCCGCAAATGTCCCTTTGTCCTGATCAAAGTAGACATTTTTTTCTTCAACAGTAGATAAAACACCTGCTGTTTCGATTGTTTCATACATATCTTTTTGAAATGTTTCCGTCCAATCTTTAATATAGGATAACCGTGGAACCCTGTCTTTATTGTCAACATAAACAAGAAAACTATTAATCCCAATAAACAAAAGCACAACTGTCAGAATAAGCTTTTTCCGCCTCATCCAAACCACCCGCTTATCAAATGACTATCAAGAAAGGCCAATGCAGCCGTACAAGCCCAATAAAAAATATGTATCGCAATTACACTCATCCAAATCCAGCGTTTCCTGATCGGTGACAAATAGCTGAGAAATTTCACTTGAAACCAGATAATCCATAGCTGAAAGAGTGATATCGCTCCGAAAAAGAATATCACCCACGATGCATCCGTCAAATATGAGGCGATAATTCCGAACGACCAGGGTGCAGCAAACCAATCAAGCCCGGCATAAACAGCAAACGGTATCCATAAAACCCGCTCGACCAGCATGATGAGAAGAACAATTTCCTGCAAGACGACCAGTTTCTTATAGGGAATATCCGTGAAGGCATAAAAGATCAGCGATGGGATAAATAAAACCAATAAAGCAAATACAACAGCGAACGCCATCCGCCCCAGTACAAACCAGACCTTAGCCGCCTCATATTGAAACAGTGTCAAACCAGTCGCCTCAGCTGAAATAATGTCGGTTCCGAGACCCAGAAGTGCCATCCAGGTATACACACCTGCACTGCACAAAATAAGCAGTATGCAGATTTTCCACAAATTTTTCAGGGCTTCTGCTTTTTGAAGCCGGAATAAGTGGTCATCGATCGGAAAGAAGAATTTTACAATATTAACGTGAAAAAGCATGGACGACATTCCTTTAGCAAATAATGGTTGTTGCTGTATATTATCTATATTTTAACGTAATATATGAAAATATCACACTCATTTTAATATTTTTCATCATAATGGGCCATTTTTCCCATAATTCAATAAAAATCCGGGAAAAATGTTTGTCGTCTCGGAATCACTTTTTCCAGCCGTTCGATCGTTTCCGAGT
The DNA here is from genome assembly GCF_035301925.1 of Lentibacillus sp. Classification (GTDB taxonomy): domain Bacteria; phylum Bacillota; class Bacilli; order Bacillales; family Amphibacillaceae; genus Lentibacillus. The sequence continues at coordinate 4,505 of NZ_DATGTI010000146.1, read as the reverse complement.
TTCCATTGATGAGTCCTGCATCATACAATGCAAATGGCCGTTTATACCCCATCAGCATTGATGTGAGCTGCTGTACACTGCAATAAATACCACTTTCTTGCCGGAAAGTCGGCTGAAGGTATGTTATATTCGTGTTGGGTCCAAATTGTGACAGCTGATAAACGCCATTGTTCTCCGGCAAAAATGCATCATCAACGTGCAATGTCACCGATTCAGCGCTTCCGTCGATAAACGGGTACGCCTTTAAAAAGCCAAACACATCAACAATCCGCGCCATAAAATGTGGGTTGATTTTCTGCTCGAACCTTGGGTCATCGACAATGAGCGGCAGATTGTCATTTTCCGGCACAGCCATTTCGACTGTTTTTGCCATTGAATCATGATTCGCGATGAATTGGAGCAGCAGCTTTTGGGCATTAAGAGACGTGTATGCCAGTTCATGGACGGTCAGCTTTCCTTCTTTCACCTTATAAAGGATATACCCTTCCGCTTGACCGTCATCACGATAAGCAACTGCCTGCTGCCAATCCTCTTTCAAAACACGCTGCTTCCACCACTTATCATCGCGAGTCAGGGTGCCGTTATAATTTTTCGCAAAGTTACTATAAACCTTATGTAAAGCAGCTATATCATTTTTAACGCGGCGAACATACCCACGCGTATCCCATTCCCGTTTTAATTGGTCGATTGAAATCTTGTATACTTTTTCCGAAAACGTATGCTCCCAGCCATACTTCCGGTAAAAGGCAAACGAAAATGGATGCAAAAAGGATAACATTTGGCCGTGCTGCCGCATGTATTGCAGTGCATGATGCAGCAAGTGTTTTGCCGCTCCCTGCCGGCGATATTCCGGCCAGGTCGCCACCGAACTGATCCCGCCCATCTTAAAGATTTTGCCGTTGATATAGCAACCTAATGAGATCAGGTGAAGTTTGGCTGCCAGCTGATTGTCTTCTATCCATCCCCAAATGATGTGCCGATGTGCTTCTTCCTGTTTTTTTCGCAGCGCATCCTCTGTCAGGTCATATTGGAAGGCAAACTGCGACAAAGCAAAAATGTCGTCACCATCTGTTTCGGCTGATAATCGTTTGATTTCGGCCAAAGTACATTCCTCCTGTCTATTTTTTAGATATTATTATAATACAGGTAATCGGGCTGAAACAAAACGATACCCCCAATTCTAGCATGGCTCACAATAAACCCAATAATTTATTTAAGAATAACCTCCAATTTTGTATGTAGCAATATTAGAAGATATTCGTAACATGCTTATAGAGAAATTAATCGTGTTTTTTACAAGCTTAAAATCCACAGTTTTCTTATAAGGGCATCCTTAATATATAAAAAAAGACTCTTTCCACATAAGTGAAAAGAGCCCTGAATCGTATATATATTAACGTTTTGAGAACTGTTAGTCATTGTAAAATAAGGGGTTGAAGCCATTTTTGTATATTACCTGTATATTACATATACTTATCCACAGGTTTTTGTAGATAGTTAATGATAAAAAGAGAAGTTCGCTTGGTTCGGATTCATACCACAAAAAGATGAGCAACTAGAAGAAATGGGTTCAGAGTTGGAATATTTATATCACACCATGACGAAAAAGGATTTTAAGTATATACACGCAGGCTCCATCTACCATAGGTTTAAGCAGTTCTTTTAGTACCTGTGTAGGAAACGTTTATAAACAAATATATTGATTACTGTGCAGAAAATATCTCGAATTAATTCGCCAATTATTAGAATACTTTAAGTCTGAACATACATATAGTTAACTAATTGGACAAGACAGAAAGGGGCTTAAAGATAATGGGGACAACGCTGTATTTGATATTTCTGACAGTCATCCTCCTCTCTTTTATTATTATTGGGAAAACAATCTACAACAGAAAGAAAATACCCAGTATGACTGGGATGATGATTGCAATGACATTGGGAATGAGTACCGGTTTAATTATAGGAGTTATCTTTGGAATTTTATTTTCAGGTGATTTATTTATAGCCACTATATTAGGAATGGTTACTGGTATGGCTGCAGGTTTTTTAGCAGGTGTACCTGTGAGTGTTATTGCAGTGTTGGATGGACTCTTGTCTGGTCTTATGGGCGGCATGATGGGGGCCATGCTTGGAGTAATGATTGCAACGGAGCACCGGGAAGCAATTATTAAAATAATGTTCTTTATATTCGTTGCTATTGTGCTGATTCTGGTTTATATGATTCAAAAAGAGATAAACGGAAATGAAACAGCTTTTTACCGTAATCCGCTGGTTCCTGTTGCCCTTATTGGTCTGCTATTTTTTGTATGTAATCAAACCGGGCCTGTCTTTACCGGAAATGATTCCGCTGAGCAAAATCATTCCGGGCATAATGAGAGTGACAACCGTTTGATGATTAAAGCCGAAGAATACGATTTCCTGCCAAATAACATTAACATCAAAGTTGGAGAAACAGTTACATTATCAATAAAGAATACTGGTACAATAGAGCATGACTTGGAAATAGTTAATTTTAATCCGGAGAATGTAGAGAAAAATACCTCCCATAATCATGGTGAAGCCGCAAATACCATTCATCTACATGCTGCACCCGGTGAAAAACAGACTGTTTCCTTTACCCCTGCTGAGCAAGGTGTATATCGTTTTGTTTGTACAATACCAGGGCATAAAGAATCGGGGATGTTTGGTACGATGGAGGTTTCATGATAATACTATATATAAGAAAGAGCGCTAATTTATTTATCTTATACAACCTTTACCTTATGTTACAGGAGTTGAATTTTTTACCACAATCTTTGTTGATTGAATATTGCCATCCAATTGAGCCATCGTTGCCATTTTTCTGAGCCATCAATGACAAGAAATTGAGCCAGTTATGACAAAGGTGAGCCACTCACTAGAAAACATCACCGTTATAACCACAGCGTTAGCTGCTTGCCCTTGACCGCCGTGCCAATTCTTAGTGATCGCTGGAAGGGGTCGGGGCCCCGCCAGCGGAACTTAGAAGTGATTGTCCGTGGTACGCTGCTGATGCGGATGGAGCCCTAAAGGCTGCTTTTTTCTCCATCCGCCATAGCAAGCACTACCACGGACACAAACAAGGTCAAGGGTGGTGGAAGTGTTGCTATATCAGTAATCAAACATACTGGCTCTCTTAATGACAATGGTGGCTCAAAATTATGTCATAGCTGGCTCTAAAATATGGCAAGGGTGGTATTATCTGATGTCTTTATTCAGTTGATCCATTTAACAATTGGTAATGTATATAATCATAATGATCGTTGTATGGGATTTCATGTTTAAATTGTTTTAAAGGTTAAAAGTAGTACAGATCTTTTAGAAAAGTTTGTGAATAAAATTTAAAGAATAAAAGTAATGAAAAGTGGAACATGAACATTGCCATGGGAGAATATTATCATAATGAACACTAAAGACGGGCAAGTCTCAAACCCATTAATTTTACTGGTTTTTATTGAGTCCTCATTATGAGTCGGTGGGAATCCAGTACACAACCATTCAAAACTACTATAAAACCAAAAATATGCCATCTAAAGCTATATGATGGAGGGAAAAGAGCATTCTTGGATTATTTTTAATTGAAACAGAAAGCAAGCATAGATGGATGCGAACTTTAGATGAAGTTAAGGCAAAATGTTCCTTCAGACTCTACCTCAATGTAGATACCTTGTCTTTAGCTAATTGTTCCTACTATCAAGCCCGTATAAGATTTTCACTAACTACACGTCCGCCGTAGTAAAAAATCCCGTGCCTGGAATACGGGATTTTGTTATGATTAATGACTCGAGATTTATCCTTTAGAATGGGCCTTACTTTAATATCCAGCAAACTCTTTGCATTCTTTTGCGCAATCTAAGCATATATGTCCACATCTTTGTGATTCCTGGTCAGGGAATTGAAGACAAGTATTCCCGCATACCTCACAAACATAAGCGCAGAAGCTTGCCAATGATTTAGAAAAATTACTTGAGCGTGCTAAATAATCACCCATTAATGCACAAATATCAGCACAGTCTCTTAACTGACTCAACTGATTACCTCTACAATGGAGATCGTGTGAACGATGCAACATGCTAGTCATATGTTCGCATGTATTTGCGCAATCCTGTACTGTATTTAATAACCCTAAGTGATGGTGACGAGGTTTAGATTCGTGCTCATATTGATTAACATAATTTACATTTTGCAAAATTAATTCCTCCCAAAAGTGTTATTGTACAATGACATGATATGTATACGCTCATGTCCTAGTGTATGGGCGTTTGGCTAATTTTAATGTACCTGTATATTTAGATTTAAAAATACTTTTACACCTTAAAAAGTTTATATGAATTATTGAAGCACTCGAGTCAATTTCATAATTGCTCTTTTTAAAAACACAAAGACCTGCAGAATTTTTAAAATGGATTTTTTAAAAATTCCTTTAAACAGCTTGTTAGGCAGCCTGTTGTTGGTTTAGCTCTGCATTAATACGGTCTGCAGCTAAT
>NZ_DATGTI010000145.1:0-25075 GCF_035301925.1 Lentibacillus sp. | reverse complement strand
GCTCCGCTTCCGCCGTGCTTTTGACGTCATTGTTATTGATGAGGTTGATGCCTTTCCCTATACTCATGATACCTCACTTCCATTTGCGGCTGACCGTGCCAAAAAAGAAAGCAGCACCACCATATATTTAACCGCTACACCAAGGCGGGAACAACAGCTGCAAATGGCCCGAAAGAAACTCCCGCATGTATTTGTCCCCCGCCGTTACCACGGTCATCCGCTGCCAGTACCGAACTTTCTTATTTGCCACACCTTACACAAAGATTTGCAAAAGCCCCGGCCTCCTAAAGCATTTTTCAAATGGTTTGCCAATCGAAAAAATCAAAACCGGCAGCTGCTCATTTTTGTCCCGACCATCAAACTCGCCGAAACGTTGACCCCAAAACTGTCTTCTGTTCTGTCTGACGATACGGTGATGGCTGTCCATGCATCCGATCATGATCGGGAACAAAAAGTTCAGCAGTTCAGGGATAAACAATTTCAAATATTGGTGACCACAACCATTTTGGAGCGGGGTGTGACATTCCCGTCCGTTGATGTGGCGATTTTGGATGCAGGCCACACGGTTTTCGATGAAGCAGCGCTTGTGCAGATTGCCGGCAGAGCAGGCAGAAGCCCGGATGATCCGACAGGTGAGGTCATCTTTTTCCATGACGGCAAGACCGAAGCCATGGTTCAGGCAGTCAGTTTGATAAACCAAATGAACAAACGGGGAGGTTTCCGGTAACATGAATTGTTTATGGTGTGATACCACTATAATTCCGGAAGTCAGTTGGAAAACGATCATCAGACTATCCAAGCCGAAACATCTTTGTTCATCCTGTGCGGGTCAATTAACCATTTTAAAGGGCAAACGATGCAGAAAATGCAGCCGGTTAAGTGATGAAGATGTCTGCCCGGATTGCAAATGGTGGGCGTATCATACATCGCAGGAAGATCCGCTGATATGCAATTACGCCGTTTTTTCGTATAATGATACAATGCAGGAGATCGTTTCAAGGTGGAAGTACCGGGGTGATTACTGTCTTGGAAAAGCCTTTCAAGATGATTACAGAAGAGCGTTTGAACAAAAATTTTCGTTTCTCCCCAAGGAAACGGTTGTGGTCCCGATTCCATTAAGCGATGAACGCATGGATGAACGGGGATTCAACCAGTCCAGGATGCTTGCGGATTTTTTGCCTCTGAAAACAGCAGAAATACTATCACGCAGACACAGTGAGAAGCAGTCTAAGCGAACGCGCCGACAGCGTGTGTCAGCCGCTAACCCTTTTCACATGATCGAAAACATTAACAATCCGGTCATTCTTGCCGATGATATCTATACAACCGGAACGACATTAAGACATGCCGCTGCGGTTTTGAAGAAGTATGGATGTCCGGCTGTCTACGCGCTCACATTGATCCGTGGGTAAACGGCAAATATGATAAAATCACGTGTTCAAAAAGGTGGATAAAAAGGACCGGCAGGCTAAGTTCGCGACATCCTGTCGCAACGCCTGCACTAGCACGTCCTGTGCGTCGAAAGTTCGAGGGGGCGCAGTTTCGAGCAGCGGGCTTCCACAAGACGTGGTGAGTTCTGCGTTGTCCACAGGACGTGGACGGTTTTAGCAGAACTTCCCCTATGCATTTAAATACATGAGCAGCGGAGAAACAAGCCAACGAAGAAATTCGACGCGTCATTTTACCGGACTTTTTGAACAACCTCTAAAATCGAGTTAAAGGGGGAGAAAATCAGTGGCTGAGTTAGCAAATTGTTCTCGCTGTGGAAAAGTATTTGTGAAATCAATCCGGGATGTTTGTCAATCGTGCCATCAGGAAGAAGAAGAAGCGTTTCGGGTTGTTTACCGGTTTTTAACCAAACGGGAAAATCGGGAAGCGACCGTAATGGAGGTTGTCAAGGCGACGGGTGTCGAGGAAGAACTGATCATTAAATTCATTAAACAACGGCGTTTGCGGACATCGGAATTCCCCAAGCTTGCCTATCCGTGTAAGCGATGTGGCGTTGATATTGTCAGTGGCAGATTATGTGCCAATTGCGCAGAAGAACTGCGAAATGATCTGGAACAGCATGAAAAGAAGAACAAATTCGAAGCATCCAGGAAAGACAGGCATGAAAAGATTTATTATTCCATTGATAAGCATAAGAAATAATGATAAATACTTTAATCTTTGCACAGACGTGCCGATATAATATTAAAATGGTGTGTGCGATAATGTCACATAGACTAGAGGTGATTTTCATGAAGATATATGGTCCTGATCAATCAGGCTTTAATCCATATAAATACCAGATGCAAAAGCAGATGGACCATTCGAAAGCCGCCGGAAAGAAGGATCAGCTGGAAATATCCAGTCAGGCAAAAGAAATGCTGGAAAATAAAAAAGTGGATTCGAAACGTGCAGCTTATGTTCAGCAAATAAAAGAGTCTGTCGATAAAGGTGACTACCGGATCAATCATGAAAAGACCGCACAAAAAATGATTGATTTTTGGTCGAAACAATCTTAAAGGAGGACGCCAACTTGTCCGTTGAGCCGATTATAGAAGCATTGGAAAAGCTGATGAAGCTGCATGAAGGTTTGCTTGATACAGCCGTGAAGAAAACGGAAATGATCAAAGAAGGATCAGTTGATAAACTGCAGTCATTGCTTGTCAAGGAACATAAATTTGTACAGGCACTGGAGCAGGCTGAAAAAAGCCGTCAAAAGGCTGTTGAGAAGTGGCTGGAGAGTGAAAGAATCACACTGCATCAGCCAACCATAACAGCTATTTTGGAGACGGTAGGGGATGAACAGGAAAAAAACGAACTCGAAACGACAACCGTCAAACTGACCAATACAATCACCCAATTGAAACAACAGGAAGAGCTGAATCAGGCATTGATCCGCCAGTCAATGCAATTTGTTGAGTTGTCACTTGACATGATGCGGCCTTCGATACGAAATAGGAACTATGGCCAAAAACAGACGGCCGGTTCACCGGAGCGATCTGTTTTTGATTCCAAAGCATAGTTAGAGACGGAAGGAGTAAACCGATGAGCACTTTTCATGGACTGGAAATGGCGAAACGGGCCTTATTTGCCCAGCAATCGGCATTGTATACGACCGGTCATAACATATCAAATACGAATACAGACGGATATTCACGCCAACGCGTAAACTTTGAGTCTTCCTCACCATTTCCGCCGGCATCCCGCAACCGTCCGGAAATGGCCGGGCAAATGGGAACCGGTGTAGAAGCCGGTACAGTAGAGCGGATCCGGAATCAATTTCTTGATCATCAATTCCGTGCTGAAAACAGCAAATCCGAATACTGGAGTACGAAGGCAGATGCACTCAGCCGTATGGAACATTTAATGAACGAACCCTCGGAAACCGGACTGTCTGAAACAATGGATCAGTTTTGGCAGTCATTGCAAGATTTGGCCGTCAATCCCGAAGACGCCGGTGCAAGGTCTGTTGTAGCGCAGCGGGCACTTGCCGTATCGGATACATTTAATTATTTATCTGACTCCTTAAGCTCGATACGTACTGACTTGAGGAAGCAAATTGATGTCGAGGTAAAAGACGCCAATTCGCTCATCAGACAGATTAACGCCATTAATGAGCAGGTAAAAAATGTCGAAACAAATGGACAATTGCCAAACGACTTGTACGATGAGCGCGACCGGTTAATTGATGAATTGTCAGGCATTGTCAATATTGATGTCCGTTACACCAAAAGCAGTGACGGTGCGTTGGATATTGCTGATGGTCTGGCGACAATCAAACTTGCGGATGAAAATGGCAATCCTGTCGATGCTCCTGTCTTGGTCAGTGGCGATATAGCCAATGGTGAATTAGGTTTTAACGAGATAACTGTCAGTTATACCGGGAATGGTTATGAACCCATCGATGAAATTTCGGTGAACGGTGAGTCATTGACGTTGTCCGGATTGGCTTCAACCGGTTCATTAAAAGGGCTGGTCGAATCATATGGCTATTCGGAAAATGGTGAAACAAAAGGTATTTATCCGGAGATGCTAAACGATCTGGATACGATGGCTCAGGCGTTTGCAAAGGCATTCAACGATATTCACAATGATGGTGCCGATCTGAATGGCAATCAAGGAATAGAAGACTTTTTCCAAAACGCCTCCGGACAAGAGGCCGCTGGAAACATGACAGTGAATGAGGCAATTTTGGATGACCCGGATTTGATAGCAGCAAGCAATGGTACCGGAGCCGGTGATGGTGGCAATGCGTCCGATTTGGCGGATGTATTTGATACGCCGCTTCAGGATTTAGGTGATCATACATCTGTCAAAAGCTACTATGAATCGGTTATTGGCGACTTGGGCGTTATGGCACAGGAGGCCAACAGGATGACAGAAAATACGGGAACGCTTAAGTCACAGGTTGAACAGCAGCGGATGTCGGTCAGTTCGGTATCGCTTGATGAAGAAATGTCCAACATGGTCAAGTTTCAGCACGCTTATAATGCTGCCGCCCGCAGCATGACAGCAGTTGATGAAATGATAGACCGTGTCATTAATAATATGGGATTAGTCGGAAGGTAGGTTAAAACGATGCGCATAACACAAGGTATGCTCTCGAATAATATGATTAACAATTTGTCAAACAGCTATTCCAAATTGAACACCTATATGGAGCAGCTGTCGACAGGTAAGAAGATCAATCGTCCATCCGATGATCCGGTTATTGCGATGAAAGGAATGGGATACCGTACTCAAGTGACTGAAGTTGAACAATTTAAACGGAATACAAATGAAATGCACACGTGGATGGACAATTCTGATGCAGCTCTGGATAAGGCGACCAAGGCATTGCAAAAAATGCGCGAGCTCGCAGTCCAGGCAAGCAATGATACATATGATGCGGAAGAACGGCAGAATATAAAAGAAGAAGTTGAGCAGTTAAAAGAGCATCTGGTCGATATTGCCAACACGAATGTGAACGGCAAATATATATTTAACGGGACCGCCACCGATACAAAGCCTGTTACCGATGATAATGGCGAATTGGTTGTTTCCGGCAATACAACACCGGTTATGATTGAGGTTACGAGCGGAACGAAACTTCAGGTAAATGTTGATGGAACAGACGTTTTTAATGACGAATTGTTCAACACGGACATACCAAACTTCATTGATGCGTTGGAAAGCAATGATCAGGAAGCCATTGAAAGCAGTATTGAGACACTGGATGACAATATTCAGGGCGTGATCAACGCGCGTGCAGACCTCGGAGCACGCATGAATCGTCTGGAATTAGTTGAAAACCGTCTCGAACAACAAGCGATAAGTGCGAAGAAGACCATGTCGGAAAATGAAGATATTGATTATGAAAAGGCTATTACTGAGCTGATTACACAGGAAAGCGTCCATCGTGCTGCCTTGTCGGTGGGAGGCAGGATCATTCAGCCGACACTTATTGATTTTCTGCGCTAGTCAGTCTTTCAGCCCTGTCCGTATATGGCACAGGGCTTGATTTATAATAACTCAATAAGGATTGATTGTCATGCAATTACCGCAAATCCGGCTGGAATCCCAAATGGCAAAGATCCAAATACAGAAAACACCGCCTCAACAGAGAATTCAGCAACCAGAAGCGGAAATGTCGATTCAACAACCCAAGGCCGATCTTTCAATTACAACAAAACCATCAAAATTAACGATCGATCAGACAGAGGCCTGGGAAGACTTGAACTTGATGCACATATCCAAACGAATTGAAAAGTTTGCCGATGAAGGTCATAAGGCTGCCATGGAAGGAACTGCCCGCCGTGCCCGGCAAGGCGCTGAACTGATGAAAATTGAAAATGCAGGCAATCCGATTGCGAATCAGGCTATCACAAATGCTTTTGATCAGATGAAGCGTATCGGTATAAAATTTATTCCATCACATTTTGCCGTGAAAACCAATTATGAGCCATCGGAAGTTCAAATTGATGTCAAGGTTAATGAACCGATTATTCATGTACAGCCGCAAAAGCCGGTACATACGTACGCTACTGGTGATGTGTCCGTCAGCATGCGACAATATCAGGATTTGCAAATTGGATTTGTCAACCTTTTCTCCGATTCCGTATAAGAAAGGATGGCTGGAATGCAAATACAGACAAAATATTTTGGTGAAATGGAAATTGCTGATACGAGCGTTATTCATTTTCCGTCAGGTTTACCGGGTTTTGTTGATGAAAAGGAGTTTGCTCTATTAAACTTGTCAGAGACGTCTGTTTATCAAATATTACAGTCAACACAAACTGCTAATGTTGCGTTTGTTGTTGTCAACCCATACTTCTTTTATCAAGATTATGTGATTGATCTGGATGATAATCTGGTAAGCAGTCTGGAGCTTAAGAATGATAAGGATGTGGTTGTGCTGAGCATTTTAACGGTAAAAGATCCGTTTGATACAAGTACCCTTAATTTGAAAGCGCCCCTCATCATCAATGTCCAAAATAACCGGGGAAAGCAGTACATATTAAATACCGATGCCTATCCGTCAAAAGCTGCTATTCCTTCTGTTTCCACATCGGTGAAAGGGGAATAATGATGCTTGTGCTGACACGAAAGGAAAATGAATCGATTCAAATTGATGATGAGATTGAAATTAAAGTGCTGGGTCTGGAAGGCGATCAGGTGAAACTGGGGATATCAGCACCGAAGTCAGTTGATATTCATCGCAAAGAAGTTTATCTCGATATCCAGAAACAGAATAATGAAGCGGCCAAATTGTCAGTGGATATTCTGAATCTCCTGCATCCGAAAGATAAATGAAAGAAGTGACAGGGAAGCCTTAACTATTTATTTTTCCGGCCGATATAAATAGTAAATTAAACATAATGGGAGATGCATGGGCAATGAAAATAGAAAATGAACCAGCACCAATTCAACCCTTGCAAAATGAACAGTACAACAAGCAAATGCTATCGGCAGAGGATAATACAGCAAAAAATAACAATAACATGGCGCCGCCAGATGAGAAGTCAGTCAATTCCGATCAAGCGGACAATATTGTGTCTCAAATCAATGAATTGATGAAACCGATACGGACCAATTTGAAATTTGAACTTCATGAAAAACTTGATGATTATTATGTCAAGGTCATCGACCGGGAAACGAAAGAGGTTATCAAGGAAATTCCACCGGAGAAAATGCTCGATATGTATGCCGCGATGGCTGAATTTATGGGTTTTTTAACAGATGAAAAGGTTTAACGACTTCTGAATATCCCAATAAACTTGACGATGCACTTGATTCAACGATCGGTAAGTTGAAGCAGCTTGCAGGCTAGGGGGAACAAATACCCTGGAGAATGATACACTCATTAAACGGCTGAACGATTTTGCTGAATGGATAGCGGCGTTTGAGACGTGAATGGCCAGGTTGAAATCCGCCATTAGAGCCAATTTACTAAAACAAAGTACACATAGAGCGGATGAATCAGCAGTCAGCAAAAGTTTAAGTATGGCGGCAGAATGATGTAAACGAATGATCCATGAATATTCAAAGACAAGGAGTGTGCTTGAATGTCAATTAATAAACCATATCAAGCCTATCAAAACAATGCGGTAAACACTGCATCAGGCGGTGATTTGACATTAATGCTGTACAATGGCTGCATCAAGTTCATAAAACAGGCTATGAAAGATATGGACAACGGAAAAATTGAAGCTAAAAATACGAATATCCAAAAAGCACAGAACATTATCCAGGAATTAATGGCGACACTGGACCCTAAAGTGGAAATCTCGCAGCAATTCATGCCGCTGTATGACTATATATTGCATCAGCTGAAAGAAGGCAACATAAAAAATGACACTGCTTTCCTGGAAGAGGCTTTACGTTATGTCACCGAATTCCGCGATACGTGGAAACAGGTCATTAAACAGACGCGACAGTCACAATATGCCCAGGGTGCACGTGTATAATGAATAAATTGCAGACATTGCTGGACATCACAAAACAGCTGGATCAAGTACTTGAAGAAGATGCTCATACCAAAAATCGTGATGAGGTCATTGAACGGGTTAATGAGTTGATCGAAAAAAGAGGAAAACTACTTGAAACGATCAACCCTCCATTTTCCGACAATGAGCAAAAACTGGGCAAAAATATAGTAGCGCTTAATAAGCAAATCCAGGGAAAATTGAATCAGTTGTTTAACGATTTAAAGCTGGAAATGAAACAAGTGAAAAAACAGAAAAAATCCAATCGGTCCTATATGAATCCCTATGAAAATGTGAAAATAGCAGACGGTATGTTCATGGACAGCAAAAATTGACCAAAAAAGCTTCTGCAGATACAGAAGCTTTTTTGTTACCCTGATGGCCGGACAACATGCTTCCGGTGCAGATCCCGGGATAGCTCAGTCGCCTGCATTCCACTTAAATTATATTATTGTTCGTTTAAACAGGAAAAATGGGTGGTAATGTAGTATAATAAATATATAAGGATGAAAGGAGGACACTTTTTATGAAGTACAACATTCGTGGTGAGAATATTGAGGTGACCGGGGCCATCCGGGATTATGTCGAAAAGAAAATTGGTAAACTAGAACGCTATTTTGATACACCACCATCATCGGATGTACATGTTAACTTAAGTGTCTATAACGATGAACAGAGAATTGAGGTTACGATTCCAATGCCGAATCTGCTGCTCAGGGCTGAAGAGGAGCATCTTGATTTATATGCAGCCATTGATCTGGTAGTAGATAAATTGGAACGTCAAATCCGCAAGTACAAAACGAAAGTGAATCGTAAATTTAGACAAAAAGGTTCTCCGAAACACATATTTGCTGAGCTGGAAAAAGAAGCTGAATTGAAAAATGAACAAGAAGAATCGGATGAATTGGAAATTGTTCGTAAAAAACAGTTTGATCTAAAACCAATGGATTCAGAAGAAGCAGTATTGCAGATGGATATGCTGGGTCACGCCTTTTACGTGTTCACCAATGCGGTTTCCGGCAATACCAATGTCGTATATCGCCGTAAAGATGGAAAATATGGATTGATTGAACCGAACAGTTAACGACATAAAATGTATGTGGGCGATCCCGAAATGTGGGATCGCCTTTTAAATAGAACGTATTGAAAGTTCACCAGGTGTCAATAAGGTTCGCTTTTATAAACAAAGCTCGCAAGAATATGTCGAAGTTTGTCGTACAAATTACCAAAATTTAATTTTGGATTTTGAATGGGCCTATATTCGACTGAAGCCATGTCGAAAAATGCATTTTATGGGTAAAAACATGTCGAATACCAAGCCGAAATCGAAAAATGGCAATTAGCTTTTATAAACGACTCTATGCTATAACATAATCATACAAGATGAAAGGAAGTGCTTATGTGAGTGAAATCGAGTATGACGAGTTAGTCCGAAAAGTACGGCAGCATGAAGAAACGATTGCACAATTGGTCGAAATCATTGCGGTTACCAATCGTCGTCTTGCAGATTTGGACAGGAAGCAGCAGGAACAATCACATACTTATTCATTTACATAGGCCTTCCTGTTATAGTCCTCTCATGTTCCCCTTGACTTCCTCTCACGAAAAGAACAGTTCATCCCCGGACTGTTCTTTTGCTTTCGGATTTATATGTGCCTGCTATTAAAAAATGGCCGCGGTTAATAGGCCGCTGACATGTTGACAGTTGCTTGCCCGGCCGCCTCAATAAGTTGTCATACGATTTGAGATACGTTATCATAAATAGTGGACTATAAAATGCCAATCGTTTTACTATAATAGATACTATCAAAACTTTGCCGCGGAAATGATGGCAGAGTTCAGTTTTTCAAATCATATGAGGAGCGTTTTATATGGCGGGATTACTTACAAAGATTTTTGGTGACGGCAATAAGAAACAGTTAAATAAAATACAGCGAAAAGTTGATCAGATTGAAGCTCTGGAACCTGATATGGAAAAGCTGTCCGACTCCGACCTCAGCAGGAAGACTGAAGAATTTAAGGAACGCTATGAAAATGGCGAAACATTGGATGATTTGCTTGTGGAAGCATATGCCGTTGTGCGTGAAGGTGCAAAACGGGCACTTGGCATGCGGCCTTTCCCTGTTCAGTTGTCCGGGGCAATTGCGTTGCATGAAGGTAATATCGCTGAAATGAAAACAGGGGAAGGTAAGACACTCGCTTCCACGATGCCGGCATATCTGAATGCGATCTCCGGAAAAGGCGTGCATATCATTACGGTCAATGATTATCTGGCTGATCGTGATGCGAGGGAAATGGGTGTCCTTTATAATTTTCTTGGCCTGACAGTTGGGCTAAACGGTAATGGTATGTCAAAAGAGGAAAAACGTGAAGCGTATAACAGTGACATTACGTACGGTACTAATAACGAGTTTGGTTTTGATTACTTGCGTGACAATATGGTTTTATATAAAGAGCAGATGGTCCAGCGCCCGCTTAATTTTGCCATCATCGATGAAGTTGACTCGATTCTGATTGATGAGGCACGAACACCGCTGATTATTTCCGGATCGGCGCAAAAATCAGCGGCAATGTACCAGCAGGCAAACGGTTTTGTCCGTACATTGAACCGGGAAACAGATTATACGTACGATGAGAAAACAAAAGGTGTTCAATTGACGGAAGAAGGCATCAACAAAGCGGAGCGTTATTTCAGTGTTGAAAACTTGTTTGATCTGAATCACGTATCGTTGACACACCATATTAATCAGGCACTGAAAGCACATGTTTCAATGCAACGCGATACGGATTATGTTGTTCAGGAAGGCGAAGTCATCATTGTTGACCAGTTCACTGGACGTCTGATGAAAGGTCGTCGCTACAGTGATGGCCTCCATCAGGCGATTGAAGCTAAAGAAGGACTCCAGATCCAAAATGAAAGCATGACACTCGCCTCCATAACATTCCAGAACTTTTTCCGGATGTACCAAAAATTGGCTGGCATGACCGGTACAGCAAAAACAGAAGAAGAAGAGTTCCGTAATATTTATAACATGGACGTTATCGCCATCCCGACGAATGAGCCGATTATTCGTGATGATAAACCAGATATGATTTATAAGACAGTAGAAGGTAAATTCCGTGCAGTTGTAGAGGATATAAAAGAACGACATAAGGCTGGACAGCCCGTACTGGTCGGTACCGTTGCCGTTGAGACATCCGAATTGATTTCCAAAATGCTGAAAAAGGCCGGAATCCCGCATAATGTACTGAACGCAAAAAATCACTACAGGGAAGCGGAGATTATTGAAAATGCCGGGCAAAAAGGTGCGGTGACGATTGCTACAAACATGGCCGGACGTGGTACGGATATTAAACTTGGTGACGGTGTGAAGGAACTGGGCGGCCTTGCCGTCATTGGTACCGAACGTCATGAATCACGCCGGATCGATAACCAGCTGCGCGGGCGTTCAGGACGTCAGGGAGATCCTGGTATGTCACAGTTCTATTTATCGATGGAAGATGAATTGATGCGGCGTTTCGGTTCTGATAATATGCGCTCGATGATGGATCGGTTTGGCATGGATGACTCACAGCCGATTGAGAGCAAAATGATATCACGTGCTGTAGAGTCTGCTCAAAAGCGGGTGGAAGGCAATAACTTTGATGCCCGTAAGACAGTCCTCTCATATGATGATGTATTGCGGCAACAGCGGGAAATTATTTACAAACAGCGTTTTGACGTGATTGAAGCGACTGAAGATTTACGGGAAATTGTCGAAGGGATGATCAAGTCCACGCTGGAACGTGTTGTCGAAGCTAATACACAAGATGAACTCGATGAAAATTGGGAGCTTGACACGATTATTGAGTACGTTCATGGCAACTTGTTGAATCCTGATGATATTACAGTAGATGATATTAAAGGCAAAGAGCCGGAAGAAATCATTGACTTTATTCTGGAAAAAGTCAAAGTGCGCTATGACGAGAAAGAACAGGAATTGACGCCTGAACAAATGCGTGAATTTGAGAAAGTAATCGTATTGCGTACGGTTGATACCAAATGGATGGATCATATCGACCAGATGGACCAGCTGCGTCAAGGTATTCACCTGCGTGCATATGGACAAAATGATCCATTGCAGGAATATCAGGCAGAAGGATTCCAGATGTTTGAGGAAATGATTGTTGAGATTGAAGAAGAAGTTGCCAAATATGTCATGAAGGCGGAAATACGCGATAACCTGCAGCGACAGGAAGTTGTGAAAAACACGCAAGCAGTATCCGGCGGCGACCAGCAAGAGAAGAAAAAGCCCCGGAAACCGTATGTGAAGACTGAGAATATCGGCCGGAATGATCCATGCCCATGTGGCAGCGGCAAAAAATATAAACATTGCCACGGTGCGTAACCATACCACTGATGTGGAACACTCCCGAATGATGGGAGTGTTTTCACTGACATAATCATATAGTTTTTTGAGGTGAATCATATGGAACTTGTTGAAATTGGAAATGAACTTGAACAGATGACAAAACGAATCGATGACTTTAGGGGGTCTCTTTGACTTAGATAACAAAAGAGAACGCATAAAAGAGCTGGAACTGGAAATGACTGATCCCACATTCTGGGATGATCAGGAAAAAGCACAAAAACTGATTGATGAAGCCAACAGTCTTAAAAGTTATGTTCAAGGGTTTGACTCATTGGAAAAAAAGCTTGAAAATCTTGAGGTATCCTATGAGCTTGTTAAAGAAGAGAATGATCAGGAGTTATTTGCTGATCTGGAAAACGACATAACGACATTGCGAAAAGAGATGAATGATTTTGAACTGCTAATGCTGCTGAGCGGGCCGTATGACCAGAATAATGCCATTTTGGAATTGCACCCGGGCGCTGGCGGCACGGAGTCACAGGATTGGGCAAGTATGCTTTTAAGGATGTACCAGCGCTGGGCTGACAAAAAGAACTTTACGGTCGAAACACTGGATTATCTACCTGGTGATGAAGCAGGGGTCAAAAGTGTGACATTGTGGATTAAAGGACACAATGCTTATGGCTATCTAAAGGCTGAAAAAGGCGTTCACCGGCTTGTACGCATTTCACCATTTGATTCTTCCGGACGTCGTCATACATCGTTTACTTCATGTGATGTAACGCCAGAAATGGATGATGACGTGGATATCGAAATAAGAAATGAGGATATTCATATTGATACGTATCGTGCGAGCGGCGCGGGAGGTCAGCATGTTAACACGACCGATTCGGCGGTCCGGATAACGCACTTGCCGACAAATACGATTGTCACGTGCCAGTCCGAACGGTCACAAATTCAAAATCGTGAACGTGCGATGAAAATGCTCCGATCCAAATTATACCAACAAGAGCTGGAACGGCAACAGCAGGAGCTTGATGAGATACGAGGCGAACAGCGAGAAATCGGCTGGGGAAGCCAAATTCGCTCATATGTATTCCATCCCTATACAATGGTAAAGGATCACCGAACAAATCTTGAAGCAGGCAATGCACAAGGTGTGATTGACGGCAATTTAGACCCTTTTATCGACGCCTATTTGCGGTCACAGATTAACTAGGCTGAGTTCGCAGGGTCCTCGAAAAAGGAAAGCACTTTTTCTTGTGCGATGCATCACTGCCGGAGCTTTCCTTGCCCTGTTGCAACGCCTTTACAACCTGCATTGTAAAGGCCCAAACCGACTCGGACATTACTGGCAGTAGGCCCACGAATTATGGGCCTACTGCCAGTTATATGCGGGATTGATTAAAAAAGTCATGAAAATGACATATTTTGCTAAAGTCCCGGTTTGACGATAATTTAAACCATCTGTAAGGCTCATTGGTCGTTTTAATTTTTCGGTGTTAGGTTATAATAGGTGTGAAAACCTTTTTACTAAATTATCTTAGGGGGGATTTAACATGAAAAAAGGGTTAATGACAATGCTCTTCGGTACGGCGCTTGTGCTCGGTGCCTGTGGCGGAGGCGGCGATGATGGCGGCGGTGACACTGGTGGCGACGAATCTGCCGGTGATGGCGGTGGCGAAACCACTGCAGCTGCCGAGGAAATCTTTGAAAGCAATTGTGCATCATGTCACGGTGCAGACCTATCCGGCGGAGCAGGCCCTGAGCTGACATCAGTTGGTGCAGATTATTCCGCTGACGAAATTGTCGACATTATTCAAAATGGTAAAGGAAGCATGCCTGCACAAGATGTGTCAGATGAGGATGCTCAAACACTTGCCGATTGGTTAGCAGAAAAAAAGTAATATTTCTCAATGAAAGTTTGGTCTATTGATTGGTATAGACCAAACTTTTTAGTTTTTGCCCGACTCCCCCGATTATGGATCTTCATCAGCAATTATAGGTACCATCTCTTTCCAGTATTTTTCAAAATCCGCGTTATTTTTATAAAATGTTACAAAGATTAAACCCAGGTATATAAATTGAAATGAAAATGTAATATTAAATGCCTAAAATTTATGATGAAAAATGTTATAATAGATAAAAATTACATAGATAAGCGCGTTCAAAGATACGTCTTTAAAAAAATTGACTGAGATCATTCGGGGTTATATGAATCATTGACGAAATTCTCCGATTCACTCGAACTGACTTCCAGATTCGTAAGGGAAAAAGAACTTTCCTGGTGATTTTCCGGATCTGGTTTGTGCAAAAAATTTACAACTAAGAGATACAACATTATGGATAAAAGGTGATATATAAATGATAAAAATGAAAGACGTTCACAAGACATACGCCAATGGTGTTACTGCCCTGAATGGGATTAATATAACGATTGATCAAGGTGAATTTGTATATGTTGTCGGTCCAAGCGGTGCCGGAAAGTCTACATTTGTCAGACTTATATACCGTGAAGCGAAGCCAACAGAAGGAACTATCACCGTTAATGATACGGACTTGAGTACCCTGAAAGAAAAGAGAGTGCCATTTTTACGTCGGGATGTTGGTGTTATTTTTCAGGATTTTAAGTTGCTGCCAAAACTATCAGTCTATGAAAATGTCGCGTTTGCGCTTGAAGTCATTGAAGAATCACCCCGCAATATCCGCAAACGGGTTATGGATGTGCTGGAACTGGTCGGCTTAAAGAATAAGGCACGGTTTATTCCGGATGAGTTATCAGGGGGTGAACAACAGCGTGTGTCGATTGCACGCGCCATTGTCAATAACCCTAAAATTGTCATTGCGGACGAGCCGACTGGAAACCTGGATCCTGACACATCATGGGAAATCATGCGGATTTTTGAGGAAATCAATACGAGGGGTACGACAATTATTATGGCCACCCACAGCAAAGAAATCGTCAATACGGTTAAAAAACGCGTTATCGCAATTGAAGATGGATTAATCGTACGTGACCAACATCGAGGTGAATACGGCTATGAAGCTTAGGACAATCAAGCGCCATCTCAAGGAAGGCATCAAAAACATCTTCCGTAATGGCTGGATGACAGTTGCGTCAATAGGTGCAGTAACAACGACGTTATTGCTGGTAGGCGCATTTCTTGCTTTAATGCTGAATCTTAACCATATGGCTGGAGGTCTGGAGGAAGACGTTCAGATTGAAGCATTAATCGATCTTACCACAGATGAGGAACAGATAAAGGAACTGGGAACGTCCATTAAGCAGATGGATGGAACAGAAAGTGTTGTATTTGCCTCTAAAGATGAACAGCTTAATCAATTAATCGAGGATATGGGTGAAGAAGGTTCAACCTGGCAGATGTTCGAACAGGACAATCCACTCAGCCATGCTTATATTGTCAAAGCAAAGGACCCGAACAATACAGAAAACGTGGCCAACCAGATCAATAAACTGGATCATATTCAGGAAGTGAACTACGGTCAGGATGTTATTCACCGTTTATTCCAATTTAATGAGTATGCACGGAATATTGGATTGGTCTTGATTGCCGCATTGGTCTTTACTGCTATATTCCTTATTTCAAACACGATTAAACTGACGATCATGGCGCGAAGCAGAGAAATCGGCATTATGAAGCTTGTGGGCGCAACGAACGGCTTCATTCGCTGGCCATTTTTCATTGAGGGAATGCTGCACGGCGTATTCGGTGCTATTATTCCGATTACTGTTGTTTTAATAGGATACTATTACCTGGACAATACTCTTGGGGATCAGATTACGTACTCATTTGTGGAGTTATTGCCATTCAACCCATTTGCATGGCAGTTATCGCTCATTATTTTGTTAATTGGAACATTTATCGGTATTTGGGGAAGTGTCATGAGTGTACGTAAATTCCTGAAAGTATAATTCAATACAAATACAATCCAATTTGAACCATATATAGCAGGAGGGGAAGAACGAGAATGCGGAAATTTATTTCCTATATACTCATTGTGTTAATGGTTTTCGGCACCGGTCTTGTCGATTGGCAGAAAGTATCCGCTCAAAGCAAAGATGAACTTGAGCAGAAGATCCAAAATAAGAAAAACGAACAAGCTGAAATCGAAAAGGAAAAATCCGAACTGCAGGATGATAAACAGGAAACAGAAGAAAAAATTGAGGAAAACCTGGATCAACAGGAAAGTGTCAATAGTGAGATTGACACCATCGATCAGGAATTGTCCAGTACCCGGGAAAAGATTGAAGCAAAAGAAAATGAAATAGCTGATACAAATGCACAGCTTGACGAGTTAAGCAACCAAATTGATGAACTCAATTCAGAGATTGAACAGTTAAAAGAAGACATTCGGGAATTGAAAGAGCGGATTGAAAAACGGGAGGAATTGCTTAAAGACCGTCTGCGTGCTATTCAATCAAACGGCGGGAGCATGAATTACATAGAAGTGATTTTCGGGGCGAAAAGTTTTGGTGAATTCATCAGCAGATCCTCGGCAGTCAATACGATTATGAAACAGGACAAAGACATCATGGAAACGCATAAACGTGAAAAACAGGAAGTCGAGGCTAAACAGGCTGAAGTGAAAGACAAGAAACAAGATATTGAGCAAAAGAAAGCTGAAGTTGAAGATAAGAAAGCGTCACTAACGAATCAAAAAGACGAGCTTGAATCATTGAAATCACAGTTGAGCGAGCAAATGGCTGAAAAAGAAGACAAGCTGAGTGAATTGGAAGAGTCAGAAGAAGAACTGCATCAGCACAAGATGAGCTTGGAAGAGGAACAACAAGTGCTAAGGGACCAGGCTGAGGTGATAGAGAAGGCTATGAAGGAAGCTAAACAAGATCTTGACCAATTATCAAAACCTTCACCATCTAACGGTTCAAATGGCTCCGACAGCTCAAATGGTTCAGGTTCAAATCTTAGTGCGGGTGGTACAGGGATTTTTGATTGGCCTGTCAACGGAAGATTTTCATCACCATATGGGCCAAGGGACATGGGATCCGGTTACCATTATGGTATTGATATTGCAGCATCTACCGGAACCACAATCCAAACTGCAGCACCCGGGGTTGTCACCAGATCAGATTATTCCAACAGCTATGGAAATGTTGTTTATGTCTATCATCCGCAACATGACAAAACAACGGTATATGCGCATATGTCCCAGCGGTCAGTCAGTCTTGGCCAATCCGTTTCAGCGGGACAGAAATTAGGTGCGGTGGGCAATACCGGGAACTCATATGGAGCTCATTTGCATTTTGAAGTGCACAATGGGGAATGGGCTTACCATGGCGGAGTAAATCCAATGTCCTTTTTACCTTAAAATAAACGAATGACATTGCATTTTAGCTGCATAAACTATATCATTAAAGGCATCGCACATTTCGGTGTGATGCCTTTTTATAGGTGAAGGTAAAATAGAGAACATGACAGTCTTCCTCGACTTTTGGAATGGACAAGCCGTCAGATAAATATATATAAGTTGGGGTGAAAACATGAAACAGAAAAAGGTATATATTATACTCCTTTTAGCGGGTGCACTGGTTTTGGGATTTGCAGGTGCATATCTGGGTGTGACGCTGGCTCAGCCAGATTACGGTTCGGACCAGACACTGGATGAATCAGCGGAAACGACGGGACAAAACAGCGGCGGTACTCCACCGGCAAACATGCAAAAAGTGGCACAAACCTATAACTTAATCAAAAAACATTACCTGGAAGATGTCGAGGACAAGCAGTTAATCGAAGGGGCCATCCAGGGGATGATTGGCTCATTGGAAGATCCGTACAGTTCCTATATGGATGTTGAATCGATGCAGCAGTTCAATGAGACGATTGAATCCTCATTTGAGGGAATTGGTGCCGAGGTAAGCATGGTGAACGGGAACGTGACGATTGTTTCACCAATTAAGGATTCCCCAGCTGAGGAAGCAGGTCTTAGACCCAATGATCAGATTTTGAGCGTTAATGGTGAAAGTGTTGCCGGCTTGAATCTGAATGAAGCCGTTGACATGATCCGTGGTGAAAAAGGATCGGAAGTCGTGCTTGAAGTTCAGCGTTCAGGGGTTTCAGAGCCATTTGATGTTACACTTGTGCGTGATGACATACCAGTGGAAACCGTGTATTCTGAAGTCAAGTCGATCGACGGAAAGAAAACAGGGGTTATCGAAATAACGTCTTTTGCGGAAAATACAGCACAACATTTCAATGAACAGCTGAAGGAACTGGAGAATGAAAATATTGAAGGGCTGGTCATTGATGTCCGCGGCAATCCCGGCGGTGTTCTATCTGCTGTGGAAGGGGTATTGAAAAACTTTATTCCGAAAGATGTACCGTACGTTCAAATCGAAAATCAGAATGGCGAAACGGAAAAATCGTATTCTGACCTTGAAGAGAAAAAGCCGTATCCGATCAGTGTCCTGATTAATGAGGGAAGTGCCTCTGCTTCAGAGATTTTAGCAGTGGCCATGAAAGAGGTCGGTTATGATGTTGTTGGCACCAATAGCTTTGGCAAAGGAACGGTTCAGCAGGCTGTACCTGTTGGTGATGATGGGAGCAGAGTCAAATTGACATTTTTCAAATGGCTTTCGCCTGAAGGGACTTGGATTCACGAAGAAGGTGTAAAACCGACTGTTGAGGCAGAACAGCCTGATTATTACTTTACAAGTCCTGTTCAGGTTGAAGAACCGCTTACTTATGATGAAGCCGGTGATAATGTGAAGAATATGCAAGTGATGCTGAAGGGATTAGGCTACGATCCGGGGCGTACAGACGGTTATTTCAGTGGAAAAACAGAGGCAGCTGTTGAAGCCTTCCAGGCAGAGCATGATCTGCCAGTAACCGGAGAAGTTGATGAAGAAACAGCAGGCTCAATTGAAACCACTGTTGTTGAACGAATCCGTAATGGTGAAGATGACCGGCAAATGGAAAAAGCACTCAACGTATTATATGAGTAGAATTGATCCGCGGGTAACACTCGCGGATTTCTTTTCACACGATGCAGGAAAAATGTTAACAAATCGCGAATATAAACATAGGCGTGAACAGAGGATGAAGCGACTTTTCGGACAAGCTTGAGAAGATAAGACAGAAGGTGATCATGATGGCAGAATCCTGGGTGATGGAACTGGTAAAAGGAATAGGAAGGTTTTTCCTGAATCCTCTCGTGTATTGGACAATTATTTTATCATTAGTTGTCAGCTATCGGCGGATAAAACAGGAACGCCGCCTTTTTGGACAGAAAGTTTTTGATATTTTTTCGGAATGGAAGGATACATGGCTGGTAACCACGATATTCGGTTTAATGTTATCTATTATAACAATTGGAGCAGGTGTGGTTTTTTCATATGAAACGATTATGTTGATTGCGGCTGTGACCATTCTGCTCAGTATAACATTCCGTTTGACGGTGCTGTCGCCTGTTTATACGATTGGTATAACATTTTTACTGTTGCTGCTGTCACCATTTGCACTTGAAAATCAGACCTTTATTGATGTGGATTTGTTTGAGTCTCCAAATTTCACTGGGTTGAGTCTATTGTTAGCCATATTACTGTCGGCAGAAGCATTTTTATTAACACGACATACCCGGAATAACACATTTCCGGATATGGAGATTGGACGCCGTGGGACATGGATTGGTATGCATCATCTCAAAAAAATGGCATTCATTCCTTTTTTTGTCCTAATCCCGTCAGGTTCGATTACGCCGATTGCATCTTTTTGGCCCTATTTTTCAATTGGCGGTGAAACATACAGCCTTATGCTCGTGCCATTCCTAATGGGGTTTAATCATGTTGTGAGAGGACAACTGCCTGAAAAAACAGCAGAGCGTTTAGCAGGATCAATCCACATTTTGAGTCTGATCGTCCTGTTGCTGGCTGCCGGAAGCATTTATATTGGCTGGCTGTCACTTGCAGCAATCGTTGCAGGCATCATTGGTCGGGAGTACACCAGTTACAGACACCGGATAAAGGACCAGGAAAAAACGCCATTTTTCAATCAAAACGAACGTGGTATAAAGGTATTGGCAGTTATACCCGGAACTCCAGCTGACCGCCTGGGAATTTTAGCCGGTGAAACGATCATCAAAGTTAACGGAAAGAAAATTAATCGAATCGATCAGTTTTATTATGCATTGCAGGATAGTGGGGCATACTTCAAATTGGAAGTAATCGGCGACAATGGCGAAGTCCGCTTTGTTCAAAGCGCCCTTTATGAGGCAGACCATCATGAATTAGGCGTTATTACCGCATCGGAGCGCTCCCCCGATAGCCAGCTCGCCTGAAGTGAAACGTCATTCAGCGGGGTACTTTTCCCCGCTGATGATAGAGAATAAAGGTTAAGTACGCAACATCCTCGAAAAAGGAAAGCACTTTTTCTACGTACGATGTATCGCTGCCGCACCTTTCCTTGTCCTGTTACAACGCCTGTGTGACCTGCATTGTAAAGGCCCGAACCGAATCGGGCATTTATGGGCTGTATCCCCTGTTTTTTGAGCCGATGAGGAAGCTTCAATTAAATCCCTGAAAAAATTAAAAGCAGTTTGGCGTAATCCGAAGAAAAGCATTTATTTATAATGGGAGGAATATGATTGTCTTTGAAAGTAGGCGATGTGATTACATTTGAGCGGCGTTTTACAGAAGAAGAGGTTGAATTATTTACTCGGGTATCAGGTGATGGGGGCTCTCATCATGTTACGCCTGATGAGAAGGGAAGACTTGTTGTTCAAGGGCTATTAACGGCAACTCTGCCAACAAAAGTAGGTGGGGATTATAACGTTATGGCGCGTCATATGAATTTTGAGTTTTTTAGACCAGTATTTACAGGTGATACAATTAAATGTGAAGTAGAAATTGAAAAATACGCAAAACAATAATAGAACAGCGATTATGGCAACCTTTATATGTAAAAATCAGAATGCAATAGACGTATTAAAAGGTAATTTCTCAGGTGTCATACTTTAAATGCTTTATATCTTCTTCAAGCACTGGAATTGAACCTTCTGTAAGCTGAGAACTGTGTATGATCAGGACTTCATCTATTTTTTCAATGATTCGCCTTATTCAAGAAGAATGCGGGGTTTAAACTGTCAAAAGTTAAGAACTTTTTTGTCATGGAACAGATTGGTGATGTTGTGATATGGCACCTAACCTGAAGTAAGGATTTACGAATTATCATGAAAAATGTTTTATTTTCATAGCAAAAAGGTATGAGTCGTATTCTCATACCTTTTTACTATTACCACCGTTTTTACTATAAAAACTAAAAAAACTGTTTTTTCACAAAATAATCCGAAATGAGTGATTTACGTCACTCGTTTCGGGTTATTTTTTTCGTATGATAAATCCGATTAACGGCTACCTGTAATTTTTCTTACGAGGTATAACTTAAAAGAGGGGGGCATCGAGTTGATACAAACCGTTGCATGGGTTGTCAGTCTGTTTTTTATGATTGTGATTACAGTGGTATTCAGCGTTGTGTTATTGAAATCACAGGAGAAAAGAGATTATACACCCATTAAGAAAAAATGGTATAAAGCACGATCATTTTATGGTTCGATATTGATTGTATTCATGTTGGCGGTAACGATTTATACATTAAGAGAACTGCCGTACAATCAACCTGTTTACAGTGCTGGAGCAGAGCCAACCGTTGTTGACGTTGAAGCCATGCAGTTTGGTTGGGAACTAAGCCAAACCCAATTCAAAGCCGGAGAACCGGTTGAATTTAAAGTGAAAAGCAATGATGTTAATCATGGGTTTGGCATCTATGATGAAGATATGAATATCCTCACACAGACACAGGCAATGCCGGCGTATACAAATGAGGTTTATATCACATTTGATGAACCTGGCACATATGAGGTTCTTTGCATGGAGTACTGTGGATTGGCTCATCATGCCATGACTGCGGAAATAACCGTGACAGAATAATATGGTGGAGGTGTGATGAATGCAGTCGGTAAAATCTCGCAATAATTTGGTTGTATCCTATTTGACAGTGGGCGGTTTGATTATTCTTGTCATGATGATATTTGGTGTCTTGATGCTTTTGTCACAAGGCGGTGTACTGGATCTGTCACCGGCCGCGTTTTATCAATTTCTGACGATACACGGGACCGGGATGGTTGGAGCAGCAGCATTTGCAGCAGCAGGCATCATGGGTTACTTTTTGAGCAGACATGTGACGCTTTCGAAAAAGGTAATGACGGCTAACCTTGTTTTATTCCTGATTGGCGTTGTTATGGTGATTATCGGTGTATTTTCATTTGAATATGCGAGCGCCTGGACATTCCTCTACCCGCTCCCGCAACTCTCAGCCAACGCATGGGGGACAATAGGTGCACTGTTATATCTATTTGGAATGCTTATACTTGGTGTCGGCTTTTTATTATTTTATCTAGATACTGGACGCGCTATCATAAAAAACTATGGCAGTCTGGCAAAAGGACTGGGCTGGGATGTCATTGCCGGTAAAAAATCAGAGGATGATGCCCCGTCGAGTACGGTCGTTGCAAGCACGATGGTCACAATTGTTAATGTAACGGCATTAATAGCAGGTGCGATTGTTCTGATCATGAATATTATTAATGTGATTAACCCGGCATTTACGGTTGATCCACTGTTGGCCAAAAACCTGACCTATGCATTTGGGCATATTTTTGCAAATGCGATTATATACATGGCAGTCATTGCAGTATATGAAATTTTACAAGAGTATACAAACCGTCCATGGAAAGTTAATCGCGTGTTTCTGATTGCCTGGACAATGTCGACTGTGTTTACATTGCTCATTTATACGCATCATTTGCTAATGGACTCAGTTATGCCAACATGGATGCTGATTATGGGACAGGCACTTTCCTATGCAAATGGTCTGCCGGTACTCGTGGTTACGGCTTATGGAGCTCTGATGATCGTCTATAAATCGGGCATCAAATGGGATATGGGGTCAGGTCTCATGTTCTTATCGATGTTCGGCTGGGTTGTCGGAGTCGTACCAGCGATTGTCGATGCAACGATAGTGGTCAATCAGGTGATGCACAATACAAAATGGGTACCGGGTCACTTCCATATGTATATGGCCCTTGGCGCATGTGCCATGATCTTCGGGTTCATGTATTATTTAGCCAAACATGACAGTGCCATCAAAACAAATGTCATGGACCGGTTTGCTTTTGTCGGCTACACCCTTTCGATTATCGCACTCAGCGGATCGTTTCTCGTTTCCGGGGTATTGAGTACACCAAGACGATGGGCGACCCACATCCCGGAATGGATGGGACCAGCCGTATTCGGAGGTATAGCCGGTATATTGGGATTCCTTTCAGTGGCCATATTTGTTGTACACTTTATCCGTTTTATTAGAATACGTAATAAAATGGTTCCCGGAAGCAGTAGTGACGGTAAACGCCTTGCATAGTAGTGATTCATTTTGTCCAGGATACAATGAAAGCAAAATTCGGTGTGAGTCGGGATAACTTTTTCGGGAGGAGGGTCAGCGGATGTCAGCGACACGATACGGGATTATCTTGTATGCCCTGCTGATAATCCCTCCTGTCAGAAATGCCATGGAGTCGGTCATGATCGTTCATATGCTTGTGCAAATTCCGCTGCTTATTTTTTCGGGATGGCTGATGGCGGACAAATTTCAGGATAAATTTCAGCGATTTTTTGCAAAATGGAATGGAAATGGCATTGCCGGCATTTTGCTTGTGATCGTTATGACAACGTTCTGGATGATTCCCCGGATGCTTGATGAGGCACTCGCGGTCTGGTATTTCGAGCTGTTTAAATTTATCAGCCTTCCGTTTTTGGCGGGGATACCGCTTCGAAACAGTTGGAAAAAGCTCGGTCCACTGGCGAAGAGTTTTATCGTTTTTAACTACATCTCCATGTTCGGATTACTGGCGTGGATATATATCGATGCGCCTGTTCGGGTTTGTAACAGTTATTTGGAGGCTGACCAGGAGATTCTGGGATGGGGATTTTTGATCATTACTGTCAGCCTTATACTCTATATGCTTCAATATGTATTTATGGATCATTCTGAAGAACCATAGTGTGCACGAAACATCTTCAATACTGCTGTTCAGCAGGTTGAAGGTGTTTTTTATTTGGAGCTGAAAATGTGAACGTCGCGCGAATTAATGTCTTCGCCGCACGAAATGACTGGGACGTCGCGCGAATTAATGTCTTCGCCGCGCGAAATGACTGGGACGTCGCGCGAATTAATGCCTTCGCCGCACGAAATGACGGCCCCGCCGCGAAATAGTGGCTTGATGAACTTCAGCGAATTCATTGTGAACTTCGGCATTCAGTGCCAGCACTGCCTAATTACCGGAAAGTAGGGCAGACATCGAGATAAAACCAAAACATCAGCAGATGACCAAAGAAACCGTGCATCATATAGGCTTTTATACCCATTAAAAGTAAATATATGTAAAAACATTTTTCACAATATCCACAGTGTTTATATGCTTCTAATCACCGTCAAATCAATTTTTCACTATATTTCATACCGTCATCAATTGTTCATAATTGAGCATGATTTAAGTGGGGCAAATCACAGGGGGTGCCTTTCCGGGAAAGTACACTATAGGTGAAGATAAGACGAACCATTCGAAAGGCAGATAACAGTCAAGACCAATACAGATCGAATGGTTGGTGCTTATCAAAAATATTATGAGGTGATTGAAATGTTTAAACGAGTGGGGATGCAAACGATCGTTGGTCTAAGCGTT
>NZ_DATGTI010000144.1:0-18344 GCF_035301925.1 Lentibacillus sp. | reverse complement strand
AGCATACGTTCCAGGGAACACATACTTCATCCTGGTAGTATAACGCCGTCAAACCATTAAAAAAACCGTGTGCCATTTTATTGATTGGCAAGCACGGTTTTTTGCTTCAGTAGGCCCAGATCGGCATTAACAATATTATTTTGCAGCTTTCTGCAGTTTGGAGATCATTTTCAGTGAACGTCCGGTTCCGATTGCCACGGATTCAAGCGGGTTCGGGGCGAGATGAACAGGGACGGCAATTTCTTCTGATAGCCAATCTTGTAGCCCATTCAGCTGGGAGCCGCCCCCGGTCAGTACTATACCATGATCCACGATATCCCCGCTTAGTTCAGGCGGGCAGTTCTCCAGTGTTGACTGGATGGTTTCGAGAATTTGTTCCAGCGATTCACTGAGTGCAGAATAAACCTCTTTAGAAGATACTGATATTGTTTTCGGTAAGCCGGTTACCATGTCACGCCCGCGAACATCCATGAATTCTTCTGTATGGTTTTCATCTGCATGGCCAATCTCCATTTTAATGTTTTCGGCGGTACGTTCCCCGATTAGGATATTGTATTTTTTCCGGATATAGTTGACGATTTCCTCATCCATTTTATCGCCACCGGTGCGGATGGAATTGCAGGATACAACGCCACCGAATGAGATGATACCAACTTCGGAAGTCCCGCCGCCAATATCAACTGTGACATTGGCGATAGGCTCATCGACCGGTAAGTCGGCGCCGATTGCTGATGCGACCGGTTCTTCAATCAAATGCACATGTTTTGCGCCATAGCTGGAAACGGCATTATGGATTGCACGTCGTTCAACGGTGGTACTTCCGGATGGCGTGCATACGACAACAGTCGGCTTGCGCATGGACAAGCCCATTTTCTTACTGACTTTCTTCAATAATGCCTTCAGCAATTGTGCTGTCACGTCATAATCCGCAATCACACCATCTTTCAAGGGGCGGATCGGGATGATGTTTTGCGGTGTTTTTCCGACCATTTCCTTTGCTTCTGATCCGACAGCGACAACATTTTTCGTATTTAGATCAATCGCCACAACAGATGGCTCGTTCAATACAATTCCTTTTGTTTTGGAATAGATCAATATATTAGCCGTACCCAAATCAATTCCGATTTCTGCGGTTGATAACATGTTATGCTCCTCCAATGATGTAATGAAATCTATTTAATGAAAATAGGAATACATTTCAAATGAGTTATGCGGAAAAGTCCACATTTCACTACTATAACCTTCTATAATTTATCATAGTTTTTGGGGGTAGAAAATGACTTACAAATATTGGCTGAGTTAGAATCCGAGCTTTCCCATCAAATCTCATTCTTCTTCAATTTCAACTTATAATCAGCAGAAAATCAAGTGACATTTCGTTTACAAATCGCAGCTGATTGTAACAAACAGGCGTCATTCGGACATGTGTCAATAGCCATTTTGCTGTAATTTTTACCATTGGATAAAACCTTTTCCTGCAATATTCTATTTTGATGTCCTGTTGCTGTGCCATTTTCTGAAAAATACAAGAAACGATACCCTCATGGAAATCGATGCCAAGAATATTACAAAAAATGCATGGTATGATGATTTTGCAAATAAAAACACAGGAGAGGTGACTTCAATGTTTAACAAAATAATGGTCGGTTCACTGACCGCAGCATTGCTATTTGGCGGTGCATTTCAAACAACTGCAGATGCCTCTGCAAGCACTGGTTCATCACAGGATCAATCACAAAATCAATCCTATCAGCACAAAGTCTATTATTCTGTTAACGGGAGTGACTGGACTGAGCATTCAAATGATCGGTTCGGTAACTATTTAAATAAATATTTCCCGCAAATCAATTGGAATTGGGACAAGCTGCAAAACAATCATGAACAGCCAAAACAAGATAAACCGGAGCAGAATCAGGAGCAGCCTGAAAACAATAACGACTCAACACAGCAGCAGGATAAATCAGAACAGCAAGAATCAGACAAGCAAGAAGATCAGCAAACTGAGCAGCCGAAAGCAGAGGCACCACAACAACCGGCTGAACAGCAGGATCAGCAAAATCAATCACAATCACAACAACTGAATGAATTTGAACAGCAAGTGGTTGAGCTGACAAACCAGGAACGCCAGGCACAAGGTTTGGAGCCGCTTAAGGTTGACACGGAATTAAGTAAAGTAGCACGTGAAAAATCCCGTGATATGGCAGCCAATAACTATTTTTCACATGACAGCCCGACTTATGGGTCACCATTTGATATGATGAAACAGTATGGTATTTCTTATCGGACTGCCGGTGAAAACATTGCCAAAGGACAGCGCACACCACAGCAAGTTGTGGATGGGTGGATGAACAGTGAAGGCCACCGTGAAAATATCATGAATCCGAACTTCACGCACATCGGCGTTGGCTACGTTGAACAAGGCAACCATTGGACACAGCAGTTTATTGGGAAGTAAATCAACAGAAAAGGGTCTGATCATCAAGGTTTCCCTTTCTAAATTAAATGGCAAGTATCGTCAAATTGATACTTGCCATTTAATTATTAGAATCTAAAGTTAGCTTATCAATGTTAATAAATGCTTTAACCTCCCGTAATAAGTCCAATTCGATCATAGCATAACATTCAAAACGATCGTTCATTGCACCCATTTGCAATGAAAATATACTGCTTACATTTCTCTAATTTGACGGTCATTTTAATAGGTAATGAAACCCGTAGCTCAGGAGTCAGTTCCTCTTATGTGTGTTTTCTCTGAATTCTTTTGCCCATACATCGAAATTAGCGCGGCTCCGACCGAAAGAATAACAAACAGTCCGCCAACTGTGGCATTTTGTTCAACGGAGGTACGCTCAATAACCAGCCCGCCAATCATTGACCCAAAGGCAATACCAAGATGAAGTGCTGAATTATTAAGGCTTTGCTGAATGTCTGACGTTTCAGGTGATAAGGTAATCAGATAACTTTGGGTAGCGGGAGATAATGCCCAGCTCAATATTCCCCAAATGATCAGGATGACTAAAAACGCGGGCAGTGCAAATGTTGTATAGGGTATGGAAAATATTGTCAGAACAAACAGGATCGTGGTGAGCATAATAGTGCGTTTTGCGCCAATGGTATCGGATAAAGCACCGCCAATGCCGCCACCACTTACGGCTGCGACACCAAAAATCAGATAAATGATACTGACCCAGGTCCCGTCCACTCCCAAGGCTGTTTTGGAAAAAGGCGTCAGATAAGCATAAAGGATTGTATGACCTGTCATGAACAGAAAGGTTATCGATTGGCCGAAAAATATTTTCCGGTTTTTCAGGGTTGCCAGCTGATCCTTAATTGAGCTGGAAGGTTTTGGTTCTACACGATCCATCAGGAAAAACACACCAGCCATTGAAAGAACAGTCAATAGCGTAATCAAGACAAACGGGGCGCGCCATCCAAATGTATTACCCAGTATCAATCCGACGGGAAGACCGAGCACAATGGACGCGCTGACACCCATGGAAACAATTCCGATGGCACGCCCGCGATATTTATGTTCGACAATCGATGGTGCAATGGTCAGACATAAAATAATCAGCAAGGCTCCGCTTAACGCGGAAATAACTCTCCCAATAAAAACAACACTATATGTCGGGCTGAACACAGTCACCAGATTTCCCACGAGAAATACACCCAATGAAACAAGTGTCAGCCGTTTTCGTTCTATATTGGACGTGAGAATTAATAAAATGGGTGAACCAATCGCAAAAATGAATGAAAATATAGTAATCAGTAAGCCAACCTTACCAAGACTGACATTTAAATCAGCGGCCATCAAGTCCAATATCCCACCGATAATCAATTCGACCATTCCGACAACGAATGCGACAACCATCAAAAAGTAGACCCGTTTATTCATGTTATGACGCCTTTCTCAATAATCTCAGGATTCAATCCTACCCCCGATCGTCTTAAAAAACAAGTGAATAAATCATGTTTGGAATATTGCCGGAGTTTAGACAGCATGCCAAGTTTCTTTTCACAATCCCCTTTCAGCGGTATAATAAAAGTGTCAATAGGAGGCGGGTCAAATGATTTGGAGCCTTAAAATTTATTTGTATGCAGGGATATTGATACTTGGTGCCTGGTTCAAATTGCTGCAGGTTAAACGAAAATTAAATCACTCCGGAACGGCGGTCACTATGGATCAAATTTTCGCCACGCCAAAAGATGTTTCGCAAAAAATCATCAATAAGACAAATTCGGACGTCCATGTAACCGGCAGGGAAAAATTGCCGGACGGTCCTGTCCTGGTGGTGGCCAATCATCAGGGGCTGTTTGACATTTTAGCGTTGCTGGGCCACTTGGGTAAACCGATTGGATTCATTGCCAAAAAGGAGATTAACAAACTGCCGGTTGTCAGCAGCTGGATGGAACTCTTGCATTGTGTATTTATCGACCGGAGCGACCGGCGCCAATCGGTCAAAGCGATTAATCAGGGAATAGCTAACTTAAAAGAAGGGCATTCCATCGTCATTTTCCCCGAGGGCACAAGAGGCAAAGGTAATAAGCTGAATACGTTTAAGTCCGGGAGCCTCAGGCTGGCGACAAAGGCAAACGTACCGATTGTCCCTGTAGCGATTGACGGCACGCATCAATTACTTGAAGAAGGCAACGGCATGGTCGGCACGTCAACCATCACACTGACGATAAACGATCCTATTTACCCGGATGATTACCAGGATAAAAAACATGGCGAACTGGCCGCGGAACTCCAGATGGTCATCGAACAAGCACTTTACTCAAAACGGACTGCCAAACGAGTTGAGGCTTCCAGTGATACAATGCCGATAACGGAATAGGTATTCTATAAAGCGTAAGTGTTTCTCATGATTTTGGAATCATTCGATATTATTTTTGGCATAAATCGTGAAGAATTCCGCGCCATAAAGACATACTATGACGAGAGGTGATTGTATGGTACAGGGAATAGCAAATTGGAACACGGGCGAAACACAGGAGTGGCTGCAGCAATATGTCGATGACTGGGTAGCCTTTTACCGAAAAAATACGGATGAAGGCAATGTTGCATCCTATATTCCGGAATTGCAGAAAGCCGATCCCAATGATTTGGGCATTGTGATCATCGGCAAAGACGGGTTGACGGTCCGTTCAGGTGATACGGAGATTCCGTTTACATTGCAAAGCATTTCAAAAGCCATCACCTTTATCGTGGCCTGTATGGAGCGCGGTGTTTCGTATATGCTGCAAAGGGTTGATGTGGAGCCGACCGGCGAGGCATTTAATTCCATCATGCACCTGGAAATGAAACAGGTTAAAAAACCGCTTAATCCGTTTAATAATGCCGGAGCGATTACAGTGACCTCCACGCTGCCGGGGAACACGCCGGATGAACGGCTCGAACCGGTATTCAAATTGCTTGAAGATATGCTGGGCTATCGTCCTGAATTAAATGTTGACGTCTATGAGTCAGAACGGGAATCATCAACTAGGAATCGGGCAATCGGTTATTATTTATTGGAAGTCGGTTTTTTGGAATCCGATTTGGATATCACGCTGGAAACATATTTCAAACAATGTTCAATTGAGGTGACGATAGACGATCTGGCACGGATTGGCATAATCCTTGCCAATGATGGAATGGATCCCAAAAATGGTGAAGAAGTGATTCCGAGGCAAGTTACCCGGATAACGAAGGCACTCATGCTGACATGCGGGATGTATGATGCGTCAGGGAAATTTGCCACCTATGTCGGCATTCCGGCAAAAAGCGGTGTGTCCGGGGGTATCTTGGCTGCGGTCCCACCAAGGGTTCGTGATGAAACCATGCCATTTACCGATGGCTGCGGAATCGGCGTATACGGCCCCGCACTTGGAGAAAAGGGAAACAGTGTTGCCGGATTCCGCTTGCTTCGCCATATTGCCACCCAGTGGGATTTAAGCATTTTTTAAAATATTGAAATCGGCTGTCCGCCGATTTCTTCAAATCTGACCTCTGACATCCAGCTCTGAGGAATGAGGCGGATGCCGAATTTTTTAGATGGGAGGCGTGAAACCATGTGTGGACGTTATACATTGCTTGCCGATGAGGTGGACATTTTGGACGAATTCGGGATTGATCAGCCGATTGACGATTATCAACCTAGCTATAATGTTGCCCCCGGACAAAATGTGCTCGCCATCATTCACGATGGTAAGCAAAAACGGGCCGGCTATTTGCGCTGGGGGCTTGTCCCGTCATGGGCAAACGATGAAAAAATCGGTTATAAAATGATCAATGCCCGCAGTGAAACAGCACATGAAAAGCCAAGTTTCAAACGACTCATGGCACGGAAGCGCTGCCTGATTGTCGCGGACAGTTTTTATGAGTGGAAGCGTGATGGCAACGAAAAACAGCCAAAGCGGATCCAGTTGGAGGACCGCGGGCTGTTTGCGTTTGCCGGGCTGTGGGATAAATGGGAACAAGATGATAAAAAACTTTTTACATGCACAATCCTGACCAAAGAGGCGAATGGATTTATGCAGGACATCCATCACCGAATGCCGATTATTCTGCCAAAGGGTAAGGAAGATGCGTGGATTGAGACAGGTAACCAGACACCTGAAGAAGCGCACCATTTCCTGACGTCATTGGAAACAGACGATTTAACGGCCTATGATGTTGCAAGTTATGTCAATTCGGCAAAAAATAATGATGAAGCGTGCATTGCGCCGCTTGTTTAAACTTTTTTGACGTCCTGCCCCTGTCGAATGGTGGCATTTGAGGAAAGCTCCCATTATAATGTCTAATAGATATAACAAACTAATGGGGCAGGGGTTGAAAGTATGATACGTGTATTGTTCTTATGTCTTGGGAATATTTGCCGTTCCCCGATGGCCGAGGCTATTTTTCGGGATTTGGTGAAAAAAGAGGGGCTTTCTGATAAAATCGAAGTGGATTCAGCGGGGCTGGGTCACTGGCACGTTGGTGAAGCACCGCATGAAGGAACACGAGATATACTGGATAAACAGCACATCTCTTACGATGGCATGAAAGCAAGGCAACTGCAAAACAGGGATCTTGGCGAGTTTGACTATCTGGTAGCGATGGATGAACAGAATATCAGTGCTTTGTCGGCGTTTGACGAAACCAGCGATGACATGATAGTTGCCAAGCTGATGGATTTTGTCGATGAAGCGGGAGATGTGGATGTTCCGGACCCATATTTCACAGGAAATTTTGATTATACGTATGAGCTGGTGTCAGAGGGCTGCAGCGCATTGCTGAACAGTATCAGAAATAAACATCATTTATAACATTAAAGGAGCGAAGACAGATGGGAAAACAAAAATTATGCTTAGGGTTATTGATCGGTACCATTGCAGGTGGACTTCTTTCATTATTGGACCGTGATGCAAGAAGTTACGCGAGAGGGAAAATGGCGGTTGTCAAAAGTGGTTCGTCATACTATATGAAACGTCCGTCCGAAGCCGTGAAAAATGCCAAAAATGCCTTTGACCGTTTTAATGACACATTCACAAGAGGTGCTGATAACGCGATCAATGCTTTGGAACAAGTTGAGAACACATTGGATCAGTTTACAAATAAGAAGGATGGGGAAGAGCTGAATAATAATTTGTAGACCGATGATGTGAGGGCGATAACATGTGGCAGGAGATTGTGGATTTCGGGAAAAGATTGTTTCAGCGCGTAACGGATGATGATATTTTTGGGATAGGAGCCCAGCTTGCCTATTTTTTATTGCTTTCACTCTTTCCATTCCTGCTATTTTTAATGACACTGGTCGGGTATTTACCGCTTGATACGGCGGATATCACCAGTTTTATCGAACAATATGCACCCGGTGAAATATCCCAGCTGATCAATGAGAACGTGACCGATCTGGTCAATCATCAGAGCGGGTCATTATTGTCGGTTGGGATTATTGGTACACTTTGGGCGGCATCAAATGGGATCAACGCCATTATGAAGGGGTTCAATCGTGCTTATGACGTTGACGAAGATCGGTCTTTTATCGTGACAAGGCTCATTGCCATTATTTTAACAATTGCCATGGTTTTGGTCATCTGCATGGCTTTTTTGCTCCCTGTTTTCGGGAAGATGATCGGTGAATACATTTTCGCGTTTTTCGGGGTGTCTGAAAGCTTCCTGAATACATGGGACACACTGCGCTGGGTCGCATCGACCGCTGTTATTTTTGTTGTACTGCTGGCACTCTACCGTATGGCACCCAATACACGGATTTATTTTAAAAATGCTGTATGGGGAGCGCTGTTTGCGACGATCGGCTGGCAACTGGCCTCATTGGCATTTTCCTTTTATGTTAATGCGATGGGCAATTACTCGGCGACATATGGAAGCCTGGGATCGGTCATTGTTCTGATGATCTGGTTTTATCTGACCGGGATTATCATTATGATCGGTGGTGTGATCAATGCCATCTTACGGGAAAAAACAATATTGAAATAGGGAGCTGTCACGGTTATGTGGCAGTTTTTTATGGGAGCATATTTGATGGATCATGATTACTAAAGGTTGAATCAATGCTTCATTTCGATCATGCAGGACCATCTGGTAGCAAGGTTCAGTAGTTTTTTTAAAATTAAAACGGGCATTTCGGTGTGGAACGCCCGTTTTTTAGCTGTGGCCCGGCTGCAGCCTCGTGTCTTTTTTGAAAAAGATCGCTGCCAGCGTAAGGATGAGCATAAAAATAATAACATAGAAAAAAGAAACGCCGGGGAAGTATTCAATAAATAAGCCGCCCAGATAAGGCCCGATCAGGCTGCCGATGCTGAACGAAATGCCTGTCATCAGGTTGCCGGCCGGTAGAAGCGCTGCCGGCAGCAGGTCGGTCATATAGGCAATGCCTAATGAATACAGTGACCCGACCAGCATACCTGAAGTGGCAAAGGCAATAAATAAAGCGATCACAGATGTTTCAAATAACGCCGCGAACAAAAAGCAGATAATGCCACCTGATATGACTGACAGCAAAATTTTCCGTCTTCCCAAACGGTCACTTAATACCCCTAAAGGGATTTGTGTAATAATGCTTGCACCGGCAAAAAAAGGGATGATGACGGATAAGACGTTTACATCATGACCGATCCGCAAACCATAAACAGGGAAAATACCATGCAATGTCGCTTCCAAAAATCCGTACCCAAACGCCGGCAAAAGGGCAACCCAGGCAAGTTTTCCGGTTTGGATGAACCGGCTGATGGAGCTGGAACTGCTGACATTATGAACGTTATCGTCCTCAGGCATACTGTTTCGGACAAAAAACATCGTTGACCAGACAAGCATGCTGAGAATTGCGGATACTAAAAACGGCAATGCCTGGTGGATTTCCAGAAGCCGTGTCATGAGCGGTCCCACTGCAAATCCGAGTCCGAATGACAGGCCATAAAGCGAAATATTTTTCCCGCGTTTTTCCTTGGGACTTGTGGTTGTAATCCAGGTCTGGGTACTGAAATGAAGCATATTATCCCCGATGCCAATCATAACCCGCAGAATAAACCAAAACCACAATGCCTGCCAGACAGGGAATAACGCTAACGACATGAATACCAGCATACCGCCGATCATAATCATCGGTTTAAACCCGATTTTGCGCATCGGTTTTTCCATGAAAGGCGACGCGATCAGCACACCGATATACAACCCGGTAGCATGCAGGCCATTAACAGAGGAAGAAACACCATTCTGTTCAAGAATAATGGAAAGTAATGGCAAGATCATCCCTTGCGAAAAACCCGATATGAAGACGAGTGCCGTCAATATCCAAAATCTTGTCTGTGCCGAAACCATATTTGTCTCTCCCCTGTCATGAAAATTAGCTGAGGCGAAAACATTTTATCTGAATCGCATTATGCTTTAATATTTAGGGTAAATGATAACAAAGATTATTTTAAATCAAGGAGTTGAAAATAACAATGGAATTTCATATGAAAGATGAAGGGGTACGCATTAATTTGGATTATGGAGAGCTGGATATTTCGGGTGATGAAGCATATGGTTTTCGCCCGTTTCAATTGATGGTCGCATCGATCGCAGGCTGCAGTGCATCGGTCTTCAGGAAAATTTTAAAAAAACAGCGGACCGAAATTGCTGATATGACAATAATGGCAAATGTCGAGCGCAACCCGGACGAGGCAAACCGGATTGAACGGATTGACTTGCATTATGTGATCAAGGGTTATCATCTTGATGATGAAAAACTGTATAAAAATCTTGCAATAGCACGGAAAAACTGCTCGATGGTCCGTTCAGTCGAGGAGAGCATCACTATCGAAGAAACGCTGGAAACGATCGAGTTAAGCCGTTGAATATTGCCGGGTATAATATTCATGTGTCCGAAAAAACTAACGTTAAAGCTGAAGCTTAACAGCTGGAAGCGGAAGCACTTTTTTTTGAAAGGACTGGGACACATGAACAAACGATATGGTATCACCATTTTAATGGTATTGATTTTATTGATCCCTGTTAGTAGCTTGGCTGAGGAGAAAGAGGACCCAAAAAAGGAGTTTGAGATACCGAATCATGTATTGAACATATCAAAGGAAAATACGTACCCAAATTCAACTGAGGATCAGGAAGTGGTTGAACCAAGTGAACTGACTAGTGAATTAATTGAAAATGCAGAGGTTCCGGTGGAAAATCCGGATCTGATTAAGATGCTCAACGAAACCTCCATTAACCCCTCCCCAATTGCTTTCGGCTACAGGGGAATGGTCTATATTGGCAGATGGCCATTGAATTATGAATCGAGCGAAACAAACATCAATTGGGAGTATCAAAGTATAAATTCGAATGAACTCAATAATATCGGCGGCGATTCCGAGCAGAAAATGCAATACAACCAACAGGAAAAAAAGGAAATTAAAGGTGCGCTGACGAACAAAATTGCCAATCCCGACGATATTAAGAAGATGATGCTTCTGAAAGCTAAAGATAAGACCGAACTGCCACTGGCTTACTCCACGGTCATCGGGAAAAATACGAAAAAGGAAAACTCCTATAGTGTACCGGCAAAAAAATACGGCGAACTGCAGGCATACGCACCGGCAGTTAATGAAAAAGGTCAAGTGACATTTGGCGAAGTGTACTTCCAATTAAAAGGCAACGATAAAGCCATTGTGATCAAAAACATTACCAAACAAGGTATAGGCGCATGGATTCCGATTCAGGATCACGTTTCATTTTCGTTTCAGTTGAAGGAATAAAAGTGGTTTGATAAAACCCCCTGGAAACTTTCCAGCGGGGTTTTATCAACCGGAAAAACGAAATATCAACCGGATAGATAATATATTAACGGCATAACGATATATCTAAACATGGGTGTCCCCATTAAAACATTTTTCCGAATTCCAACCCACCAGCCCTGACAGCGTCTCTTCCACAATTTCAAAGCAATATTCTATATAAATTTCATTACCAGGGTTGATTTTCTCGCTTTAATACTTTATCATAGTAAAGTATCGATAGAGAGAAATTTTGAGAGGGGAAACGAACATGGAATGGGTTGTTGTCATATCTGTACTGGTATTGACGATCCTTAGTCTGTTAAGGATCAATGTCATTATTGCCATTATTGCGGCAGCACTGACGGCAGGGCTGATGTCCGGGCTGTCGGTCATTGAGTCCATTGAAATGATGGTCAGCGGCATGGGCGGTCAGGCCAGTACTGCATTAAGTTATATATTGCTTGGTGCCTTTGCGGTGGCGATCAGTTATACAGGGATCACCAGTATTCTTGTCAACTATTTAATCAAAGTATTGACCGGCAAGAAGACGATGATGGTATTGGCGATTGCCGGTGTTGCATGCTTGTCGCAAAACCTGGTGCCGGTGCATATTGCATTTGTACCGATATTAATACCGCCTTTGCTAAAATTATTTGATGAAATGAAAGTTGATCGCCGTGGTGTGGCGGCAGCGCTGACATTTGGGTTAAAAGCGCCATATATCATGATCCCGGCTGGATTCGGTCTGATTTTCCACGAAACCATTCAGAACGGCATGACCGAAAACGGCACGAATATTACAATCGGACAGTCGGCACTCGCGATGCTGATTCCAGGTGCAGGGATGATTGTCGGACTCCTGATTGCGGTCTTGTTCACATATCGGAAAGATCGCGAATCGATTCCGGGTGCTGGTGGCAGTGGGGCAGATTTCACCACACCACCCACGGAAAACATCACGTTTAACCAAAAGCATGCCTTAACCTTGGTTGCGGTTGTCGGTGCACTGATCGTTCAAATCTTCACCCAAAACCTGATTGCAGGTGCGCTGACCGGGCTCGTTCTGATGTTTGCCCTTGTCGTTGTTCCATTTAAAAAAGGCGATCAGGTCATGGCTGATGGGATTGCGATGATGGGACAAATCGCATTTGTCATGCTGGTTGCATCCGGTTTTGGAAAAGTTTTGGAAGATACAGGCGCTGTAAA
This sequence comes from Lentibacillus sp., assembly GCF_035301925.1. Taxonomy (GTDB): domain Bacteria; phylum Bacillota; class Bacilli; order Bacillales; family Amphibacillaceae; genus Lentibacillus. The sequence continues at coordinate 5,894 of NZ_DATGTI010000144.1, read as the reverse complement.
TGCACTTGTTGAGATGTCATCTGGATTCCTCGGCGATAATCAGGCACTCATTGCGCTTATATTATTGCTCGTCGGGCTGATAGTCACGATTGGCATTGGTTCATCATTTGGAACGATTCCGATACTGGCAGCACTTTTTGTCCCGATTTGTCTGTCAGCAGGTTTTTCAACACTCGCGACCGCTGCCCTGATTGGAACGGCCGGAGCATTGGGTGATGCAGGCTCACCGGCATCAGATAGTACACTTGGCCCGACATCAGGACTGAACGCTGATGGCAAGCACCATCACATTTGGGATACGTGCGTCCCGACATTTATTCACTTTAACATTCCATTGCTTATTTTTGGCTGGATTGCGGCCATGGTCCTCTAGTCCCAGCGAATAAATGAACACAAAAATGGACAAAGTAAGGAAAAAATAGGTGGGGTATAGTATGCGACAATACATTTTTATGGCAGTGACGCTTATCCTGTTTTTTCTTGCTTGTGTTCCTTCTCAATATGTGATTCATGCCGCCGGTGGCTATGGTTGGGGTTTTAAAAAGAATGACGACCATGAAATTCCGGACGTTGGCCGATATAAACAGATTCTTGATGAATATGGGGCATACTATGCTGATTTTTCCGGTGAAAAAGTGGTATATCTGACATTTGATAATGGCTATGAGGAAGGGTATACCGATGAAATCCTTGATGTTTTAAAGAGACATAAAGTCCCCGCAACCTTTTTTCTAACGGGGCATTATGTGAAAAGTCAGCCCGATTTGGTTGAACGAATAGCTGATGAAGGACATATTATCGGAAACCATTCGTACCATCATCCAGATTTTACGATCGTTAAAAGAGAAACGATGAAGGAAGAATTGGAGACATTGGAGGAGGCGGTTGCGGAAGTATCTGACCAGAAAGATATTAAATTTATGCGTCCGCCAAAAGGAATGTTCAGTGAAAATACACTCGATTGGGCGAATGAACTGGGGTATATCCATATTTTCTGGTCCTTGGCATTCGTTGATTGGAATACCAGCGAACAAAAAGGGTGGCAATACGCATATGAGAATATTATGGACCATATCCATCCGGGAGCAATTATACTGCTTCACACCGTGTCGTCCGATAATGCCAAAGCATTGGATAAAATGATTACGGCGTTGAAAAAACAAGGCTATCAATTCAGGAGTCTGGATCACCTTGTGCTGAAAAACAAACTTCCACGGCCGATTTATGGCTATTAACGCACCGTAGTTTAATAATGAAAAAGCTGTCTTTCCAATGAGGGACAGCTTTTTCTTATATTAGAGATGATGCTTCATCAGATAAGCATACGGGTTTCCTTCGATAAAATCGGTTTCCGGAATCCGTTGATTCAATCTTACAAGAACACTCATTTTGTTGATGACACCGGCGAGTCTGTCTTTTTCCTGTTCCGATATACTGAACTCAATGCCATAGTTGAATGTATCGCCTTTTGATTCATTTTTCCAGACCAATTTGCCATCCAGCCTGAATAATTCACCCATTAAAACAAGTTTAAAGTTCAGTTTAATCGGTGAGTTAACTGGCAACTTTAGTGATGTAAATATTTTTAAACCGCCGAGACCTATGTTTTCGATTAATATTTGAGCAGATCCGAGTTTAACCTTTCGCCCATTCATTTCTGTAATGGTCATTTCGCCAATTAAAGGGGTTGGAAAATCAAGCCGGAAGTATTGTCTGCGTTCTTCTTCCGGTGGCTTGTGAGACTTTGGTTTTGTCGGTTTCAGGTAGCCGGTTTCCAACATTTGGTTGAATGTTTTCAGCGGCACTGGTCTGGAATACAAAAAGCCCTGGATTTCATCACATTCATTTTGTTTCAGAAACGCCAGCTGCTCATATTCTTCAACACCTTCAGCAATGGCTTTCATGTTCAGACCTTTTGCCAAATGAATAATCGAAGCGGTGAACGCTGAATCCCTGTTGTTTTCCGACGTGATACTATGGACAAATGCTTTATCGATTTTAATAATGTCCGGGTGGAATTCTTTTAAATACAACAGTGATGAAAATCCGGTTCCAAAGTCATCAATGGCGATTGCAACGCCTAATTCTTTTAAACCCTCCAGCGTATTCAATACCACTTTTTCGTTTTTCAGCAAGGATCGTTCTGTTATTTCCAGTTTCAGATATTTTGCCGGAATATCGAACCGGTTAAGTTGTTCTGTAACAAATTCGACCAGTCCTTGTTTCATAAATTGAATGGGCGATACGTTTATGGAAATGGGGCGTAAGTTATAGCCCTGATCTTTCCAGGAACGTAATTGCCGGCACACATTTTCAATTACCCACTCCCCAATTTTATGGACGAGATGGTTTTCTTCAGCCAGTGGCATAAACTCGCCCGGTGATACAAGTCCCCAATCGGTATGATGCCATCTTATTAATGCTTCGGCTCCTGTTATGACCCCTGTGTCTGTTTCGATTTGCGGTTGGTAATAGATCTCAAACTCTTGATTTTGAATGGCTTTCCGCATATCTCTATCCAGCACAAACTTTTTGTAGGATGTAATATCTTTAGAGAACGCGTATAGCTGATAATTGTTTTTGCCTAATTGTTTGGCACGATATAATGCTGCATGGGCACTTTCGAGTAACGAAAGTTTGTCATCACCATCTTCCGGATAAAAACTGATACCGATACTGGTTGTCAGGTGCAGCTCATAATCATCTACCGTAAATGGTTTTTCAACCACTTCAATGATCTGTTCAGCTAACCCTAATACAAATTCTCTTGATGAACAGTTGTCAACCACCATAATAAAATCATTGCTGCTTATCCGTGCAAGATATGCACCATCCGGCATAACCGACAGGATTCGATTGGCAGTCCTTTTAAGAACTTCATCCCCAATATTGTAGCCAAGGGAATCATTGATTATTTGAAAACGATCTAAATCGAGATAATACAAGGCAAACGGTTCAGACATATCACTTTCACATAGTGTATCCAACTTGTCATATAGGCTGCGTTGATTCGGCAGGGAAGTAAGGGCGTCATGCGTTGCTAAATATTCAAGTCGTTTCTGCATTTCAATTTCAGGTGTAATATCAGCAAGCATCCCGAACAGATAGGTTAATTCCCCTTTATCATTAAACCATGGCACTGTTTGATCATATACCCATTTTAATGTCCCATCACCGCACTGAATACGGTATTGATGGTGCAGTGTTTCGCCTTCTTTCAGCAATTTCTGGCGGTTGAGCACTTCCTCTCTCTCATCAGGATGGATAAGATTTTCCCAGATGTTGGGGTCATCGCAGAGTTTATGCACCGGGTATTGCAGTAATTCACTGGCTCCTTTTGATACATATTCAGTCCTTCCAGTCGTATATTCTTTCAGCCATATTCCTGCATTTAAATGATCCAGTATCAATCTGTTCCGCTTTTTGGTCTCATCCATTCGGCTTTCCAGGTGATGCTGGGTTGTGTCGTCATGTACAACACCGATCAGTTTATATGGTTTGTTGTCTTTCCATATCGCCTCAGCCTGCCCTTTCAGGTAGCGCAGCTCCCCGGTTTTTCCATGATAAATTCGAAAATCAGCTGCACAACCGATCCCCTTTTCAGCAGCTTGCCTGACAATAGAATACGTCTTATCACGGTCATCTGGATGTACATAATCAAAAGCCTGATTCAATGAAAGATGTCTATCTGTTTGCTCAGATCCGAATATATCATGAGCATATGATGAGAAAGATAATGTGTCGTCATCAATGATATACTCCCAGCTGCCGATTTGCGCAATTTGCTGCGCATGTTCCAGGTGATTTTTATTTAGCTTCAGTTCTTCGTGATCCATCGCTAAAGAAGCGTGGTCATTTTTTATGTTATCGATGTTTACACTGTTTTCATGATTGCTGACCTTATTTTTTTTAAATAGCTGTGTCAGCAAATTTAACTTCTTTTCTTTCGTCCCCATCTTTTTAGCTCCCTTATAGAACGGAATCAAATTTCGGTACATTTATGCCACATAAGTATAATACAAAAGTCCTATTAAAGGTATGGTTTTTAAAAAATTGTTGGCTTAATGTCAAATGTTTTTATTAACAAGGTGTTAATATTCTATTTAAATTTTCCCGAATTTTGATACAATAAAACATAATACTAGTATTGGAGTTGATCAGATGAACAGAGACGATTTAATTGCTCCAAGAGACTACAATATTGTGATGGAAATGGAACGCTTTGCAGCAGCCAGTCCAAACAGACATGCATTAATCTGGCAGGATCAAGATGGCTCGTCCAAAGAAATGACGTATGAACAGCTCATGAAAAACGTGAATAAAATTGGTAACGTTTTCAAAGAACAGGGGCTGAAAAAGGGCGATAAAGTGCTCGTGATGATTCCGCGGTTAATCGAAGCATATGAAACATATCTTGCCGCACTAAAAACCGGGATTATCGTTATACCAGGTTCAGAAATGCTGAAAACGAAAGATCTGCAATACCGGATCAGCCATGGCGAGGTTAGTGCTGTCGTCAGCTACTATCCGTTTGTTGATCAATTTAAGGGTGTTAAGGGATATGATCAATTGACATTATTTTCAGTTGGGAAATCAGTTGATGGCTGGCTTGACCTGGATGCATTGAAAAAAGCGGCATCGGATCAGCTGGATATGGCCGGGACGACAAGGGATGATATTGCCTTTTTATCGTATACTTCCGGGACAACCGGTAATCCAAAAGGGGTGATCCATACACATGGCTGGGGTTATGCCCATCTGATGACTGCCCCGGAAAATTGGCTTGGCATCAAGGAAGGTGACAAAGTGTGGGCAACTGCAGGCCCGGGCTGGCAGAAATGGATTTGGAGTCCATTCCTGTCTGTGCTTGGTTCAGGCGCAACCGGGTTTGTTTATCAAGGCAAGTTTGAACCGAAGACATATTTGGGGCTGCTGCAGGATGAAGAGATCAACGTGTTATGTTGTACGCCGACTGAATATCGGCTGATGGCGAAAGTGGATAATCTGGATGATTATCAGCTACCTGCGCTTCGCAGTGCTGTATCAGCAGGAGAGCCGCTGAATCGTGAAGTGATCGACACATTCCGGAAATATTTTGATATAACGGTTCGTGATGGTTATGGTCAAACAGAAAACACCCTATTGTTAGGTTTTATGGAAGGTATGGCGGTCAAACCCGGATCCATGGGCAAGCCAACACCGGGGAATGACGTGGCCATCATTGACGAAAATGGTGATCCGGTTCCGGCGAATGAAGTTGGTGATATTGCAGTCAAACTGGACAGTCCGGCATTGTTCCGGGAATATTATAAGGATCCTGAGCGGACAAAAATGTCCCGGCGTGGTGATTATTACGTGACCGGTGACCAGGCATCAAAAGATGACGATGGCTATTTTTGGTTTGAAGGACGGAGTGACGATATTATCATCAGTTCCGGCTATACGATTGGGCCATTTGAAGTGGAGGATGCATTAGTCAAACATCCGTCTGTTAAAGAGTGTGCAGTTGTGGCAAGTCCGCATGACGTACGCGGGAATATCGTCAAAGCATTTATTGTACCACAGGAAGGCGCTGACGCCGGTAATCCGGATTTGGTCAAAGAACTGCAAGATCATGTCAAGGTGTTAACTGCACCATATAAATACCCAAGAGAGATTGAATTTATTGATGAATTGCCAAAGACAACGTCAGGAAAAATCAGGAGAATAGAGCTGAGGCAGAAGGAGAAGGTTAAGCATTAATTGAATTAAATGTTTATTTGAGCAGGCTAATCTAAACGGTTAGCCTGTTTTAATTTGTCTAGTAGAGGCTGTCAAAAAGTCTGATTTTCCAAAAACAACTATTTGATAGATGAATGTGAAGTGACTCAAATTTTTTTGAAAAAGTTAAGCAA
>NZ_DATGTI010000143.1:0-23817 GCF_035301925.1 Lentibacillus sp. | reverse complement strand
ATCATCGTGACAACAGAAGCAATGGTGACCCCTTTCGTCATAAGTGCCTCGTTGAAGCTTTGTTTATCATACTTTTCCAGAAGATAAACCGGTATGCCATAAATAACGCTGCGCAGCAAAATCGATAAACCGCTGACATGAAATATCGGAAGGACGGCAAGCCATTTATCCTGCTTGCTGAGACCAAGGTTCAGCATTGATCCGACAGCGCTCCACCAGTGGTTGCCATACGAATGGACAACGCCTTTTGGAAAACCGGTCGTACCCGATGTGTAAATGATGGTAAACATTGCATCCAAATCAATTTCCGTGCAAAGGTCACCGGGTTGCTCGTTCAGTTTCCACACTTCAGAAAATGACTGTATTTTTGCATGAAGCTTCCGATCATGATTCTGTGCCAATACAAGTTCAACACCGGCATCATTGAGCTGATAATCCAATTCCTGCTCCGTTAGCCGGGTGTTAAGCATAACCGCAACAGCTTCAAGATAAGTTAACGCATGGATGGCAATCACCATGTCGATATGGTTATCGGAAAGAATACCAACTTTTGATCCTTTATGAACCCCCAGTATCCGCAGCTTTCGGGCGAATGTCTGGCTTTTTTCTTTCAGCTCCAGGAAAGTATACACTGTTCCGTCTCCAAGCTCGATTGCGGTCTGATCAGGAGCAAGGTCGGCCTGTTTTGTGAGCCAGTGGGGCATGATTTCCGCCATAATTACAACCTGCTTTCATGTTAATATTATAGATGCTCGTCTTAAATGCATGTTCAAAAAGGAGGATACCAAGGACCGGCCAGCTATTTAGTCGAAGGTCTTCTGCCACGATGTGCCATTGGTACCGAACTTTTTGAACATCCTCTTAAAAGAAAAACCCTTGCCTCTTAACAGCAAAGGATTTTCAATGTACTTTTACCGATTACGGAAAACGCGGGAATTGCTTGAAGTCCGGTTTCCGCTTTTCTTTAAATGCATCGCGGCCTTCTTTTGCTTCATCTGTCGTGTAATAAAGCAATGTCGCATCGCCGCCCATTTGCTGCAATCCGGCAAGTCCGTCGGTGTCTGCGTTGAACGATGCTTTCAAGAAGCGGAGCGCAGTCGGTGATTTTTCCAGCATTTCTTCACACCATTGCAATGTTTCCTCTTCCAACTTCTCAAGTGGTACGACGGTGTTGACCAGTCCCATTTCATACGCTTCTTCGGCATTGTACTGACGGCATAAATACCAAATTTCCCGGGCACGTTTATGACCAACCATACGGGCCAGCATTCCGGCACCATACCCTGCATCAAAACTTCCTACTTTCGGGCCGGTCTGTCCGAAGATGGCATTATCAGCAGCGATTGTCAGGTCACAGACAACATGCAGCACATGACCGCCGCCGATTGCATAACCGGAAACCATGGCCACGACAGGCTTCGGAATCGTACGGATAAGACGCTGCAGATCAAGAACATTGAGGCGCGGCACCTGGTCTTCTCCGACATAACCGCCATGTCCGCGGACAGATTGGTCACCGCCGGAACAGAACGCTTTGTCCCCTGCGCCGGCTAAAATAATCACCCCGATTGACGAATCATCCCGTGCGTCCGCGAATGCGTCAATCATTTCATTGACTGTAAGCGGCGTGAATGCATTACGCTTTTCCGGGCGGTTCATCGTCACCTTGGCAATACCATTGTACTTTTCATAAATAATTTCATTGTATTGTTTTGCTTCTTCCCATTGAACAGTCAATTGTTTTCCTCCTTTAAATCAATTGTTATGTAGCATCCTTTCCGACAGATTTCAAGAATCCGGTTACTATTTTACCAAAAGTTGCCGGCTGTTCCACATGAATTGCATGACCGGCACCTTTAACCGTGGTATGTTCGGCAGCTGGCATAAGGTTTTCCATCGTTTCATTGATCCCAATGAATTTAGTGTCATGTTCGCCGCTCAAGAGCATTACCGGGACATCCAAACCTGGCAGATCTTCTTTCCACGATGGCTGTGATCCCGTCCCCATAAACCGGAGTGACTGTGCAAGTCCTTCCGGTGATTGGGACAGACGCTCTGTACGAATCTTTTTCCGAACGGCTGCCGGCAATTGTTTTTGAGACTCAAAAAGTGGGATATCCTCCCAGAAATCAACAAAAGCTTCTATCCCGTCCGACTCAATTCGCTGCGCCAGTTTCTCATCTTGCTGGCGGCGTTTATAACGTTCTTCCTCATTGGCCAGCCCCGGTGATGCGCTTTCCAATGTCAGAGACTTTACCCGCTCGGGGAAAACGAGTGCAAATGAGAGTGCAGTGCGACCGCCCATGGAATAGCCGATGAAGTGAACTTTTTCCCATTGCAGTTTATCGAGCAATCCGGCTAAATCCCGGCAAACGTCGCGCATTGTTTTGGCAGGGCCAGGTTTTGTCCTGCCATGACCGGGCAAATCAATTGTGAGCGTCTGAAAACCACCGAGCCACTCGGTGACGATTGTTGTCCATGTCCCGGACGTTCCAGTGAAACCATGCAAAAGGACAACTGGTTCACCCTCACCATTCAGTTCGTACCAATACACTGTACCATTGATTTTAAAATACACGCCATCATTCCTTCCCCGTAAAGTGAAACTTCATTCAGCGGAACGGTTTTTTTCCGCAATGATATTAGGGAACAAAGGCTAAGTTCGCGACGACAATCGCAACTTCTTTGTGACCTGCACCGTGCAGGTTCGAACAGGGACTTTTATGGTCAGTTAGCCGCCGTTTTTCTGGCGGATTACTGACATTACATGCGGGGTAAAAGTGAATTATTAATCTGCTGCCATTTTTCCCGATGCCATTTTAAATTTGCCGTCCGGTCAGTTTTGACTTCAATAACAGATAAGCCATCATGCTGATAACTTTCCTGTAATGCTTGCTTCAATTCAGCTGCACTGGACGGCTGCTGATAGGTACCACCGTACATGTCAATCACATGCTTGAACTCAATATCGAGTGGTGTCCCGAACAACGCTTCAAAATGCGCTTCATGATTCACTTGCGGTAAAAATGAAAAAATGCCGCCACCATTGTTGTTTACCACAAGAATCGTTACGTTCAGCCCATGATGCTTAGCCGCTAGAAGTCCATTCATGTCATGAAAAAAGGATAAGTCACCAAGCACAAGCGTAACAGGGCCACCCGCAGCTGCTGCCCCCATACCACTTGACACCATACCATCGATACCGTTCGCCCCACGATTAGCCAATACTTCCACTGACTTCGATGTGGTCATGAAAAATGTGTCCAAATCCCTTACCGCCATACTGTTTCCGACGTAGATGCTGCTTTGATCCGGAATCTCGTCCATCAGATGGCGTACCGCTTCCCCTTCTGTAACAGCACTACTGTCATCTGTTCCCAATAAATGGCTTTTAGCGATCTGATTCATCATTTGCCAGGTCTGCAGCCATTCATCATCAAATGTTAACGGTTCGGTCACAGTCGCCAAATCCCGGCACAAGCATGCTGCATCGGCATAAATGAAGTCTGTCTGATTGCCGGCAGGTTCACGGTACCCGGCTGAATTTTCCACAACATACTGCGGGATGTCACCATGTTCCTTTACATAGAACAGATAAGGCTTGGACACCGGCATGGCACCAAAACGCATGATAAAATCAGGTTTCAGCTGCTTCCTGATTGTTTCGTTTCTTAAAATGGCATCATAGCTTTCAATAATCAGTTCTTTATCATGCTTCCCTGCTCTTATTTGTGATAATGGATCAGCAAGAATTGGTACTTGCCAGGCTTCAGCGAGTTCCGTTACAGCTGCAGCAAATTCCCGATCGGTTTGCGGTCCGCAGACAATCAGCCCTTTCTGACATGACTTCAATTTGCCGCTGAGTTTTTCAAGCTGAGCCTGATGCAGTCGCCGTTTTCCTTCCACTTTGGCGTAAAAAGGTTTGTCGCTTCGTTCCCCCCACAAATTTTCCAATGAAAAATCGGGGATCAGTGGTTCGCGGAATGGAAAATTCAGATGCACCGGTCCCGGGTTGCCTTCATTTGCTGTATTGACAGCTCGAGATGCTTTTCCGCGGGCATAGGCAAGCATGTTTTCATCTGCTTCAGGCAGCGCCATTTCATGAAACCATTTCACATAATCACTGTAAAGCTTAATTTGATCGATCGCCTGCGGTGCACCGGTATCTCGCAATTCGTGGGGCCTGTCAGCCGTCAGCACAACGAGCGGCACCCGGCTGTAGCTCGCTTCAATAATAGCTGGGAAGTAATTGGCAGCAGCGGTTCCAGATGAACAAACAAGGGCCACCGGTTTCTGCAGCTTTTTTGCCATGCCCAATGCAAAAAAAGCTGCTGAACGTTCATCAATCACCACCCGCTGTTTCAGACCAGGGTGCTCTGCTATTGTCATCGCCAATGGTGTTGAACGGGATCCGGGAGAAATCACAACATCCGTCAATCCGCTTTGCACCAGCTCATCAACAAAATTTGCCGTATAACGCGTCAATTTTTCGGTGTGAATCATTATTCAGCCTCCAATACCGACAGCATTGGCATAAATTTAATTTTCGTTTCTTCATATTCTGCCTCGGGATCCGAATCCCGTACGATCCCGCACCCAGCGAATAATGATGCCTGATCTCCCTGTATCAAGCCGGACCGGATAGCAACCGCAAATTCACCGTTAGAATTGCTGTCAAGCCAGCCAACGGGTGCGCCATACCAGCCACGGTCCATCTGTTCATGCTCACGGATGAATGCAAGTGATTTATCCCGCGGGACACCGCCAAGAGCAGGTGTCGGGTGCAGCTTGCCAACAATATCAAAAATACTGTATCCTTCTTTCAGTGTTGCTGTGACAGGTGTGTACAAATGCTGAAGATTTTTCAGCGGATAGATCACGGGCTTATCAGGAACATAAACAAAACGGCAGTAATGTTCCATAGACTGTCTGATCATTTGCACAACAAAATCATGTTCACTTCTGTTTTTTTCATCATGAAGCAGTGTATTGCCAATCCTGGCATCCTCTTTTTCCGTCTTTCCGCGCGGAGCAGTACCGGCGAGGCAAGTGGACATGACGTCATCCTTTTCCTGCCTGACCAACCGTTCCGGAGAAGATCCAATGAAACAATCACCGTCACGTTCAAAAGCAAACACATAACTGTTCGTCTGTGTTTCAATCAAATTGTTTAAAATAGGGGAGATTTTAGCCTGGTCCGACAGCTTTACCTGCATTTCCCTGGCCAAAACAATTTTATCCGCGTGATGCTGTTTAATGCTATTGGTCGCACGTTTGACTGTCTGTTTCCATTCATCAGGCGCAATTTCTTCTGTTGCCTCAATAGCGGTTCCCTCGGGCAGATGAACTGAACTGTCAAATAACATATTTTTCGTTTGATTAATTCGTTCTGCAAGTTGTCCCGGATGATTATCTTTTGATACTCGGATATTAATCGTCAAATAACTGGCATCCTCTGTCTTTGTTAACATAAATTCCGGGATAATGAATGACAGATGGCTGAACTTTTCCCATAATTGGGATCTTTTCGCTGCCGGATCAAATGACATGCCGCCAAGTGCAAGCATTCCCGTGCCCGGACACTCGTATGGGTTACGAATAATCGATTCATTCAGCAATTGCTTCCAGTTGCTCTCCATCTGCTCAATACTGCTTATATTGGCCGCCAAATCATATGCACTGCCGACACCTACAACATAGAATTGTTCGGCTGTACTTGACCAAAATGTCCGATTCATCGATAATTGGCCGGCAGCTTCAAAGAATAGAAGTGGATTGTACTCATTTATTTCTTCCGTCATACTCAGCAAAGGGGATGTATCATTGGTCTTTGCCTTATTTATGGCTTTATCAAGCATTGATTTAAGGGTTGTTTCTTTTACCTCAATCATCAATATAAACCTCCGTAACATTATACCATCACAAAGCACCATATCTATTTTATTCTTTTTTAACATGTTCCTCAAGAAAATCCATCTAAACATGACGGCACGTGTCAGCTGGATGACTTTTCCCGATTGACACCCTATGGGGAATTGCCTAAACTTATAGTGACACGAAAGTAAAACCTCATTAAGTGGGATAGTTTTCCCCACTGATGAAGAGAAACAAAGGCCAAGTGCGCAACATCCCCGAAAAAGGAAGGGACTTTTCTTCTGCGATGCATCGCCGACGCAGCTTTCCTTGTCTTGTTGTTGCAATGCCTTTATGACCTGCATCGTGTAGGCCCGAATCGAATCAGACCTTTACAGGCAGCTGATCCTCACTTAGCTTTCCTCGTTTCCTTGAAATCTTGAAACGGGGCCTTGAGCTGTCTGTAAAAACGGGATAAAGGAGAGAAAGACTTTGAGCACCACAACAACATCAATAAAAGAACAACTTAATGAGAAAAGTGGTTTTCAAATCTGGTGGCGGTTATTACGTCCACATACGCTGACGGCTTCCATCATTCCAGTATTCGTTGGAACGATGCTTGCGTTCACCAGTCATCACATAAATCTATTACTATTTTTGGCCATGCTGTTGGCGTCGATTCTGATCCAATCCGCCACAAATATGTTTAATGAATATTATGATTTTGTCCGTGGACTGGACAATGAAAAATCAGTGGGGATTGGCGGGACAATTGTACGTGATGGGATCTCACCCAAAATGGTGCTGAGACTAGCACTGGCATTCTTTGGTGTTGCCATGATGCTTGGCGTCTATATTTGCATCGAATCAAGCTGGTGGATCGCCGTCATTGGTTTAATATGCATGCTTTTTGGTTATTTATATACAGGTGGTCCCGTACCGATTGCTTATACACCATTCGGGGAGCTGTTTTCCGGTTTCTTTATGGGAACAGTCATCATTGGCATCAGTTATTATATTCAGACAGGAACACTAACTGGATCTGTCATTTGGCTTTCCATCCCGGTTGCTATCTTTATCGGTGCCATCATGATGTCCAATAACATCCGTGATTTGGATGGTGATAAGGAAAACGGCCGGAAAACGGTAGCCATTCTCCTCGGCAGAAAAAACGCCGTTCGATTCCTGGGAGCCATGTTCATCATTGCTTACACCTTAACGGCCATGTACATTTTGGCAGGTGTCTTGCCAGTATGGTCGGTTCTGGCATTTTTGAGTATCGCCAAAGCCATTGATGTCATCAAAAAGTTCCGCGGCAAAACAAAGCCGCTCGAAATGATGCCGGCCATGGCCGCAACAGGCAAGACCAATACATTATATGGATTACTGCTTGGTGTTTCACTGTTGGTCAGTAATTTTCTCTGATTGAGGGAGATGACAATGGATGGTATTTGAAAACACCCTAATGGAAGCACTCGGAATCGAAACGGTGTCACTTGATAAAGATCAGGTCGTTATGACCATGCCTGTTGATCCCCGGACACTTCAGCCGGCAGGTTTTTTACACGGGGGCGCAACTGTTGCTCTCGCGGAGTCGGCAGCCAGTATGGGGGCATTTTTAAACGTTGATCAGGAAACATTCAATGTTTTCGGCATTGAGATAAATGCCAACCATATTAAAAGCAAACGGGAGGGTACCGTGACAGCCACTGCAGAGCCGATCCATAAAGGCAGAACAACCATGGTATGGAGCATCAGCATAACCGATGAGCATGATAATCTGATATGTACGTCACGCTGTACCATTGGTATCGTTCCAAAGAAATAGAAAGAATCATTCCAGCAAACCCCCTTGAAATCGCGACGTTTTGTTCTGTGGGGTCTCGTTATGGCTGCTGCACAGGCACGATGTTTTTGTGTCGGCGTCGGTCACAGGACGTAACCATGTTTAGACGACACACGCTGGATTCTTATCTAAGTTAACTGCTGATATGAATCTTCACTATAGAAAATTAACGTTAATCACAGCATTTGCTAATCAAACAACCTATTGTAAAAACGACAGTAAAACCATGAATTGAGTAATCAAAAAAAGCGGCGGCTTACTGCCCGCAACGATTCAGTTCAAGCCTGCACGATGCAGGTCACAAAGGGGTTGCAACACGACGTTGTGAACTTAACCTTTGTTCCTTTATCAGTGGAGAAAAAACACTCCATTGAATGAAGTTTCACTTTATCCCGCATATAACTAACGGGCTGTAATCCCTCAAAAAAACAGGGATAACAGCCCGTAAATGTCCGACTCGGTTCAAATAACATTCAGTGGGTATAGTAGTGCACCCACTGAATGAAGTTTCACTTTATTATACAACCAGGTTCGTTTGTTTTTGTTCGATCCATGCTTTCATTTTAATAAACAATGGGACAAATAACGCCCCAATAATGACGCCTTTAATAAGATTAAATGGTAATATACCAGCTATTACCGCAATCCATTTTGCAGTATCCCCAGCCATTTCAGGTGCGCCGATAAACCATGCGTATGCCGGCAGTATCACAAAATAGTTGAGCACACTCATACCAAGAGCCATAACGATCGTTCCGGTTACCAGGCCGGAGATAACACTCTTCGTCCCTTTATACCCATGATAAAGTAAGGCAACAGGTACAACAAACATGACGCCGGCAAGGAAATTCGAAGCGACGCCAATCGGATCGCCGGCTCCCGAAACAGCCAAATATAACAGATTTTTAACAGCTTCTACAATGACACCTGCTATTGGTGAAAATATTAATGCTGCAATCAATGCCGGTACTTCACTAAAATCAATCTTTAAATATGGCGGCAGAAATGGTAATGGAAAATTCAAGAAAAACAATACGAGTGAAATACTTCCCAACAGTGCCAGAATAATAAGTTTCAGCAAATGTGAAGATTGAACATTCTTTTGCATCATCATTCCCCTCCCTCATCCTGATCGACTCACACCTTTGTCTGATGAAGGATAAGCCGTCCCCTTTAGTGAATTGCCGCAAGCTGAATCGATACGGATTGTTCAGCCGGACAATATAAAAACCCTAAAACCTATACGGGGCTTTAGGGTATCATTTCACAGGAAAAATCAAGGCACATAGTTGCACCAATTTCACGGCTTGTCATCTTCTCCCATCCAGACTGTAACTGTCGGTTCCGGACTCGCACCGGATCCACCGCAATGCTTTGACAAAGCGGGTCACGGACTTGAAGCGTTTGTGCTCCTTACCGTCGGTCGGGAATTGCACCCTGCCCCGAAGATGGAATCGATATATTGTTAAATGAATTATAACCGATAATTTATGAAAATGCAAGTATCTGAACTCACCATTTTTTATACCGGATTAATGTTTTACCATCGGGAAGTGCAGAATATCAGCAAGTGCTTCGGTTGTGAACCAAAAGTTAAAATTTATCAACCAAATATTAAATTTATCGACCGAATAGCCAATAAATCAACCAAAAAAATAAAAAATCAACCGAATCGAAATTTTATCAACCAAAAATGGAAGATATCAACCGAATTTAAAATTTATCAACCAAATATTAAATATATCAACCAATATTGCGATTTATCGACCAAATCTTTGCTGTACCACTGCATAAAAACTCCTCGGAGTGCATCACGTGCACCCCGGGGAATTCACTTATGCGGAAGTCCGATCACTGGTCGTCCACATTAATGAACAATTTGCCGTCTGCTGTTTCGCGGGTTTCGTTGCCAAATTCATCGACGACTTTCACCTCAATGGCAGCACCTTCTGCAACGACATTATTGGTTGCTGTCCAGTAGCCGACATAGTGTCCATCCGACATCTCCATCATTGGCAATTCAGTTGCATTGGAAAGCTTAGCACCGGAATTTGTCAGTGGCATATGGATAAAGAATGTTGCATCCTGTCCCGGCTCACTGTCAAATTTAATGCGTACACTTTCACCTGCTTCCAAATTCTTATCTTCAGTTGGTAGTAGGTTCTCGATTGTCGGTGCAACAAAATCGACATCGATGGTGACCGCCTCTGTTGCTGTATTACCTGCCAGATCACTGGCCGCAACTTCAATTTCGTTTTCACCATTGTCTAGCAGAATCCGCTGTGAATAAGAACCATCTTCAGCCACATCCGTTTCACGGCCGTTGACTTCAACCGTGTCAAGATTGGCATCTTCAACAGTTCCCTCGACTGTTGCGGTTTCACGATTGGTCTCATCTCCGTCTTCAGGGCTGTCAATCGTGATCACAGGACTTTCTGTGTCCAAGGTCACATTAACAGATTCTGATCTGCCTGTTTCTGCCTCATCCATCATGGACACTGCTTCCAGCTCATTAGCACCCTCAGTAAGCTCTGCCGGAATTTCAAACTCACCACTGTCACCAACCTCGACTGTACCAGCTTCTTCACCGTTTTTCAGCAATTGAACAGTCGTTGTAGGTGAAGCAGTACCTTCAACTGTGATATCCGACTCGTTCGTGATCTGCCCTGCTTCCGGTGCTGTAATAACCGGACTCTCCACTTCATAGCTGACGCGTGAGCGGATCATATAGTTACCTTCAGCAGAAGGTGATTGCGACCATGTTCCGCCAACCTGCTGATAACTGCGCCCGGCATTTGAACTGCTTTCATCGGTTGCAAGTCCTGGGACGTTCGGGTTGGTGCCTGTCTGGACATAGACCATGTAGAAGTCACCGTCAACCGTGATATTGTGCTTGCTCAGGTCAACAACTGTCCATTCTTCAAGATCCCTTACCGCCTCAGCTTCGACAGGACCGGCAAGCTTCTCACCCGGCATGCCGTCTGTACCGGATGCATCCCAGACTTCAACTGCGAACTCGGTACCTCCCGGACTCGGCCAATCGGTGCCGTGGAATTGGAAAACCCCTTCTGTGACAACGGCTGTATCTTTTCCTTCAGGTAAAGACATTTTGACTGCCCACTTGTTGCCGGCATCATAGAATGCACGGGCATTTTCAGCAGTACCATCGTCATAGCCGATTTCACCGCCAGGATACGTGTAGAATGGCTCAAGCTCGATGTTCTGTTCCATATCATCATCAAGCTTTATCTCTACTTCCTTACTGTAGAAGTCTCGTGCCATCACTTTTAGTGTATAGCTTCCTTCATACCCTGTAATTGAATAGTCGCCATTTTCGTCAGACTCAACAGGCGTTACGTTAGCATCTTCCATAAGCAGTACGGTAGCTCCTTCGATTGGTTCACCTGTTGCTTCATCGGTTATCGTCCCGGTCACGGTAGCCTGCGGGATCTCATCAAGTGTGAAATCAGCCTGTGCCGTGCCGTCTGCTTCAAGCGTAACGGTCTGTTCCTTCGATTCGAAACCGTATGACTCTGCTTTTAGGGTAAATGTACCCGCAGCATGCGTCATTGAATACTCACCGGTAGCCGGATCTGTTATAACTGATCGGCCGCTTTCCAGAACATTTACTTCCGCACTTATTGGCAATAAATTAGGATTGATGACATCACCATCTTCCGGAAGATCCTTTTCTTCTGGCAATGCAGGCCGGATCTGATTCGGATCCACTCGTTCTTTCAATCCTGCTTTTTCATCGGCTTTGATGACTCCCAATCCTAACCCCAAAGCTCCCGGGAATAAACGGTTGTTATGGCCATTCGCTTTACCTTTTCCATCGTTTTTCCCTAATGAAACCTTGCTGCTCTGTGACGTATCGGACAAAGCAACATCATCAATATACCAGCCCTCTCTTGTTACACTTCCATCAGTTGTTACATTAAAACCGATATAGATGCGCTGGCCGCTGTATTCCGATAAATCGACTTCAGCACTTTCCCAGCCGTCCGATTCACCCTCGATTTGTATCAGCTGTGTCCATTCTTCCTGGTCAGTTGAAACAAACACATGTCCATAGTCATAGGCACTGCCTGAATCGTATTTTTCAAGATTGTGCCACTGATTGAATTGCAGATAAACGTCTTCATCTGGCATATCAATTGGCGGCATGACGAGTGTTGCATTCATATCACTATCGTAATCGCCATCCAGATTAGTCGCATAGACGTTCTCTCCTGATGCTGCATTTTCGGGGCCGGATGTTGGTGTGCCCAGCGCCCAGCTGTTGTTTTCACCAAATGATGTCCAGCCTTCCGGGTTATTTTCAAAGTCCTCCGAATAGCCCGTTGTAATACCTGGTTTGACATCGACAACATATTCGTCGCTCGTCACATCATTTTCACCAAAATCACGAACAATCCATTTATACGTCAGTGAATCTTCCGTGATCTCCTCACCTGGAATGGTAGCGATATAGTCGCCTTCTTTAAAATCTCCGGACACGCGGTCGGCTTCAACTGTTTGCCATTCGCCATCCGAATCCTGATATTCCAGTTCGACTGATGCGATGCTGATATTGTCACTGGCCTGAACATTCAGGTCAAGATCCATACCGGCATATGTTTCAGACGGTGCAGAATGGTCATATACCGGAGCCTCGCTATCCTCTCCCTCCTTCGTCACTTTACCTTCGATTGTACCAATGCCATCCTGTAATGCGGATACAGCATCATAGGCATTCACCAAGCCATGCCCAAATGCATTATTCGGGGATTCCGGATACGTATCATTGGTTAATGAAACAGCCGTATCCATCAAAACTTGCTCCATTTCATCGACGGAAATACTGCTGTCCACCTGCCTTAGTAGTGCTGCAACACCTGATACAGCAGGACCAGCCATTGACGTACCGCTCATTGCACCATATCCATCATCTGGCAAAGAGGAGCGAATACCTACGCCAGGCGCTGAGATCTCAGGCTTAATTTCGTCATATGGTGAAGGTCCTTCCAATGAAAAATCTGCTAAATTATCATCACTGTCTGTTGCCCCCGTTGCAAACGATTCAGGGTAGTTCGCCGGGGTCGCAATCGAACCGGGTCCACCCGGGTTAAACAGATCGGTATTGCCTGCTGAAAACTCCGGGAATATGCCAGCAGCCCGCCAGTTAATGACAACATCGCGATACCATTCATCAAGACCTGGTCCACCGCCCCACGAATTATTGACAACATCCGGAGCCAAATCAGCACGGGCATTGCCGTCTGCATCAGTTGGTGCCATAATCCATTCAGCAGCTTCCAGAAGGTCCGCATCTGTTCCACCGGATTCTGTGAATGCTTTAACCGATAT
Source organism: Lentibacillus sp. (assembly GCF_035301925.1). GTDB lineage: Bacteria > Bacillota > Bacilli > Bacillales > Amphibacillaceae > Lentibacillus. The sequence goes on along the minus strand of NZ_DATGTI010000143.1, from coordinate 10,769 downwards.
AAATTCGGCTCCTGGAGCAACACCAACCTGGTTGGAGCCGTCCGTTTCATGCCCGACCATTGTACCAGTTACATGTGTCCCATGTCCCTGATCGTCATACGGTTCTGATTCACCTGCTGTCGCATCAAACCAGTTAAAGTCATGGTCAACTTCACCGGTTGATGTGTCATAGCCGCGATAGTTTTCCTTTAGGGCCGGATGATCCCATTGAACACCTGTATCAATGCTTGCCACAACCGTTCCTGAACCATCGATGCCCATTTCCCATGTTGCCGGTGCGCCGACACGGTCTACGTTCCATTCAACATTGGCAATCCCGGATTCTGGTATGTTGGCATCTTTTGTTTCAGGTATAAACAATGTCCGTGTTTCGTTCGGCAAAATCTTTTCCACTTCTTCAAAGCTGGCAATCTGTTCAGCCACTTCCTTTGTTGCCGTCACGGCCATCCCATTGACAATGTGGTATGCGTGTATATTCTCTGCATTGCCTTTTTCCTTTTCTTTTTGCAAAAATGCTTTCACGTGCTGCTGTGATTCAAGTGCTGTCGACTTCAGTTCAGAAATGACAGCCGAACGCTGCACAAATTCAGCTTTTTGTGCAGTCAAATTCGCAGATTCTGCATTTTCTTTTGCCTCTTGAGCCACTTTTTTGGAGTCTGCCTTTTCTTTGAATTTGACTAAAAATGTCACCTTATCATCGTCTTTAAACTGCTTTTGCAGCCGTTCGCTAACTTTTTCTGCGGCGACATCCCGGGCGTTTTTGAATGCGTCATACGGCTTGCTGTTCTTATCAGCAGACTCGGCAAAAGCCGTACCCGGAGCCATCAAAGAAAAGACCATCAACATAGACGCCACAATACTAAAAGCCCTCGTTCCACGCTTTTTTCTCGGCATGTTTATTCCTCCCCACCTTTAATTTTTGCTGGATCCAGCCGGCCCCCTTTCCAAAAGATGTGTTGTGTCAGCATTGGACAATGAATCTATGATGTTAATGCCACTATAATAGATATGATAGAAAAATTGTGTCGGTTTTTGTCATCTTGTATCTGAATTTTCGGAATCGGTAGTAAAGTACTGCGCCTCCATTTTACTGCATATTGACAGAAGTACCATATTTTGTAATATATGAATGACCCAATAAACCCTAAAAACCGTTCATATCAGCCATCCAAGCAAATAATAGACAAAAAACCTATCGACACCTTTCATAATACAAATAAAAAAAATAGATAAATTGTTATAGAAAGCAGCATCTATATATTTTGTGAGCTGAAAATTACAAAAATATCCAGTCATTGCTACCCACTTTTTAGCAATGCGTGATTTGATTCGGGTACAAAGAACTAGAATCACGCCAGTTCATAACAGTACTTAAAGACTAAAAAAGCCCCAAACCCATAATCAGGTCTGAGGCATTATTATTTTCTTATGAATCGAGCGGGTTTAAACTTTCCTCACCAGTAAGACCGCTTAGCATTGTCACAAGCAATTCGATTTCCTCATCAATATCTTTCAGACTGGATGTCTCAACCGGTGAATGCATATACCTTAATGGTAAGGATACGAGCGAAACGGGCACCCCCGGGCCGGTAAGACGCATGCGATCTGCATCTGTTCCGGTCATCCTCGGTGTCAGTTCGTACTGGACCTTCATATTCAACTGACGGGCGGTTTGTTCCAGCAATTGATTGATTTTAATATTAATTGGTGCACCTTTTGCCAGTACCGGCCCGCCATCAAGCCTGACATCACCATACTTGTCCTTATTGACGGCGGGATAATCGGTCGCGAACGTGACATCACAGGCAATCGCCATGGTTGGCTCAAGACCAGCCGCTGCAAAATAAGCACCACCCATATTCGTCTCCTCGTTGACGGTGCTTGCTGCATAAACGCCGACATTGCAGCCTTTTTCGGATAGCTGCTTCAGAACCTCGGCGACAATGAACGCACCTGTCCGATTATCGAGACCTCGTCCCGATACATAGCGGTCCATCAATAATTCCGGTTCGGTTTTATAAACTGCCAGGTCACCGATTTGCACGTGCTTTTCAGCTTCCTCTTTTGTCTTATAGCCACAGTCAATAAACAAGTCTTCCAGCCCGAAATCATCTTTCAATCCACCATGATGCTGGGCATTGACGCCTATCACACCGGTGACCTGATCACTGAACCCAAGTATCGTCACCTTCATACCAACTGCTGCTTTCGGATTGATGCCGCCCATTTTATCAAAATGCAAAAAGCCATTATCATCAATCCGATTAATAACAAGCGCTATCTCATCACAGTGACCGGCAAGGAGCACTTTGAACGGCGCGTCCGGATTCAATACGCCAATCACATTCCCGGCATTATCCGTTCTGATGTCATCCGCGAAATCTCTGACATAATCCATCCATTTTTTCTGAATGGCCATCTCTCTGCTGGATGGTGATGGTGTATTTAAAAGTTCCATCAGAAAATTCCTGTTTGCCTGTTCCACGTACAATACCTCCTTCTCAAAATAACCAGTTCAATCATAGCAGATTTGACAGAAAAATGCGTGGACAACCTCAACAGAGCACTTTTGTTTACGCGCTATTTGTTATTGGGTAAACTTTAAAAAAGAACTCAAAAAAGGAGTGACAGCCAATATGAATTTGAATCAATGGTTTGAAAAAGGGATGGATCCTGAAACGTACATTGAATCCATGCAAGAAAACAAAGAAGCTCTGTTACATATCTATGACCATTTCACACCACCTGAAAACGAGGAATTTGTTCAAAAGCTGAAGGAAAAAAATCTCCGTGTCATCGTTCTGACCGAGGATTGGTGTGGTGATGCCATGCTGAATATCCCAATATTGCTTCGTATGGCAGAACAGTCGAATCTGCCGGTGCGTCTGCTGCTCCGCGATCAGAACCTTGAATTAATGGATCAGTATTTGACAAATGGCAAATCCCGTTCCATCCCTATTTTTATTTTTATCGATGAAGACGGGAAAGAAGTTGCCAAATGGGGCCCAAGAGCGGAAAAAATCCAACAGTTTGTCGATGAGTCCAGAAAAAAACTGCCACCCAAGGAAGATGAAACCTATCAAGAAAAGGCTAACGAAATGTATCGCTTCATGTCAAAATCCTTCAGGGATAATACTGATTTTTGGCAAGACGTTTATGCAAGCATCCAGTCAACGATTGAAGCTGACGTAACGCTTTAGACTGCTGGCGCGTATAAGTGCTTACTGCCTTTGCCCATACTAAATATGTAAAGCGAAGCCCCATCTGATCTCCATCATATACGCGATCATTTGAAGTGGGGTCTTATCGTCAATTATATGCGAGAAAAATTTTGTTACGGGTAAAGGTGAAAAAATGAATCTTGAATCATTTAAACATATTTTCTATCGGATGCCGATTGTTGTCAGACTGCTGTTATCCGTCAGTTTGATTATGCTGTTTTTTGGAACCGTGATCCATCTTCTGGAACCACAGCAGTTTCCATCGATATTCGACGGCATTTGGTGGGCATTCATTACAGGAGCGACTGTCGGTTACGGTGATTATATTCCACTGACACCTGCCGGCCGAATTGTAACACTTCTTCTTATTCTTTCCGGCGGTGGCATGCTGACATTTTACATAACAACACTGGCTGCCAAAACAATTAACCATGAAAGTGATTTGTCAGAGGGGAAAGTTTCATTTAATGGCAAACAACACATCATTGTCGTCGGATGGAATGAGCGGACCAAACAATTAGTCGAAATGATTGCGGATAAAGATCCACAACAGGAAATGGTGCTGATCGATCGGACACTTAATGAGCTGCAATACCGCCATTATCCGATTCATTTCATTCACGGGGATCCAAGTGAGGATGCTGTTTTAGTGCAGGCAAATATTAAGGAAGCCGAATCGGTGCTGATCAGCTCCGACATCACCACTGAAGAACGTAAAGCCGATATTAACACAATTTTGACAACGGTGGCCGTGCGCGGGAATAATCAGGATATACCGATTAACGCAGAGATTCTGACCATCAGCCAAGTCGAAAATGCGATCCGTGCCGGTGCTGACACTGTTATCAGCTCAAATGATTTTATGAGCACACTATTTTACCATGAGCTGTTTCATGAAACACATACAAGACCATTTGAAACTGTATTGAATCTTTTGAACGAACAGCAATTTACCCATATAACACTCCCGAATGAACTGGAAGGGAGTTCATTTAAAGAGGCGGCCCGTTTTTTTCTGGATAATCATGAATTGCTGCTCGGTCTTATCCGCGACGGTAATTGGATGATGAATCCTTCCGGGGAAACGAGCCTTGATAATGAAGACATACTGATTATATTATCAGCCTGGTGACAGAAGCTCCTCCACTTTTTTCATAACGTTTTCCGCTGCTGCTTCAAAGCTTTGAGGGGACTGGTTGGTCTGATCTGATGTTATTCGTTCCATTCCCCTCCCGCTGATTTCTTTTTCATGTTCATATGCGAGTAAATACGGCTGATTGACCCGTACCGTTATACCTGGATAATCGAGTGACCCTGCCACAGCATAGAACGGTATCCGCACAACGAAAATGATACTCCGAATATCAATTTTAAGGTCAACATAAGCGCCGTTATAATCCCAATTAGATTCGATAACATAACCTCCGGGCATCATTTTCTCTTCCAGGACGTATAGTGGATAAATACGATTTTCCAATACTGAATGCAAGGGAATCATGCCTTTAACCACCTTTCCTAAGATTGTTTACTATTTTTTGCCCGGACTCGATATTTATGCTAAAATGTTTTATTGTGTAAAAGTTATCGAATAAGTTATAGGAGTGTTCAGCATGATCGACAATTTTGAAACAGGTGAAATTTTAGAGGGCAAAGTAACAGGTATACAGCCATATGGTGCATTTGTCGCTCTCGATGATGAAACGCAGGGATTGGTTCATATTTCTGAAATAACACACGGATATGTTAAAGATATTAATGATTATCTGACAGTCGGTGATGACGTTAAGGTGAAAATTTTAAATGTGGATGCAGAAAACAATAAAGTTTCCTTATCAATCCGTGCAACCCAGGAGCCGCCGAAAAAACGTGTGAACAGCCAAAAAAATCAGGTACCAGAACAGCATGGTAATACAAATTCAGGCTTCAATACGTTAAAAGAGAAACTGGACGAATGGATCAAGCAATCGGAAGAACGCGAACAAAATTATAAAAAATAATTGATGGAGAGAAGAAGCTTTTTCCTTGAAAAAAGCTTCTTTTTTCAGGATCGGACGTTTATTGATTTATGCGCTTCATTTCAGGTAAAGTAAAAAATAGTATGTTAGATGAAGGAGGATTCCATGACACATATTAGTTTTTCCTATAATAAAGCGTTGGATTTTTTTAATCAATCCGAAATTGATTATCTCTCGGAATACGTTGAATCGGCCCATCATAAACTCCACAGCAAAACCGGGCAGGGCAGTGAATTTTTAGGCTGGATGGACTTGCCTGAGAACTATGACCGGGAAGAATTCGCTCGGATAAAAGCGGCAGCCGATAAGATCAGAAAAGACTCTGACGTGCTGCTCGTGATTGGCATTGGCGGTTCATATCTGGGAGCGCGGGCTGCCATCGAAATGCTGACCCATTCATTCCAGAATCTACTTGCTGACGATAAGCGGAAAGCACCACAGGTTTTGTTTGCCGGAAACCACATGAGCTCTACCTATATAAACGAGTTGTTCGATATTCTTGAAAATAAGGATGTATCCATTAACGTTATTTCCAAAAGCGGAACAACAACCGAACCGGCGATCGCTTTTCGGATTTTCCGCAAATTTCTTGAAGATAAATACGGAAAAGAAGAGGCGCGGAAACGGATTTATGCCACAACTGATAAGGAGAAAGGCGCATTAAAGACAGCAGCTGATATAGAAGGCTATGAAACATTCGTCATCCCCGATGATGTCGGCGGGCGCTATTCCGTTCTGACAGCTGTCGGACTCCTGCCGATTGCTGTTAGCGGCATCACCATCGACGACATGATGCAAGGAGCAAAAACCGCCATGGATGATCTGAGCACACCTGAACTTAAGCAAAACCCGGCATATCAATATGCGGCTGTCCGGAATATTTTATACAACAAAGGTAAAACAATTGAAATGCTGATCAACTATGAGCCGCATCTGCAATATTTTAGTGAGTGGTGGAAACAGCTATTTGGAGAAAGTGAAGGAAAAGATCAGAAAGGGATTTTCCCGGCATCAGCCAACTTTACGACTGATCTCCACTCAATGGGACAATACGTTCAGGACGGCCGACGCGACTTGTTCGAAACAGTCCTGCATGTCAATAAACCCAAAAAAGATACAACACTGGAAACTGATGATGAAAATGCTGATGGCCTCAACTATCTGGCCGGAAAAACATTGCATGAGATCAATGACAAGGCATATCAGGGGACACTGCTGGCACATACCGACGGCGGTGTGCCGAACCTTGTGATCGAAGTACCGGCGCTTGATGCCTATACATTTGGTTATCTGGTGTACTTTTTTGAGAAAGCATGTGCTGTGAGCGGCTATCTGCTGGGGGTTAATCCGTTTGATCAGCCCGGCGTTGAAGCCTATAAGAAAAACATGTTTGCCTTGTTAGGAAAGCCCGGCTTTGAAGATGCGAAAAAGCGTCTTGAGGAACGGCTGAATAATAGATAACACGGTACATCCGTGCTGACGAGAATAAGGGAAAAATATCTCAATTTTTTTGCCAGATTATGTTTATAATTTTAATGACGGGGTAATACTATAACTGTAAGACTTTCTCGTATTCCCCCTGTAAGCAAGGCGTTATAAATGCCTTGCTCTTTTTTTGTCATTTCCAAAATTGCAAAAGCCCCCGCTCGCTCGTTTCAGTGAGTGGTCAATTGGTTAATCTTTTTAGGGTGATGCCGTATAATAGTGATTGAAGAACATACTTAAATTAGGAGGTTGACAATGGGATTTTTTGAAACTGTACATAACCGCACGAATACACGCTCGGTCAAATGGGACATGCGGCGTGCTGTATTTCAGTCTGAGGATGTACTGCCAATGTGGGTTGCTGACATGGACTTTCAGGTACCTCAGGCTGTCAATGATGCATTAATCGAACGTGCAAAACATGGCATATATGGATACACGATCATTAATGATGATGTAAAAAATCCAATCATCAACTGGGTTTCCAAGCGTCACAATTGGAAAATCAGAAAGGATTGGCTTTCATTCAGTCCCGGTGTCGTGGCCAGTTTACATATGGCTGTCCAGGCTTTCACTGAACCTGGTGACAACATCCTGATTCAAACACCAGTCTATACACCTTTTTACAACGTGATCGAAACACATGACAGAAAAATTGTGAAAAACCCGCTTCAGAAACAAGGTCATTACTATCAGATTGATTTTGCAGATTTTGAAGAGAAATTAAAACAAGGTGTATCAGCTTTTATCCTATGCTCACCACATAATCCGGTCGGACGTGTATGGAAAAAAGAAGAGCTGCAGGAGATGGCCCGGCTGTGCCTGAAATATGATGTACTGATTTTGTCAGATGAAATTCATGCAGATCTGATTTATCCGGGTGAAACACATATTCCGATGGCCTCCCTGTCAGATGATATAGCAGAGAATACCATTACGTTTATGTCGCCTTCAAAAACATTTAATCTGGCCGGACTCCAGGCATCCTATATCATTACATCCGATAAACAAAAACGGAAGGCCTTGAATGAGCAACTAGAAAAGCAGGGGCACCATATGCTTAATACAATGGGCAATACAGCAATGGAGGCCGCTTACCGTCATGGCGAAGAATGGCTCGATGAACTCCGAAACGTGTTACAAAACCATAAGGAATATGTCATTTCGATGCTCGAGGAAAAAACCGATGTACTGACTGTCACCCGTTCAGAAGGCACTTATTTACTGTGGATCGATTGCAGCAAATTAGAGCTTGACAGTAAAGCTTTACAGAAATTTATGAACGAAACAGCCAAAGTTGGGTTGAATGCCGGTGTGAATTACGGTGACGAAGGAGCGTTATTTATGCGTATGAACATCGCTTGTCCGCGGGAAACATTGGAAGAAGGTGTCAAACGCCTTGTTAATGCAGTGAACAACCGGTAACATAACAAGAGCGGGTCCAGTCCGATCATGGCCAACCCTCTTTTTCTATTGTTGCTCTATGATAGTTCGCTCTTAGAAAAATATTTGAGCTTTCGCGTCGATGTTTTGCTCTTTCGGGAACATGTTCCGGCTCTTTGCGCCCTTTCGTAACACGCTCCGGGCTGCCAACATCTATTCTTCCTGCTTTTCATTAAAGTTAGTTGGGTCTGTTGGGGTTTCTGTGGATTCTTTTTCATCTTTGGCAATGATTCCACATGCTATTCTGGGACCGGATTCCCCTCCAGGCTGACTGACACCATCATCTTGTCCTTTATGGATAATGAGGGACGTACCCTCGCCGTCTAGCAGCGATTTTTTGCCGTCCTTCAGCGTGGCTTCCGGAAGCATCAGTTCAGCATCAACAAGCCCGGACGGAGCCGCTTCGATATTCGGCAGATCACCAAGATGTGAGCCCTCGGGATGCATCAGCCCATGCTCATTGCCATCCGGGTTAAAATGACTGCCGGCTGTCGTAAAATCCGGCTGATCGCATTTCGGGTACTCGTGTACATGCATGCCATGATAGCCAGGCTCAAGCCCTTCCAGTTTCACTTTGAAATCGACACCGCCATCACCTTCCGTCAGCTGAACTGTACCAATCATGTCACCGGAAGAATTATACATATTAACAGTCCGTGATGTTTCATCACTCGACTGACAACCTGATATAAACACAAGAATGATGATCAATAATACCCTTTTCATAGTCCTGCTCCTCGTATAATAAGTTTTAAGTTCACAGTTGATGTCAATTTCCAGTTTGTTTTGTTCCTTGACAAAATTCGGGCTTGGATGCTTCGGGATAATCCTGGTTAATGGTCTTAGGGTCGTTTGGGGCAATGCTTATGCTCCTTGTAGCCGACTCCTTGCAAAGTCTGCATCCCCAGGCTCTTGTTTGAACGACTAACCCGTAAGCTGTTCCTCCGGGTTCCCATGCTGGAAATGAGCAATTCCAGGCACCCATGGACCGGATGAGTTCTCATACGCGAGGCTGACCTTACAGATGCTTTAACCTCAGTATCTGCATTTAAGCCAAAAATTAAACAGGCCCATTTCGAAATAAGCCTGTTTGTTAATCCGTATCTTTATTAATAATATCGCGGTACTGATCTTCTGTTTTTTTCTCTTCCTTTTTGGAATGTTTTATAAAAAAATACATAGCTAATCCGGCACCAATCATAAAAATGATCAGTATGATGACAGAGGGTATATATTCCGTTTTATCTTCCGGAAAATAAAGAAACTCCATGCCCATATATTGAATCACGTCCTTTAAAACAATTATAGCATCCATGACCATTTCAATAAAGCGAAACTTCATTCAGCAGGGCGCACTAACCCTGCTGAATGTTAGTTAAGCAGAATCGGGCATTTAGGGTCAGTTAACCGCCGTTTTCCGGCGGGTTACTGACCGTTACATGCGGGATAAAACATTACAATTGCCGTCCCGGTACAAATTTTGGCACAATAGGTGTAAAGGAGGTAGCGAATATGGCAGTTTCAGTTGGCGATATTGTTGAGGTGAAATACAACTCGGGAAGATACATAGGTGAAGTACTGGAAGACCGAGGTGAACGCTTTTTGGTAAAAGTGCACGCCGTGACCAAGCACCCGATGCAAGGTGACCTGCATCATCCAGGTGAAACGGAAGGCGTCTTGTTCCAGGAACGGAAAGCCCTTGCGCACTATGAAAAAATGAACGTCGTCAAGTCAGCCGTCAAAGGCTATGACGGTGAGCTACCGGATTACCGGGAATCACTCCAGAAAGCGATTGCCGATATAAAAGAACAGCTTTCGAAAAAAGATACCGCCTTTAACCAGCAGTCCCTAAAACAGGTTGAAGACCTGGAACAGAACACCTACACGAAAAGTTATTATAAATAAAGAAATGGAGCTAGCGGATAAATCCCTAGCTCCACAATATAAACTGATAACCTTTCATCACTTTCAATCATCATTCACCAAGATGTTCTTTTATTACATCAGTGATACCGTTAATGGCTTCAGCTTCATCCCCGCCGTTTGCGGTAATTTTCACCTCGGCACCTTTAGGTATCCCTAACGACATGACACCCATGATCGATTTAAGGTTTACATTTTTCCCATTATATGAGATTTCAATTTCCGATTCAAATTGTCCTGCTTTATTGACCAGTAATGTTGCTGGACGTGCATGAACCCCAGTATCCGCTGTAATGGTGAACGTTTTTTCCTGCATTGATTCTCATCCTTCCAAAAATAAATTCCTAACGTATGTATTCCGCGTTTATGAAATACTATACATCCACTAATATTATAAACAATAATTGTGTTTTTTGAAATAGAAATGCGGCGAAACCCTGTGTCATTTTCTCGAAATTTGTCTTTAGTCAGCCAATATGGTACCGTATTTCTGAATGAATTTGTATGCAGGAGGGGAATTGAACATGAGTGTCCATATAGGTGCAAGTAAAGGTGACATCGCTGATAAAATTTTGCTGCCTGGCGACCCACTGAGGGCAAAGTTTATCGCGGAAACATTTCTGGAAGATGTGACGCAATATAATCAAGTACGCGGCATGTACGGGTTTACGGGTACATATAA
>NZ_DATGTI010000142.1:0-3189 GCF_035301925.1 Lentibacillus sp. | reverse complement strand
GCGGAAAGCGACGAGCTGAACATCCACCGAGTAAACTGCGAGTTGCGAGGAGTGCTGCTTCTCCGACACCTCATGCAACACGACGAGCACCAAGTATATTTCCGGAGCGGGACATAGGCACCAACTTAAGTTCGGATTTTTATAAAAATGCTTTTGTCCCAGCCTCTTTTCCCGTCAATATAAGATTTATCCGGCTGCAATGGTTCAATCGACCGACAACCCTGAATGGATAAAGGTTTGGCGTTGATACCAAGCTTTCTAAGGATGTGATTGTGATGGGCAAAAATAAACACAACACAATAGCGATAATCGTCGTCATCTTGTTTGGTGTAACATTGTTTTATGCAGGTACGGATGGATTTACTGCTTTTACTGCGGAAACAGCAAGAACAAATGATTTACTCGAAGAAAAACCAAAGTTTCCTGAAGTTACATTGGAAGACAGCAAAGAACGTGTTTATCCGATTTCCGATTTCGAGGGAGACTATTTGTTTATTACGTTTATGTATACCTCATGTGAGGATGTCTGCCCCGAACTGGAGATGAATATGCTGCAAGTTTACAAACAAATTCCTGAAAAGTATATAGGCGAAGATATTACATTCTTGAGTATTAGTTTTGATCCGGAGCGGGATGACCCGGAAACCCTGGAAAAATATAGAGGGTATTTTGAAAGTGATGGTGAGACTTGGCGAATGGCACGCATTCCGGACCAGAATGAACTTGATTCGTTGCTGGAAAAATTTGGAGTCATTGTGATTCCGGATGAATATGGTAATTTCACGCATAACTCTGCATTTTATTTAGTGGACACGGAAGGTTATTTAATCGATGTGATGGATTACACAAATCCGGATGCAGCTGCTGAGAAGGTCAATACGATTCTTGATCAGGAAGTGGGTGCATAGCATATGATACAGGTCATCATTGGTCTGATTTTTTATTTGTTTCTGATGCTTCCGCCTGTTGTTAATCTATTGGAGTCAATCATGATTTTCCATATGCATATGCAAATGCCACTCCTTGTTGCGGCAGGATTTCTGATGGCACCTTTTTTTCAAAAAAAATTGCCATCGTTTTTTGAAAAATATAACCTGGATGGCGTTCCGGGAATTTTACTGTTTATGATTGTTATGTTTTTTTGGAATGTTCCCCGGACAATGGACGATGCATTGACAATCCCGCTCGTTGAAGTGTTCAAGTTTATCGTTTTACCATTTTTAGCAGGTGTTCCGTTAAGAGATAGCTGGCGTAAACTGACCGAACGATGGAAAAACGCGACATTGATCATGTTTATGATTGTGTATACGGCGACAGGCATATTATATATTGCATCACCAGTCCAATTATGCAATAACTATTTGGTCAAAGAACAAATTACGCTTGGATGGGGATTTATTACGATAGCTGCGGCCATTTTAATATATTTAATTCAATTATTATTCGTTAACCCATCTGACTATGAATAACAGGGATAGCCCGCGATTGAGGTTATCCTATTTTCAATTTGGCTATTTCTTAATCGTTTGTTGCTTTTAAAATAAGCGGTAAAATATATCATGACAGAAGATTAGAATAAGTAAGCATAACACTTATACAAAAGGGAACAAAGCAAAGCGTCTGTACACTTCGGGGTGCACAGACGCTTTAAGCATTTGCTGATACATTCTGGTCATTAACGTCAGGATCAAGCGGGTTTGTTGAGCTGACACCATTATTGGTATTGAGAAAGTCACCCGTATTAAAAGATCCGGAACCGGAACTTGTTTTTGACGTGCTTTTTGGTGACAGATAAAATGAATCACCAAAGTTGATGACGCCTCCATCCACACTGTTTATTTTAATCGGACCTACAATCGATGGCATGAAAACACCTACTTCGTATAATGATTATATTAGTTTATGAATCTCATTTGTTTTTGTACCGTCAGAAGTATCTAATTTTGGATGATGTTTTCGATACTGAAACCGGCTGACTTACCGATTTCCTGATTCTCGGCCTCTGAAAAGACGAGACTTCTAGGTTTAATCGTTTAAATACTTTCGCATGTGCTTTATACGCGCTTCGCTAAACACCTGATCAATGCTGCCAACCTGGAAAACCCCAGCCTGACTGACGCCAGTCATATCGACACGGTTCACGCGAATGGTGTCATTGTGATGACATGTGTTTTTGTGCATTGACACTGCTGGCTTGGGCCAGTTAGCTTTTTGATGAAATAGTTCATATTTGTCAAAAAAAACCCCATCATCACCCTGAAAAGATGCGCCCTCTTTTTGTACTGCAATTCCTCTGGATTGAGGATTGGACATCTTCGTATCACCTATATTGAAAACAGCACTGTAAGTTAAGCCGTTCAGACTAATTTTTTCGGTAAGGGCAGTTCGTTTTTTCACCATCAACACCTCATCCTGATAAAGGTACAATTGTTCCGATAGCTGTTGCTTCAGGTGGTGTGTCGTAAAAAGACGACAGGACAAATGCATCGTTATCACCGATTAGAAATACGGATGATGCTGTAACTGTTCCGACTGCCACATTGTCAACTTCCAATCCCCAATTATGGACTTCCATATTCATTGTTCTGTTCAATCCCTTTCAAGTATTTATCCAGTGAATGATAAATTTCGTGTTTGATCCGATCACTTATATGAGATTTCAGCTGGTCCACGTTCATTGCCTGCCTGTTATGTCCAGCTTCTGCCTCATAGTGTGCAATCCGTTCAGGCAGCTGTTTTGCCATATCCTGCAAAAGGATGTCCGGATCGATTTTATCCATTGACACTTGATTTCTGGCGGCGAGGTCCCGGATAAGCTGTTCGCCATTTTCGTTTAAATAGGTATTCAAATCCGGCAATAATTGTTGCTTGATTGTGGTATTCTCGGTGTCTGGCACTGATAAATCCTCTATGTTGTTCAGATCATCCGGTGTCAGCCCGATATGCAATGTGCCATCAAGATTTTCAATTTTCAGCTGGTCAAAATGGTATTCAATTTTTTCGACCGTTTGTCTGCTTTGGTGGCTGTTATGATTATTTTCGAGCTGCTGTAAACGTGTTTCCAAAGACTCGATAATCCGGTCCTGTTTATCGATACGCTGGTAAAGATTATACATATATTGATTCCAGCCATTCATACAAGTGCCCTCCTTATGATTAGGCAAAAACCTATACATAACATATGCGTAT
>NZ_DATGTI010000141.1:0-8093 GCF_035301925.1 Lentibacillus sp. | reverse complement strand
TTTTACTGTCTCGAAGGAAGATTGGTCCCTCCACCGCAAAGGCTATCAGGATCAAAAGCGTCATATGGATAAGGTGAAAGATGCGATCCGTCAAAATTTACCCGATTTAATCAGTGAAGAAAATATTATCATGTCAAATGGTCGTGATGTCATCAAAATTCCAATCCGTTCGCTGGATGAGTACAAAATCCGTTATAACTATGACAAATCCAAACATGTCGGCCAGGGTGACGGAGACAGCGAAGTCGGTGATGTCATCGCACAGGATCCAAATGGTAAGAAAAAGAGCGGATCCGTTAACGGGAAGAAAGCAGGTGATCAGCCTGGGAGTGACTATTACGAAGCTGAGGTGTCAATGGCTGAGCTGGAAGAAGCCCTTTTCAAAGAACTTGAGCTGCCTGATCTGAAACAGAAGGAAGAAGCGGAAGTCACCACTGAAAAAATCGAGTTTAATGACGTCCGTAAAAAAGGTTTGATGGGCAATGTCGATAAAAAACGCACCATCCTGACTGCGCTTAAACGTAATGCCATCGAAGGTAAAACGCAAATCACACCCATTTATAATGACGATCTGAGATTTAAGACGTGGAACGACGTTGTGAAGCCCGAGTCAAGGGCCGTCATACTTGCCATGATGGATACAAGTGCGTCGATGGGAAATTTTGAAAAATATTTGGCCAGAAGTTTCTTTTTCTGGATGATGAAATTTTTGCGTTCGAAATATGAACATGTTGAAATTGCCTTTATTGCACATCATACCGAGGCAAAAGTCGTCAGTGAAGAGGCATTTTTTTCAAAAGGGGAAAGCGGTGGAACGATCTGTTCATCCGCCTATGACAAGGCATTGGAATTGATTGCTGACGAATACAGCCCGTCACGTTACAATATTTATCCATTCCACTTTTCCGACGGGGAAAATATCACATCCGATAACCCAAGGTGCATCAGGCTTGTAAACGATATTATGGATGTCTCCAATATGTTCGGATATGCCGAGGTGAACATGTATAACCGACAGTCCACCCTAATGCGCGCATACCGGGAATTTGAAGACCCCAAATTCCGTCATTATATTTTAAAAGGGAAAGAAGACGTTTATCATGCATTGCGATCTTTTTTCCGGAAACAAACAGCTTCTGTCTGAAACCTCCGCACTTGCGGGGATTTTTCTATTTGCTGTAAGTTTACCAGCTTTTGCTATATTTTTTAAAAACTTGTGACGCGAGAGAAGCCCTCTCTCTGACGTTTGGCAGGCTTTCGAAGGTTGTTTCGGGCGAGAGAAGCCCCCTCTCTGACGTTTTGGGCTCAATTTGGCTTACTTATGTCAGAGAGAAGTCCTCTCTCTGACGTTTGGCGGGCTTTCGAAGATTGTTTCGGACGAGAGAAGCCCCCTCTCTGACGTTTTGGGCTCAATGTGGCTTACTTATGTCAGAGAGAAGCATTCTCTCTGACGTTTGGCAGGCTTTCGAAGGTTGTTTTGGGCGAGAGAAACCTCCTCTCTGACGTTTTGGGCTCAGTCTGGCTCATTTTGTAAGAGAGAAGCTTCTTCTCCTATCCCTTCTCAATTTTATACACGCCGCGGGAGGTGCTCAGCAAAAACTGTTGGCCGTCAAACTCGTACAAGGAATTATCTTCAAGCGGGATTTCATATACAGACGTCGGGAGCGACTGGGCATCATCGGCATCCGTTTCAATCGTACCAGACCCGTTCAGCTGCAGTGCATGCATTGGCTCATAGTCATCAATTCTCCGTGTATTGCGCTCATACGTTATATCCTGAAGTGTCATCAGTGTTTCATCCAGATCATCCAGTTCGTGCTTGGAAATTTTAATTGTTTCGTCTTTCCATTGCTGCAATAAATCATTGAACTCCTCTATTGTTAAAAATTGCAGTTCCATGATCGTCATCCCTCCTGCTTATAGATTGAAACGCCATTACGATAATCATGCAGTCGGGAATCGTGGTAATTTTTGCTGAATACGGGATGTTGCCGGGATCAGTTAATAAAAAAACTGCCTCATGTATTGAGACAGTCATCCTTTATGGTTGATTTCAGTTCCAGACGCTCAGCTTTACGATCATCCCACACCTTTGCTGCAATCACAAGGTTAAATCACCCCTTGTGCGATCATGGCATCGGCCACTTTGATGAAGCCTGCGATATTGGCTCCGGCCACTAGATTGCCAGGTGTGCCATAATCCGTTGCAGCTTGCATGCTGTTTTGATAAATATCTTTCATGATATCCTGCAGTCTGGCATCAACATCTTCAAATGACCACATCAGTTTGCTGCTGTTTTGCGCCATCTCAAGTGCGGATACCGCAACGCCGCCAGCATTTGCTGCTTTTGCCGGAGCGAACAAGACATCGTTATTGCGAAACACATCGATTGCTTCATTGGTCGATGGCATATTGGCCCCCTCGCCAACCGCTTTTACTTCGTTGGCAATCAAGGCTTTAGCCGTTTCCTCATCGATCTCGTTCTGGGTCGCACACGGCAATGCAATATCACAAGGAATCGACCAAATGGAGGAGCAGTCGTCAAGATACTTGGCGTTTGGATGGCTTTCGGTATAAGCACTGATGCGCTCATTGCCGGCTTCCTTCAGTTCCTTCACGGTATCAAGATCAATGCCATTCTCATCATAAATGCAGCCGTCCGAATCGCTGCACGCCACAACCTTCGCACCGAATTCCGCCGCTTTTTCCATCGCGTAGATGGACACATTGCCCGATCCTGACACGATGACGGTACTGCCGTTAAACTCGAGGCCGTTATCTTTCAGCATTTCCTGGACAAAATAAACGAGTCCATACCCTGTCGCTTCCGTGCGTGCCAAGCTGCCGCCATATTCGAGCCCTTTACCGGTCAGCACGCCGGCCTCAAATGTGCCGCGGAGTTTTTTATACTGGCCGAACAGATAGCCAATTTCTCTCGCATTGACACCAACGTCACCGGCCGGGACATCTGTATCTGGACCGATATGCTCGTATAATTCGGTCATAAAGCTTTGGCAAAATCGCATAATTTCCATATCCGTTTTGTCTTTCGGATCAAAGTCCGATCCGCCTTTTCCCCCGCCAATCGGCTGTCCGGTTAGGGAATTTTTGAAAATCTGCTCGAACCCTAAAAATTTAATGATACTTTCATTCACGGATGGATGAAAGCGTAAACCGCCTTTATATGGACCGAGTGCACTGTTGAATTGCACGCGGTAGCCGCGGTTGACCTGCACTTTTCCCTGATCATCCACCCAGGGAACGCGGAATGAAATCACCTTTTCCGGTTCCAGAAGTCGTTCAAGTATGCCGGATTCCATGTATTGTGGCTGGCGGGCTAACACTGGGACGAGGGAGTCGACTATTTCTTTAACAGCCTGCAGGAATTCAGTTTCGTGAGGATTTCGCTGTTCAGTGGCATGATAAACATTCTTCACATATTGTTTTGCTTTTTGTTCATTTGAATGTAATGTTGCTTCTATCGTACTCATCGGTCATCCCCTTTTATAGAATAATTTCACGTAATTTTATTTGTAATAGTACCATTTTATATGAAAAAGTTACTAAAAACAAGAATACAGAATATTTTTAAAGTGATTACCTGACTTATGGAAGCGGTTAATCAACTGCTGTAAAGCGATTTTATATTTTAAAAATTTTTTTGCAAATGACCGTGTTTTCGGCCTGCCAGAAGACTTTTTTATGCACTTTGAGGATTATAAATTTAAAATGGGCGAAGACAATATGGAGGTCATTGTCTCAATCCATTCAAAGGGAATATAACGTCCATGAAAACCCTCAAACAGATCCTCGTATTTTCGCTCCTTAACAATCTGTCCGCAAAATCCCCTGTTACCTTAACAAACAGTCAAAATTTCGCTCCTGTGTCATACACTGTAAAAAGGACACTTGGAGGGATTATTTTTGACGGAGACACAAACCCTGAACCGTGCAATTGATGAAATCACGGAAATAGCGACCGGATTCGGCCTTGATTTTTATCCGATGCGGTATGAAATATGCCCGGCTGATATCATTTATACATTTGGAGCATATGGCATGCCAACAAGGTTTTCCCATTGGAGTTTTGGTAAGCAATTCCATAAAATGAAACTGCATTATGACCTCGGGCTGAGCCAGATTTACGAGCTCGTCATCAATTCCAACCCATGCTATGCTTTTTTGCTTGATACGAATAGTCTGATCCAAAATAAGCTGATTATTGCACATGTCCTGGCACATTGTGATTTTTTCAAAAATAATGTGCGATTTACCAACACTCGGCGCGATATGGTCGAGAGCATGACAGCGACAGCCGAACGGATTGAAAGTTATGAGCTGATTCATGGCCGCGATGAAGTGGAACGTTTTCTCGATGCAGTTCTGTCGATTCAGGAACATATTGACCCATCGCTTATCCGGCCGAAACTGCCTGATTATGCGGAGGAAAATGAAGAAGAAACGCCACAGCAGTCCACGGTTAAAACACCATATGATGACTTGTGGGCACTGGATGAGATGAAGCGGGAGAAAAAACCTCAATTGGTCAAAAAGCGCCAAAAAAAATTCCCCCCAAAGCCGGAAAAAGATTTGCTGTTGTTTATTGAGGAGCACAGTCGGGAGCTGGAGGACTGGCAGCGGGATATTTTGACAATGATGCGCGAGGAGATGCTTTATTTCTGGCCACAGCTGGAAACGAAAATTATGAACGAAGGCTGGGCATCGTACTGGCATCAGCGAATCCTGAGAGAAATGAATCTGACGCCCGATGAAGTGGTCGAATTTGCTTCCTTGAACGCGAGCGTCGTGCAGCCGTCAAAGCAGCAGATCAATCCGTATTACCTGGGCTTGAAAATTTATGAGGATATCGAAGCGCGTTACAATAAGCCGACTGAAGCGATGCGAAAGATGGGGGCTGCACCAAATACAGGCAGGGAAAAAATCTTTGAAGTGCGGGAAATTGAGTCAGATCAGTCGTTTATCCGAAACTATTTAACGAAAGAACTGGTGAACCGGGAAGACATGTATTTGTTTGAAAAACAGGGCAGCAACTACACGATTAGCGATAAAGATTATGAAAATGTGCGGGATGAGCTTGTCTTACAGCGTGTGAACGGTGGTTTTCCGTATATCACGGTAGAGAACGGTGACTATATGCGGAATGGTGAATTGTATTTAATGCATGGCTATGATGGCACCGAGCTCGATCTGCATTACCTGGAAAACGTTCTGCCGTATATTTATCAGTTGTGGGGCCGACATGTACATTTGGAAACTGTCGTGGAAGATAAGCGTGGATTGTTTTCGTATAACGGGGAGAAAGTGCAGCGGAAACTTTTGTAAGTTTTAGAAAAGAAAAGAGAGCGGGGCGTCTCCCCCGCTCATGCTGTTTTTCGTGTCCGGTAAAGCAATACACCAATCAGCACCACAAAATAAGCAAGCAGTGCCAATAACGTGTAGAGATACATAATTGGTTCGTTTTGTACGTAATCGACGACTGGAACATTTAAAAGAAGCAGCAGCGGAACGCCAAACATCATCGCTGAAGCACTGCCCATAACCAGGTTTTCGGCTGTGCTGGACTGAAAGCCAGGATCGACCGCCTTCACGAGTGCCATTCCGGTTGAGATGGTACCTGTCTGCATCCCGAAAAAACCTAGCAAATTTGAAAGTTTGTCTTCCGGGAACAGGCGCGGGCTGATCCACAGCAAATAGACGATCGTCACAAAGCCGCCGATTGTCGTCAACAGCAGCACCGGAACCAGATATTCCAGATTCAGTTCCTTGAAATTTCTTGCTCTTTGCTAAGATATTCATCAAAATAATACCGACCACAGTCGCCCAGATGAAACCGATCCCGGCAATCGTCAAGCCAAGGTTTCCCCCGCCGGCAAGGCCGAGTTCTTCCCACTGAGTACCGATCGAATAGGCCTGTCCCGGACCCTGACCGAAACCAAGTGGCAAAAGCAGGCCAATGCCAGGGAAAAAGTCCGGGTAAAACGTCGTCGCAAGAATCATGAAAAGGCCTAATCCCACAAGTCCCTGCACGAGATAAGTTGATACGATCATCATCCCGGAATTGAGAATTGCCGGACTATGATTGATATCACGTTCCTTTAACGACAAGGCAATAAAGCCAATCGCCATAAAATGATAGACGATATTACCGAGCATATCTGTGTCAAACCGGATCCATCCCAATAGTTCCGGACCAGTGATCAGCCCGATGAACCCGGCAATCATTGATGTGGGCACAATCAGCTTCCGTAATAAAGGTATACGGGCTTTCAAAACGGCTGCAATGACAATTAATAACGATATGAGTACAAAATCAAGCACCATTGCCCACGATTGATTCATGAGATGACCTCCTTTCCGGAATGTTCAGCGTCAAGCGCTTGTTTTGTTTTGATGACCTTCAGCCACTTATAGGCAGATGTCCGCGGCTGGTAAAAGACAATCCGGAATAATTTGTCACCATGATAGAAATCCAGCTTGTGATGGAATTGGATATTCAGTCCCTCCATCTCATCAAATAAAAAGGCATAATGTCCCCCATTTTCCGCCTCAAAAATGACTTTTTTCGAATCCCATGCTAAATTCCCCGTTGAGACAAGTTCGAAAGGTACCTTGCCATTCGAAACATAAAATTTCACATGGTCCTGCATCGCCCGGCTTAAAATGGTACGCCATTCCGGTTCCATCATGGATGTTTTCAGGAAACCAAGCTGCCATTTGTTCCAGTGATATGGTGTAGAATAATAGATTTCTCCCCCTGCCGGTTCAAATGCCCCGTAATCCGTGTAACGAACCATGTATCCGCAATGCCGGCACTCGAAAAGATCGTCATGCGAATGAAGCTGTCCCGGAATATGGCAATGTGGGCAAATAAACAAAAGCCGTTCCAGATAGTGTGCGGGCGCTTTTCCTTTAAAAGGAATCTTTTGCTCGGATTGCCATGCCATTTCATTGTGGTGGAGTGCTTCGGTCAGTTTCTTGTGAACCGTCTCCGGAGACTCATCCCGAAAAGCACCTATATCCCACATTTTTTCAAATGAAATGGAAATGGTTCCTTTCCGATGACCGTCACCCCATCTTGGATGGCTGAGATGACCGCCGCGGATCGTTGCGATAACAACCGGGATATCCAATAATTTCACCAGCTTAGCCGTGGCATAAATAAGCGGCTCTGTCTCGCCATCCCAATTTCGGTTGCCTTCAGGAAAGATACCGATGACCCGGTTATGTTTTTTGGCCTTAAGAATATTTCTGATCGTGCTTGTATCATTTTTGAATTTCTGCTTCGGAATAGCCCCTGTATAATGCAACACATGTTTTAAAAATGGATTGCGGAAAAGCGGATCGGCGGCGATAAAACTGATCGGCTCATTGACGTAGCAATTTAGGAATAGCGGGTCCCAATTGTTGACGTGATTGCCCAGGATGATATACGGCCCTTCCATCTCAACTGTATCGTTACGTTCAATGATAATGTTCGAACGATACTCGATAAAGGTCCGTATTGGTGACAAGAGCAGGCGCTGAACCCATTTGGCCGGCTTTTTTTCGATACTCATCGAATCACTCCCCGATCAAACTAAAAACGAACATCACTATTTTAGCATATAATACATTTAGTTGACTGTCCCATACTACGATAGTCGCATGGGATATTACCATAAGGGATGTGAACAGATATGGGATTATTTATTAACAACAGTGACCACCCCAATGTTTTTAAAAACAACGGCAAAATTCTCGAACCGAACCAGAATTATTTCCATAAAGATAACTTTTCCGAGATGATCAATGAACAGAAAGAACTCAACCAATCCTTATCGAACGCCTTTCATGAAATTAAAACGTTGTATCATAGCCAGCAACAGGCAAACGCAAGCAAATGGAAGCATGTGGCCGACCAATTGCAGACTTTGAAAGAACGCGAACGTGAGCATGAATCGTTTGAACGTCAGGCGATGGAATGGCTGGCAAAGCTCGACCGGAACAATCAGCAGCTGCAGCATATCATCGAGAATGAAGATACGATGAAAAAGGATGTGGCAGGGAGAATTGAATCTCTGGATGCGTCCAG